>JBEDKF010000036.1:0-12053 GCA_041172305.1 Actinomycetota bacterium | reverse complement strand
TAGATACGGCAGACCTGTTCCTGCGCTCGGATGCCGAAACCGTGTTGCTGGTTGACGAGCGACAGATTCCGACCGGGACCCTGCCAACTGCTCATTCGCGCTTTGACATGCGTTCAGGAGTTCGCGTCGGCGATAACTTCTACGATCACGACTTCACCGACTTGCCTCGAGATGCCAATGGGCTCGCACACACCTACCTGACCGCTCCGGACGGCCGCGGGTTTGACATCTGGCAGGACGCGAAATTTAAACACGTCGTTCTCTTCACTCCAGATTTCTATTTCGCAAACGAAAGCGAACCATATAGATTCGCGTGCGCCATTGAGCCGCAAACCTCTGGGCCAAACTCGTTCAACACCGGTGAAGACCTGATTTGGTTGAAGTCGGGGGAGAAGTTCGAAGCATCCTGGGGTGTAAATCTGTTAACCAAGTGAAAACAAAATTCACTTGATAACAATCACCTCAAAGGTGAACAAAAGGTTAACGGTGGTTAAATGACACTATGACTACAACCGCAAAGACCCCTGTAAAGCGCACCCCTGCAGCCAAGCCTGCAGCTCGTGCGACCGTTCGTGCCGCAGCTAAGCCTGCTGCCAAGACCGCCGCTAAGCCAGCTGTAGCTGCCAAGACCGCCGTGGCCGTGGCAGTTGCCGACAAGCCAGACTTCACCAAGCGCTTCAAGATGCTCACCGGCATCGACAACTCAGAGTTCTGTGCCAAGGTTCGCCTGCACCTGGACAACGGTTATGCACTTCACGGCTCACCAGTGATGGCATTCAACGGCAAGGACATCATTGTCGGCCAGGCTGTCGTTCTAAAGAAGCTTCCAGCAAAGAAGAAGGCTGGCAAGAAGAAGTAAATCTCTCTTGGTTCAAAAACCCCGGGCTCGCCCGGGGTTTTTGTGTTTCCGGGCATCACTCCCGGTGCGGTTAAACTTGTGGCATGTCTGAAACCTTGCCTCCTTGCCCAGCCTGCCAAAGTGTTTACACCTATGAGATGGGAGCTTTGTTGGTCTGCCCTGAGTGTGCCCACGAGTGGACCGCTGCGGTCGAAGAAGAGTTCGTCGAAACCGTTCGAGTAGTCAAGGACGTCTCTGGAAATGTTCTAGAGGATGGCGACACTGTGACGATCGCCAAGGATTTGAAGGTTAAGGGAAGCTCAACCGCGATCAAGGTTGGCACGAAAGTCCGAAACATCCGCCTGGTCAGCCCTGTCGATGGCCACGACATCGATGCCAAAGTCGACGGCTTTGGTCAAATGATGCTCAAGTCGAGCGTTGTAAAAAAGGTTTTGTAAGCCTCAAACTCAGCCTGCAAAGGCTGTAGACGGCAAATCTGTTTCGCCGTTCAAGATCGCTCTCACGATTCGCTCCGCAACCGAGGTAGGCGTCATTCCGGTTGGGAAAGCCGGCGCCGTTCCAGCAATCGCGCGGGTTGCCAAACCAGTTTCTGTGTGTCCCGGGCGGGCATCGATAACGCGAATGCCATCTTTGCGCACCTCACGCGCCAAAGCTTGATCAAAAGCCCACAAGCCGGCCTTGGTAGCCGAGTAGGCGGCCAAGCCTGCCATTGGGGATTCCGCGACCACGCCACTGATATTGACGATAAATGGTTCGTTTACGGCCTGAGCGGAGACCTTGAGCGCGGGCAACAAGCCAGAGATTAGAGAGATTGGCCCGGTTAGGTTGACTGCGCCCAGGCGTGCCAGAGTCGAGGCCGAAAGCTCCGAAGCTGGGCCAAATGCGACAACTCCCGTAGCGTTGACGATTCCGTCAATCTTCGCCTCGCTCTGAATCAGGTAGTTGACCAGAACCTCGATTGACTCGGGGCGCTCCAGGTCGAGCAGCAGGCGAGGCGAAGCTGCACTCGGAATGAGGTCACCCTTTTCATTGGCGGTGGTTGTCGCCATCACCTGGGCCCCGTTTGCAATGAGCCCAGAGGTAATCAAAGCGCCGAGGGCACCAGAGCCTCCTAGAACCAATACGGTCTTGCCGCGCAACTTGTCCATGTCAAACCTTTCGTAATGCTCTAGCCTTTG
Organism: Actinomycetota bacterium; assembly: GCA_041172305.1. Lineage (GTDB taxonomy): Bacteria > Actinomycetota > Actinomycetes > Actinomycetales > Microbacteriaceae > Rhodoluna. Next base: position 10,016 of record JBEDKF010000036.1, on the reverse strand, counting down.
ATTCATGAAGAGAATCGGAATGGCCGCACTCATTGCTTCAACCATCGGACCCGTGCAATCCATCCTAGGTTGGGTGATTTCCGGATCACTTTGGCCGGGATACGACCCGATTAGGAAAACCATCAGCGATTTGGCAGCTGACGATTCGCCGGTTCAGGCAATTCAAACCAGTTTCTTCTTCCTGGGCGCAACACTCACCGTTATTGGAGCTATCTCTGCGCGAACTCTGGCCTTGCCCGGCAGAATCACACTTTTGTTGGCTGGTCTAGCAACTTATGCGCTGGCTATATTTACGACCCCTAGCCAAACCGGGCACTCCGATGCTCACCGTATCGCGGCATCAATTTCGTTTGTCCTAATGTCGGCGTGGCCGTTGCTATCCATGCGCTTCGATCGCAGCTACCCTTGGATTTTGAGACCGTGGGCCGCCATCGGTTCAACCATTGGTTTGACCTTGATTTCGCTCTGGTTCTTGACCACCTGGCTCGACCCGAACACAACCGTTGTGGGTTTGTCTGAGAGAGTCATTGTCACGGCGCAGGTGCTTTGGTTATCCGTCACCATCTGGGTCTGTTGGCTTCAGCAACGCAAACAGGCAATCGACTACTCGATTTAGATTTCCCGCTTGGCACCCTGGGCTGCCGAAACGGCAAAGATGTCAGGCTTGGCGTATCCGAGTGCTTCGAATTCAGCCAGCACTGAGAGGCTGACCTCGCCGATTTTCTCGACAGGGGTCAGAGCGATAGCCGCACCACCGAAACCACCGCCGGTCATGCGAGCACCAAGCGCACCATGGCGCAAGGCAGTTTCGACTGCCGTGTCCAGTTCATCAACGGAAATCTCGAAATCGTCTCGCATAGATTCGTGCGAGGCATACATCAGTTTCCCAATCGAACGCGGCCCGTTTGACCTCAAGGTTGCTACGGTGGCTAGGACGCGGTCGTTTTCGGTCACCACGTGACGAACACGTCGGTAGGTAACGTCATCCATGACCTCTTCAGCTTTCTCCAGGTCAGTCGTTGAAAGGTCACGAAGTGAACGGACTCCCATCGATGCCGCACCGGCCTCGCAGGCTGCGCGACGAGACGCATAGCCGCCGTCTACCAAGCGATGGGCAACCTTTGTGTCGATGATCAGAAGTTCGAGGCCTTCTTTCGCGAAGCCCAAATCAATGGCTTGAGCCTCAAGGCTGCGGCAGTCGAGAAAGACGCCGTGGTCGGTCTCGCCAAGAAGCGAAGCGGATTGATCCATGATTCCAGTAGGCGCCCCAACGATGGTGTTTTCGCCCATCTGACCTACTCGAGCCAACTGCCGACGATCGAGCCCGGCGCCCCAAAGTTCATTGAGTGCCAACGCGACCGAACATTCGATGGCTGCCGATGAAGACAAACCTGCACCCACAGGCACATCCGAAACGATGAAACAGTCAAACCCAGTCACCTCAAGGCGGTGGCCGAGCGATTCGCTCATCGCCTGAATAGCCCAGGCTGCCCCGAACGGATAAGCCGCCCAGTCGTTGCTTTCATTTTTCTCGATCGTGAGCACATTGGTCTCGTGCACGACCGGGGAGAAGGTCGAGGCGACTCGAACAAGCTTGTCTGGGCGTAAAGCTATCGCAGCATAGGTGTGCCGATTGATGGCAAACGGAAACACGAAGCCTTCGTTGTAATCGGTGTGCTCGCCAATCAGGTTTACTCGGCCAGGGGCTGACCAAACCCCAGCCGGCACGTGGCCAAACTTGGCTTCGAATCCAGCGGTTGCCTCCGCGATTAGAGTGTCCGGCACTAGAGAGAACCTCGGATGAGTTCTGCGGTTATCTCAGGCGGGAAGTCGGCGATGAATGCACCCATGGCTGACTCGCTGCCGGCAAGGTACTTCAACTTGTCGGCTGCGCGACGCGGTGAGGTGATCTGCAACTGAAGACGAACGTTCTCGCCTCCGGCGACCAGTGGTGCCTGGTGCCAGGCTGAGATGTATGGCGTCGGGGTGTCATAGATCGTGTCTAGAGCCTTGAGTAGACGTGAGTAGATCGATGCCAACTCATCGCGTTCGACGTCATCCAGCTGGGCCAGGTTCTGCACGTGGCGGTGAGGCAGAAGATGAATCTCGATCGGCCAGCGCCCAGCGAATGGCACGTATGCGGTGAAGTGCTCACCCTTGATCAAGACGCGCTCGCCGGCCTGCTCGAAGGCGAGGGTGTCGGCGAACAGGTTTGGCCCGTAGGCCTCAATCGACTGAAGCAGTTTTTGAGTTCGTGGGGTCACATACGGGTATGAATAAATCTGTCCGTGTGGGTGGTGAAGTGTGACGCCGATTGCTTCGCCGCGGTTTTCAAACGGGAAGACCTGACGAACGCCTGCTAGGGCCGAAAGTTCGGCGGTGCGGTCAGCCCAGGCATCGATGATGGTGCGGACTCTGGAGACCGACTGGCTTGATAGTGAACCGAGGTGTTCCGCGCTGAATACGACTACCTCGCAGCGGCCGATAGAGGCACGCTTTGAGCCAAGTTCAAGGCTGGGCACTACCGCATAGTTTTCGTCGTCATGCTCAGCAAGGTCTGGACCAAACGAGGGGCTCTTGTTTTCGAATACCGCCACGTCGAATGCATCCGGGATCTCCGAGAGATTTTCCTCGGTGCTTGGGCACAGTGGGCACAGGTGCGCCGGCGGAAGGAAGGCGCGGTTGTGGCGAGCGGCGGCCACTGAGATCCAATCACCGGTCAGCGAGTCTAGACGCATCTCTGCCACTGCTGGACGGGCAACACCTTCGCGCAGATCAGGCTTGCGCTCTGCAGGAAGCCTGGAACCGGAGTCGTCGAAGTAGATGAGCTCGCGTCCATCGCTCATTCGTGTTGATCGCTTAGTGGTTGACATCGGTTCTCCGGTTGGTTGCTTGTGATTAGTTGATTATCTCTCGACCACAGCGAGATCTTTGACCGCCCTGCGCAGCGTGGTTTGGGCGCTCGCGGAAAGACCGGAGTCGGTTACAAGAAGGTCGGCTTGTTCGAGGCTCGCAAAGGTGCTGAAACCGACTTCGCCCCACTTGGTGTGGTCAGCGACGATGGCAAGTCTGCGTGACTTGGCAATTACCGCACGGTTGGTTTCTGACTCGAAAAGATTAGGGGTGCTGAAACCCCCGTCGGGGTCCATCCCGTGGGTTCCCATGAAGACAATGTCTAGGTTCATGCTCGCGAACGCCGAAACTGTGATGTCGCCGACGAATGAGTCGGTCGGCGTTCTAATGCCGCCAGCCAATACAACCGTTTGGTTCAGTTTTCCCTCGCGACTAAAGAGATCGGAAACTGGAAGCGAGTTAGTCAAAATGGTGATTCCTGGGATGTTTACGGCGAGTTTGGCAACCGAGAAAACGGTGCTGCCGCCCATCAAGCCGATTGCTGAACCCGGCTTGATTTCCAAGGCTGCACGTGCGGCAATCGCATCCTTGGATAACTGTTCTCGAAGCGATTTGGATTGAAATGGGGGTTCGATGACCATGCTTTTATTCGCGATCGCAGTGGCGCCACCGTGCACTTTTTCTAACAGTCCCTGGTCGGCCAGCAGTTCGATGTCGCGCCTAATGGTCATTTCTGAAACCTTTAGGATTTCGGCGAGTTCGGAGATTCGAGCAGCGGTGCGTTGATTGATCTCTTGCAGAATCAAGCTGTGGCGTTGAGCGGCTAGCATCTGGATTCACCTCGTTTCGGGTTCAGCACGGATAAAACGATCCGTAATCATTATTGCCCGAAAACAGTTAACTATTGATAACAAATGTAAAAAAATGTTCATTTCCATTAATTGACTTCGATAACATTTAGTTAGATAAAACGAAAAGACAGTTAGGAAGCGCAACATGTCGCCAGTTCCAGCATTCGCCGAACTCAAGGCCGACGGAATCCAACTTGTCATTTCCTTCGCCAGCGGCACCCCGATCATCTTGCACTTCGGTGCCAACCTGGGTGCCAATCTCGACCACGCCGCGCTATCCCTAGCGTCACAAGAGGCAGTCCCACACGCAGATTTGGACGAACACATCAATCCGGGTATTTGGCGCGAAGACGCTAGAGGTTTCCACGGTCGCCCAACTCTCCAGGGGCATCGAGCCGGGCAAGGATGGTCGCCGTTATTCGAAATCCGATCTGTCGAAGCCACCAACGAGTCGATCGAAATCATTTGCGAAGACTCATCAGCCTCTCTAGAGATTGGCGTTACCTACCAATTAAGCTCGCAGGGAATATTGAAGATCGCTCAGCGAGTGAAGAATTTAGGCAGCGAAAAGTTTGAAGTTAGCGAACTTAATGCCTGGCTGCCGCTGCCAGACCATGCCACCGAAACTATGGACTTCACCGGTAGATGGGTGAAGGAACGCCAGCCGCAACGCAGAGAAATTCAGGTCGGTACATGGTCGCGAGAGGTGCGTGAAGGGCGATCGAGTCACGATTACACGATCGTGCAGTTGGCAATGTCGCAAGCGGCAAACTACCAAAACGGTGAGGTTTGGTCGGTTGGATTGCAATGGAGCGGCAACACACGCCACCTAGTCGAAAAGCTGCCCACCGGGCGTGCATCAATTGGCGCCGGAGAGTTGCTTTTGCCTGGCGAAGTAATTTTGGCTCAAGGCGAGGATTACGCGGCGCCGTCTGTGGTTGCCACGTATTCCAATGACGGCATCGATGGAATCACCGACCGCCACTACCGCTGGTTGAGATCACGCCCGAACCACCCGAGCGTTGTGCGCCCTCGGCCGCTCACTCTAAATGTTTGGGAAGCTGTCTACTTCGATCACAATCTAGAGAAGCTGACTCAGTTGGCAGACGTGGCACAGAGTATTGGTGTTGAGCGTTTCGTTCTCGATGATGGCTGGTTCGGTTCGCGTCGGAATGACCTGAGTGGTCTCGGAGATTGGGTAGTCTCCAAGGATGTTTGGCCACACGGCCTCAAGCCTCTCATCGATGTGGTTAAGTCGCGGGGCATGGAATTCGGGCTGTGGTTCGAGGGCGAAATGGTTAATCCTGACTCTGACTTCTTCCGAGCCCACCCTGAGTGGATTCTCCACATCGAGGGGCGCACGCCTCCAGAAGGGCGATTCCAACAGGTTGTTGACCTCACACACCAGGGGGCCTTTGACCATGTGCTTGGCCAAGCGGATGCCATCCTTAGCGAATACGACATCGCCTATATCAAATGGGACCACAACCGAACCTTGACCGACGCCGCGCACTTTGGGCAGGCAGCCGTGCGTGAACAGACCAAGGCAATTTATCGACTATTCGACGCCTTGAAGCAGCGTCATCCAGGGTTGGAAATTGAGTCTTGCGCATCTGGTGGCGGCCGAATCGACCTCGGCATGGTTGAACACGCCGATCGCTTTTGGACCTCGGATTGCAATGATGCCCTCGAGCGTCAGTACATCCAGCGCTACTCACAGTTTGTGATTCCACCGGAGATGCTTGGCTCGCACATCGGCCCGACCGAATCGCACACGACCCACCGAACTCACTCCCTGCAATTCCGGGCAATCTCGGCTTTGTTTGGTCATGCAGGTCTCGAATGGGACCTCACCCAGACCACGGATGAAGAACGTGCCCAACTAAAGTCGTGGGCGGATTACTACAAAGCAAATCGTTCGCTGATTCACTCTGGTCGGATGGTTCGAATTGAGCAGCCAAATGACAGCTCATTCGTTCACGGAGTCGTGGCGCAGGACAAATCACGAGCCATTTTCGCCTTGGTGGCACTTCGAGGGATGCCATCGGCAACCCCGAACGCGCTTCGCCTAGAAGGCCTCGACCATGCCTCGAACTATCGAGTCAGATTGGTTGAACCGGCCGGAAAAGCTCACTATATCGGCCGCCAATCACCTCAGTGGTTGGATGGCATTGTTCTTACCGGGGCGGCTCTAGCGCGCGTTGGTGTGCGCCCGCCAATCTTGGCTCCCGAAAACGCGATTCTGATTGAAGTGGATCGTCTCTAAATCGATTTTTTTGCGACGACCCCCGAGATTATTTCTCGAGAAACATCGATGCGGCGACGCCGATTACGAGTTTTGCGGGCAGCATTTTCGAGACGGTCGCCATGAAAGCGTTGCGCCCACCGACGACGACGGATGGAACCGACTTCTTCGCGTCCAACGCGTCGAAGGTTGTCTTGATGACATCTGAAATCGGGGCGAGTGCACCTGATGGCGTTGCGCCGGCCACCATGAAAAATTCCGTCGCCGTGGCTCCAGGGCTCACCGCAAGAACGCGCACACCGGTGTCCTTGGTCTCGCCCCAGACGGCAGAAGTGAATGACAAAACAAATGCCTTGGTTGCCGCATAGACGGCCATGCCAGGCACCGGTTGGTATGCGGCGGTGCTGGCGATGTTGACGATGGCGCCAGACTTGGCTGCGATCATTGCGGGAAGCACGGCGTGGGTCAACGAGACCAATGTGCCGACATTCAGTTGGATTTCATCCTGGACTTTGGCCGCGTTGTCTTTGGTGAAACGTCCGCTGGTGCCAAAACCGGCATTGTTGATCAAAATCTGAGGCTCGATTTTCAGCTTCTTCAGCTCGGCCATAAGTTTCTTCGCCGATGTCGGGGTCGACAAATCCAAGGCGATTGTCTGAACCTTGACGCCACTAGTTTTGGTGATCTTCGCAGCCAGCTCATCGAGGGCCTCCTTGCGGCGGGCAACTAGAACTAGGTTCGCGCCGCGAGCCGCGAGCTCCTTCGCATATTCGACACCCAGACCTGAGCTTGCACCGGTAACAACGGCCGTCTTGTTCTTGTAATCCATGTGCGTGTCTCCTTTGAAGTTGTCTTTACTCTATGCGTTGAAGGCGAACGAAAATCAAACGATTATGGAACTGGGGAGAGAACCCAAAGCACTTCGATCGGGTCTTGGCTCGGGTTGCGCCAAGTATGTGGGTCACGCCCCCGAAACGTCATGGCATCGCCGGTGTTTAAGAAGTGGTGGTCGGGGCCCAGGGTGACCTCTAATTGACCCTTCAAAACGTAGACAAACTCAACTTCGCAGTTGAGCGAGTAAAGCTCGTCTCCACCTGAACCGCCGGGTGCGATCTTCGAATGAAGAACTTCGATGCTGGACTGGTCGCCTGAGGAGAGGAGAAATTCTTCGGCATCCGAGCCGCCGAAGTTGATTTTTGCCCCTTCGCCTGCTCGCACGATTGCCTTGGCGGGCGCATCAAAAAGCTCGCCCACCTTTAGGCCAACCGCTTGGCAAACCGCAACCAGCGAGGCAACCGAAGGCGACACCTGGTCGCGCTCTAGCTTGCTGACAAAGCCCTCCGTTAGCCCGGCCGCCGCTGCGACCTGCCCGAGAGTTAATCCGCGTGCCAGTCTTGTGGCCCTGATTCGAGGCCCGATCGGAATTTCCATGGGCTACTCCGCCTGCATAGCAACAGCGCGAACCGGAGCGCCGTCGATTCCGATGAACTTCATCGGCAGGAGTGAAATGGTTGGGTTGGCAAAGTCGATTGCGTCAAGATTCGTTAGATTCTCGCAAATCACACCGCCGACGTCGGCGATTAAATGGTGAGCCGGGAACCCGACGCCTGGGTGATCGTCATCCGGGGTTTCATCGATGTTGATGGCGTCAAGGCCATAAGTCACAACACCGCGTTCGATGAGGTGTGCGATCAAATCTGCATTCAAGTATGGGTTGTTGAAGTATTCATCCGTGCCATAGAAACGGCTCCAGCGAGTCTTGAAGATGGCCATGTCGCCGCTCTTGATTGAGTCCAGTTGGTCACCGAGAGTTTCGATTGTGATTTCCTGGCGCGCTGAAAGTTCACCGCAGTCGAAGATAACTGCCGGGCCTACGAAGTGCTCCAACGGGATTTCGTCAATCTTGATGCCTGCGTCCTCGAAATGAAAAGGTGCGTCGACATGGGTTCCTGACTGGCTTCCCATGCTGACGCTCATCAGGTTGAAGCCATCGCGCGCGATGGTCGAGTGCTGTTCGAGGTGGGGAACCGGATCGCCGGGGTAGACCTGAGTCTCGGATGTAACCGGGTGGGAGAGGTCTACGACACGAACTATCTTCATAAGAACAAATTATTGCCTATTAGGAAAGATGGGAATAGCATTCCCATAAGTAGTGCAATGTCGCATTTATTGAAAGGATCGCGATGTCCAACGCAGCTCCAGCTTCTAAGCCAAAGATTACAGAAATCGAAGGCTTCGGAATCGACACGATTCCGGATTCAGCTCGAACCTCAACTCCTTGGGATCTCTTCCGCATTCAGTTCGGTGGAGCAAACACCTTCGCAACCGTTCTATTGGGAACCTTCCCAATCGCGTTCGGTCTATCTTTCTGGCAGGGAGTCGGCGCTGTTGTGCTCGGTGTCTTGGTCGGAACCCTTTTCCTTATGCCTATGGGCATCTTCGGGCCTCGCACCGGAACGAATAATGCAGTTTCATCCGGTGCACACCTAGGTGTTCGCGGTCGAATCGCCGGCTCTTTCCTTTCACTGCTCACTGCAATCGCGTTCTATTCAATCTCGGTATGGGTTGGTGGTGACGCGCTAGTTGGTGCGTTCGTCAGACTGTTCGGGGCGACTGACTCGCAAGGATTGAGAATCGCACTCTACGCGCTAATAGGCCTAATCGTGGTCGTAGTCGTGGTTTACGGTTATCAGTTCATGCTGTTCGTCAACCGAATCGCGGTCTGGCTCAACACCGTCTTGATGCTGCTTGCCATCTTCGCTTTCTCAGGTTCTTTCGACCCTAACTTCGCGGGTGCACCGACCGAACTAGCTCTTGGCGGCTTCTGGCCAACCTTCATTCTGTCGGCACTGATTGCAATGTCGAACCCAATCTCGTTTGGTGCATTCTTGGGAGACTGGTCTCGCTACATTCCTAACGGCACCTCAAACGGCAAGCTGATGCTGGCAACTCTTGCGGGTCAGGCAATGACGCTGATTCCATTCATCTTCGGTGTTGCAACCATGACCTTGGTCACCGGTGGCGACTACGTTGTGGGTCTAATTGGTGCTGCTCCAAGCTGGTATGCCTACATGATCATCATCGTGGCCTTCGTCGGCGGTCTTTCGACTGGAACCACCTCACTTTATGGAACCGGTCTGGACTTCTCATCCGTGTTCCCTAAGTTCACTCGCGTTCAGGCAACCATTGCCATCGGCTCGGTCGCTTTCATCTTCATTGTGGTTGGTCGCCTATTCACCGACCTGCTCGGCGCTGTGAACGGCTTCGTCGGAGCAATCGTTGTGACCACCACCCCATGGATGATCATCATGGCCATCGGCTTCTGGAACCGTCGCGGATGGTACAGCCCGGCCGACCTGCAGGTCTTCAACAAGGGCATGACCGGAGGGCGTTACTGGTTCTCTAACGGCATCAACTGGCGTGCAATGGCAGCATGGATCATCTCAGCGCTGCTAGGTCTGCAGTTCGGTTACTACCCACCGGTTATTGTCGGCGTCTGGAGCGGCGTTGCCGGTGGAGTCGACTTGAGCCTCGTTGTCTCAATCGTCTCGGCGGCTGTTCTCTACATCGGCGCTCTGCTTATTTGGCCAGAGCCTGACTACGCATACGGCCCTAAGGGTCCTCGCATTGGCCGCACCGCTAAGGGCACCATCCCAGAAGTTAAGTAGGAGTTAAATGACCAACCAAGTGCCCCGCACTAATTCGGGCAACAAGATTGGTCAAGTGGATGCAACGGTTGTCCCTCGGTTCGCCGGGATGGCAACCTTTGCTCGCTTGCCGAGGATTGATGAAGTCGAAAAGGCTGACATTGCAGTCGTAGGCATTCCATTTGATGCCGGCACCAGCTATCGCCCCGGCGCTAGATTCGGCCCTTCACACATCCGTGAATCATCTCGTTTGCTGCGTCCTTACAACCCAGCCCAGGATGCCAGTCCGTTCGCTCTCGCTCAGGTTGTCGACGCCGGAGACATCGCCGTCAATCCGTTCAATATCGAGCAGGCAGTCGATCAAATCGAGGCAGGCGTGGATGAACTGATTGCCGACGGTAAGCGTCTTGTCACGCTCGG
>JBEDKF010000035.1:0-3473 GCA_041172305.1 Actinomycetota bacterium | reverse complement strand
GGCTGGTCGCAGGCACGTCGACGCCGGCAAGCGCCTCGTTGACCTTTGCAACCGAGTCGACAATCAGCGATAGCTGTTCGGTAAAACGTTCGACCTCTTCGTCGGTCACAAGGATGCGGCTTAGGCCGGCCAAGTGACGCACTAGGTCAGGGGTGATTTCAGACATGAATCTCTCTCAAAAGCGGGAGTTGTATACCTAAGAGTTTAGTCGGCGCTGAAATTCTTCTTCGTCGATAACCTCTATGTCAAGCTCTTCTGCTTTGGCAAGTTTAGAACCGGCATTTTCGCCGGCAATGACGAATGCAGTCTTCTTAGAAACCGATGACGCCGCCTTGCCGCCGTTGCTGATGATTGCCTCTTCGATTTGTTCACGAGTGAACTGTTTGAGAGATCCGGTAGCAACAATGCTGAGGCCGGCAAACTTTCCGCCTTGGGCCGAGCCAGAGCCGGGGCCTTCGTGGCCTGGGGTTTCGAGTTGAACTCCGGCCGCCCGCCAACGTTCGACGATTTCGCGGTGCCAATCGACCTTAATCCACTCGAGCAGCGACTGAGCCAGGATGGCACCGACACCGTCAACCTCGGCCAGTTCGGCCTCTGAAGCGGCAAAAATTCGATCCAGCGAGCCGAAGTGGGCTGCCAGTGAACGGGCAGCCACCGGGCCAACGTGTCGGATGGAGAGAGCCACCAAGATTCGCCAAAGCGGCTTAGTTTTAGCTTCTTCGAGATTGCGCAGGAGTTTTAGAGCAACTTCAGCTGGTGAGCCATCTTTCTTGCGGAAGAAATCGACTACCTTCGGCTCCCCCGAGGCGTCGAGCTTCGGCAATCCGGTGTCAGGGTCAAGCACCTGGGACTGGATTGGCAACAGGTCATCAAGAGTGAGATCGAACAGGTCGGCCTCTGAATTCAGCGGTGCAGCCTGTGGAGCCAACGGCTGGGTCAGCGCAACCGCTGCAACATAACCAAGTGCTTCGATGTCCAGCACACCGCGAGAACCGAGATAAGCAACGCGCTCACGCAGTTGCGCAGGGCAACTCTTCGCATTCTGGCAGCGCAAGTCGACGTCGCCCTCGCTTGAAGGCGCTAAAGCCGCCCCGCAAGAAGGGCATTCACTAGGCATTACGAACGCTCGCTCGGAACCGTCTCGAAGCTCGATGACTGGGCCCAAAATCTCTGGAATGACGTCACCGGCTTTGCGAAGCACGATGGTGTCGCCAATCAGGACACCCTTGGACTTGACAACATCCTGGTTGTGCAGGGTTGCGAACTCGACAACCGAACCAGCGACCTTGACCGGCTCGACGACCGCATAAGGAGTTGCTCGGCCGGTTCGGCCGATGCCGATGCGGATGTCAACCAGTTTGGTGTTTACCTGCTCAGGCGCGTACTTATAGGCGATGGCCCAGCGAGGTGCGCGGCTGGTGAAACCAAGCTCGGCTTGTTCGGGCAGTGAGTCAACTTTGACTACGACACCGTCGATTTCGTGTTCGAGGTTGTGACGATTCTTCTCGAAGTTATCGATATAGGCCAAGACATCGTCGTCGGTCGCGACCACGGAGAATCGCTCGGAAGTTGGCAGACCCCAGCTGGCAAGCAATTCATACATTCCCGACTGCGTCGTAATCGGCACACCGTTTGCAGTTGGGTTTGCCCAGGCGCCAATGCCGTGGACCAACATTCTTAGCGGGCGACTCGCGGTGACCTTGGCATCTTTTTGTCGAAGCGATCCGCTGGCCGAGTTTCGCGGGTTGGCAAAAGGTGCCTTTCCTTCAGCAACTAGCCCTGCATTTAGCTTGGCAAAGTCATCGACACCGAAGAAGATCTCACCGCGAACCTCAACTACCGCCGGATGGCCCGAACCTGCGAGTTTGCGCGGAATCGATTTGATGGTCAACACGTTCTGAGTGACATCTTCACCGACCACACCATCGCCGCGGGTAGCCGCAGAAACCAGTGCGCCATTCTCGTAGCGGAGGTTGATTGCCAGGCCATCAATTTTGAGCTCGCAAAGGAATGGGCCAACGCCAGCCTTGGCAACCCAGGCACGCATTTCGTCATGACTGAAAACGTTGTCTAGGCTCATCATCCGGTCGAGATGCTCAACCGGAGCAAATGTCTGGTTAGCCGAACCGCCGACGGTCTGGGTTGGGCTATCCCCCGTAATCAACTCAGGGTGCTGTGCTTCGAGCAACTCGAGTTCGTGCATGAGGGCGTCATATTCGGCGTCGGCAATCAACACGGTGTTGCCCTCGTAATAGGCGCGTCGGTGCTTGTTGATCTCGTCAACTAGTTCTTGGATGCGGTTTGCTGCCGCTTGCTGGAGCAGATCCATCAGGCAATGCTCGATTCAGCCTCGACTGGCACCGCACTCACGGTGCGGTCAATGGTGGTTTGGCCTAGCACTCGGGTGCCGAGGTAAAGCACGGCAGTCTGCCCAGGCGCAACTCCCAGCAACGGCTCCTTCACACGAATAACCATTTCACCGCCCACCAAGGCGAACTCAGCTGGGATTGCATCGCCGTGAGCGCGCACCTGAACCAGGATGTCTGTCCAGTCATCCGTGTTTTTTGGCGGTTTTCCGCACCAGGTATAGCGAGAACCAGCCATCTCAGAAATTGCCAAAGCGGCCTGAGGGCCGACAACTACCGTGTTGGTCTTTGGTCGAATCTCAAGAACATACCGAGGGCGGCCATCTGGCGCTGGGCGGCCAATAGACAGCCCCTTGCGCTGGCCCACGGTGAAACCGTGAGAGCCCTCGTGTGAACCGAGCACATTTCCAGCTCGATCGATGATTTCTCCGGTCTGGTTGCCGAGCTTGTCGGCGATCCAGTCTTGTGTGTCACCTTCTGGAATGAAGCAGATGTCGTAACTGTCTGGCTTATTCGCCACAGAGAGCCCACGCGCCTCCGCCTCGACACGAATCAAGTCCTTGGACGCAGTCGCTCCCAGCGGAAACATTGAGTGCTTGAGTTGCTCTTCGTTTAGAACACCGAGCACGTATGACTGATCCTTGGCCAAGGCGTTGGAACGGTGCAATTCAAGATTGCCCTCATCGTCGGTGAGCAGCGTGGCGTAATGCCCGGTGCAAACCGCATCGAATCCAAGAGCAAGAGCCTTTTCGAGAAGTGCGGCGAATTTGATGCGTTCGTTACATCGCATGCACGGGTTTGGCGTGCGACCGGCTTCGTACTCGGCAATGAACTCGTCGACCACTTCTTCTTTGAATCGCTCCGAGAAGTCCCAGACGTAATAAGGGATTCCAAGCACACTCGCGGCTCGCTGGGCGTCCATCGAATCTTCGATGGTGCAGCAACCCCTTGACCCGGTTCTCAAGGTGCCTGGCATACGCGAAAGAGCCAGGTGAACACCGACCACTTCATGGCCCGCCTCGACGGCACGCGCAGCGGCAACAGCGGAGTCAACTCCACCAGACATTGCCGCCAAAACCTTCATAGAGACAGTCTACTTTGAGGGCA
>JBEDKF010000034.1:0-4722 GCA_041172305.1 Actinomycetota bacterium | reverse complement strand
GCGCGGTGATCAGCGGCGGAACCGGTGGAGCATCTAGCACCGGAGATGGCGTCGCACTGGCCGGAAAGACCGGAACCACAGACTCCGGTGTTCACACCTGGATGACCGGATTCTCATCAACTGTTGGCACCGCAACCTGGGTTGGAAACGTTTCGGGTTCGAAGTCGCTCTCGGGCATCAAGCTCAACAAAAAGGCTGGAAACACAGTTCGTCACGACATCTGGCGAACCATCATGCAGACAGCAAACAAGCTTTACCCACCAGGCCCGCTCGATGTCGCACCCGACTCTGTGCTCAACGGCGCCTACATCAAGATTCCTGACGTAACCGGCCAGACCCCGGATGCGGCAAATGAAGTCATCAAGACCAACATGCTCAGTGGCGAAATTGTGGTGAAGCAGATTGCCTCTCCGCAGCCCGCCGGAACCGTTGCTTACACTCGACCAGCTGCAGGCGTTGCCGTGCCATCTGGTTCGCAGGTGAAAATCTATGTCAGCAAGGGCGGTGGCGCTACCGTGCCTAACGTTGCGGGTCTAAGTGTCTTGAATGCGAAATCAACCCTGCTACAGGCTGGATTCGCTGCCGTGAGCGAACCTCAACCATCGCAGACTCAGTTCTTCGTCAAGTCACCGACTGTTCCTAAGGGCATGGTCGTCGGAACCGATCCTGCTGCCGGAACACCGGCCGCTGCGACTGGCGCAATTCTGCTAATCATCAGCACCGGCCCGTAGGTTAAGTTCATGACCTGGGTTTGGTTTCTCGTCGGACTCGCCATTCTCGGTTTGCTAGCCGCAGTTTGGGGAATCTGCGTCGAAAGACATCTTTTTGTCATTCGTCGCGAGAGCCTGCGAATTCTTCCGACAGGCAGCCAACCCATCAGAGTCTTGCACATCGGCGATCTTCACATCGCACCTTGGCAAAAACGCAAACTGGCATGGATTTCGAAACTCGGGGAGCTCTCCCCCGACCTAGTCGTGAACACCGGCGATAACCTTGGCCACACTGCGGCGATTGGGCCGACACTAACTGCGCTGAGGCCACTACTCGAGCGCACCGGGGTTTTCGTGAACGGCTCGAACGACTATTACGCACCGGTCGCGAGAAACCCGCTGGCATATTTGGCCAAACCTTCGGAACGCAGCGAAGGCAAGCCTCTCGAAACCGCGAGACTCGTCGGAGGCTTCACGTCATCCGGGTGGTTGGATTTGAACAACCGCCAAGGCCGAGCAGTAATCAACGGCGTGAGCATCAACTTCATCGGCGTGGACGACGCTCACGATGGGCTAGATGACTTGAGCACGGTGCCAGACCCGCAAACACTCGCGAGCGGCTCTGATCTCGTAATCGGCGTTAGCCACGCGCCATACCTGCGAGTTATTGATTCAATGGCTGAAGCCGGAGTCGACTTGATGTTTGCGGGTCATACCCACGGCGGGCAAGTATGTGTTCCAGGCTTCGGTGCGCTGGTTACCAACTGCGATCTTCCGCGCAAAAACGCCAAGGGCCTTAGTAGTTGGAGCGTCGCCGGCAAGACCATGATTTTGAATGTGACTGCGGGTCTCGGGCACTCAATCTATGCGCCGGTTAGATTTGCCTGTCGCCCAGAAGTCAGACTGTTGACCCTGTTGCCGAAGAGCTAATTCGCATCAAGCGATTAGTTGTGGATTGCCCAAACCTTTGGGCCAAGAGCAATGTACTGGCCATTTTCATTCTGGCAACGAGCGGCAGTGTCCTTTACGTAGCAGGTGAATACGCCGGCCGTAATCTTGGTTCCGTTGGCCAACACCTGGGCTCCGGCAGGGTCCTGCCACTGCCCGGTCGAGCATAGGAAGCCGGCTACATCGCCAATCTCAGGCTTTGAGCCGAAGAGTCGGATCTGGTAGCCATAGCTGCCGTCGCAGTCTGCTGGGGCTGGAATCGGCAAGTATGAAGCGGCTGCCTCATTCTGCTCACAAATAACTTGGTCGATGTCTGTGGTGATCGTGCACCAGCTTGGCCCATCGCCAACTCGGAACACATAAGAGCCAAAGCCGTCATCGAAAGCTGCGGCATCAACCGCGGTAATAGTCTCTGCAGGTGCTTCTGGAATTAACGCTGCATCAGGTGTCGGGATGCTCTGACTTTGGTCAGGTGAACTTGCGCCATCGGATGAAGTCGCGCAGCCCCCCAAGCCGATGGCGAGGGTGATTGCTAATGCAACAGCAGCTAATCTCGACATATTGGCAAGGTTACCTTGACTGAAAGGCGGGTTGCCCCTAGACACTCGAAGAACTTCTAAGAAGTTTTAGAATTCGCGAGCGACGAGCTCGGCGATTTCATAAGTGTTCAAAGCTGCACCCTTGCGAAGGTTGTCGCCAACTACAAACATCTCGATGCTGTTCGGGAAGTCGAGCGACTGACGAATGCGACCAACGAAAGTTGGGTCCTGACCAACAACCATCGCAGGGGTTGGGTAAAGGTTCTTCTCTGGCTCGTCGACAACCTTGATGGTTGGCTGAGCTGAGAGAACTTCGCGGACTTCATCAGGGGTTAGTGGGTTAGCAAAAGTCGCGTGAACGGTTAGTGAGTGTGCAACCTGAACCGGAACACGAACGCAGCTCGCAGCCACCTTTAGGTCTGAGATGCCGAGAATCTTGCGCGACTCGTCGCGAACCTTTAGCTCCTCTGATGAGTGGCCGCCAGCCTTTAGTGACCCAGCGAAAGGAATCACATTCAAAGCGATTGGGTGAGCCCACGGAGAATTTGAAAGGTCATTGCCAGCTGCGGCAAGTGCGCCACGGACATCCTCGGTGTTGAGACCAAGTGAGGCATCCTTGCCGACTACGGCCAGCTCGGCCGCAAGCTCATCGATTCCGGCTGCGCCAGCGCCCGAAACAGCCTGGTAGCTAGAGACGACGAGCTCCTTGAGAGTCCACTTGTCGTGCAGTGCGCCCATCGCGGCCATCATGGTCAGGGTGGTGCAGTTTGGGTTCGAGATGATGCCGCGAGGTCGGTTCTTTGCCTGCTCCGGGTTAACCTCAGGAACAACTAGTGGAACGTCTGCATCCATGCGGAATGCGCCTGAGTTGTCGACGGCAACCGCGCCGCGCTCGGCAGCGATTGGGGCCCAAACCTCTGACACCTCGTCAGGCACGTCGAACATCGCGATGTCGATGCCATCGAATGCCTCTGGAGAAAGTGCAACAACGGTTAGCTCTTCTCCGTGCACGGTGATCTTCTTGCCTGCTGAACGAGGGCTTGCGATTAGGCGAATCTCGCCCCAAATGTTCTCACGGCTGTTGATGATGCCGATCATTACGGTGCCGACGGCTCCGGTTGCGCCTACGAGTGCGAGATTTGGCTTTGCCATTTGATGCCTCCTGCTGAGAAGTGGTTTAAGTATGAAAGATTGGGCGATTGCTGCGCTAGTGGGTTAGCGGTTTTTAGCGGCCGGTGCCGGCGTAGACGACGGCTTCGATTTCGCTGTCAAGACCGAAAGCTGTGTGAACCGCGCGAGCAGCTGCTTCTACCTGGTCGTCGCTGGTAATGACCGAAATACGAATCTCAGAGGTCGAAATCATCTCGATGTTGATGCCTGCCTTGGCAAGCGCCGAGAACAAAGTCGCCGAGACGCCCGAGTGGGTGCGCATGCCGGCACCGACAACCGAAAGCTTGCCGATTTCTTCATCAACTTCAACGACTCGGAAGCCAAGGCTCGCCTGGTTCGCTTCGAGAGCCGAAACAACCTTCTTTACGTCTGACTTAGGAAGCGTGAAACCGATGTCGCTAACTGCGTCGACCACGTCTGAACCAGTTGGTGTGTTCTGAACGATCATGTCGATGTTTGCACCGGCGTCGGCAACGATTGTGAAGAGGTCAGCGGCCTTGCCAGGAACGTCTGGAATACCGATGACCATAATCTTGGTCTGGCCCTTGTCGACTGCGACTCCTGAAACGACTGACTCTTCCATGCCTGCTCCTGCTTTTCCTGAATAAACGATGGTTCCTGGGTCGGTGCTGAATGTTGAACGAACTCGAAGGTCAACGTTGTGACGACGAGCGAATTCAACGGCACGGATGTGCAAAATCTTTGCGCCTGCAGCTGCCAGCTCCAACATCGACTCAACGTCGATTGCGTCTAGCTTGCGGGCACCCTTGATCATGCGAGGGTCTGAGGTGTAGACGCCGTCTACGTCTGAATAAATCTCGCAAAGGTCTGCCCCTAGGCCAGCCGCCAACGCCACCGCAGTGGTGTCTGAACCTCCGCGACCGAGGGTGGTGATGTCTTTGGTTTCACGGTTGAAACCCTGGAAGCCTGCAACGATGGCAATGTTGCCGGCTTCAACCGATTCACGAATGCGTTCAGGTGTCACCTCGGCGATACGAGCGTTTCCGTGCACGCTGTCGGTGACGATGCCCGCCTGCGAACCGGTGAAAGATTGTGATTTCGCACCTAGTGCGTTGATGGCGATGGCCAAAAGAGACATTGAGATTCGCTCACCAGAAGTGAGAAGCATGTCGAGCTCGCGTGGGCTCTGGTATGGGTCTTCGGCTACCGAGTTGGCTAGATCTAGCAGCTCGTCGGTGGTGTCTCCCATTGCCGAAACAACGACAACAACCTGGTTGCCGGCTTTCTGAGTTTCAATCACTCGGCGCGCGACGTGCTTAATCTTGTCGGCATCTCCAACAGATGATCCGCCAAACTTTTGCACGATAAGGGCCAAAATGCACTCCTGAATTTTT
>JBEDKF010000033.1:0-12668 GCA_041172305.1 Actinomycetota bacterium | reverse complement strand
ACGATCGGCGTCGAATTCTGCCAGGCGATGCACTTCATTCACGAGGGCTTGTGAGGCAACCATCCAAGGAGAAAGCGTTCGTACGAAGCCAGCCAGCTGTTTCAGTTGGTTGTGTCGGCCAAGCAGGTGACCGATTTCGTGCCAAAGCACCGCATCCAGCTCAGCCTCGGTCAGTGCGTTTAGGGCGTTAGACGAAACCAAAATGCGCCCCCTCGAAACCGCAGCAACCATGATCGGCAGTTCAATGCGAGCCACCTTGTGTCCGTGGAAGGTCATCAAAGGTTGCAGGGATGCATCGAGCATCGGGCCGAGGGTTCTCGCGTTAGACAGGATTGGTTCAATCCGCTGGTTGACTAGGGCCAGAGCGATTCCTGAAATTGCCAACACCAACCAGGGCGCGAAACTGATCGCCAAAGTCAATAGCCAACCCGATGAGCCGAGGGGTGCAGAAGTCAGCTTTTGATAGGTATCAAAGATGGATGAGACGGCCACGCCGAGCGCCAGAAGCGTTGCTAGCCCGCTCGAGAGAAATGCGCAGAACCAAAGAACGAGACCGAGGCGAGGAGTTTTGGAGAAGCGGCCGACGAAGATCAAGGGTGCGGCAGTGGTCACCAGAATTACCCATTCGAGTGCGATGGGGATGATGAGTGGAGACACCCTTACAGGTTAGCGGTCGAGGGTCTTTCGAAGCGCGGCCAAGTCGCCCTCGCTGAGCCCCGAAGCAAAGTGGCTAAATGCCAGCGCTGGGTTGCCGGCGCCCGAAACCATCTTCAACATCGCGTCTGCCGCATGCTGTTCGCGGGTCTGGGCCGCGCTGAACAGTAGGGAACGCCCTGCGCCGGGCTCTCGGGTCACCAAACCCTTGTCAGTGAGTCGAGAGAGAACGGTTAGAACCGTGGTCAACGCGAGGTCACCATCAGGGCTGATTAGCTCAAGCAGTTGCTGTGAAGAGAGCGCGCCGGAGGCATCCCAGAGGGAATCTAGGATGAGCTGTTCTAGTTCACCTTGTTGGCGTCCGCGCTTAGTCATAGAATCATTCTACAAACTGTCGAACCACTTGAAAGGTCGAGATGAACAAGTTTGCCAAGATCATCGCTGCATTCACGATTGCTATTGCCGGAGTCATTCCTGCTCAGGCGGCGTTTGCCCACGCTGAGTTGGTCAGCTCTAACCCGGAGGCAAACTCGGTTATCGGTGCTGCACCCGAATTCGTTTCGCTAACTTTCAGCGACAAGCTAATTCAGGTTGAGGGCGAAACTGCGTCTAACCAGATCGAGGTTGTAAACAGCGCAAACGAGCGAGTGGACAATGCCGACTATCAGGTCACCGGCGAAGTTCTTACCGTCTCACTCAAGCCAGCCCTCGCCGACGACACCTATAAGGTCACCTACCGTGTGGTGTCTGAAGACGGCCACCCAATCGAGGGTGTGCTCGAGTTCGACGTCAACGCGATGGCTCGCTCTGGCGAGGCAACCCCGATGGCTATTTCAGAAGCCCCTGAGGCAACCCTGTATGGAGCGCCGGTCGAAGAACAACCTGCTGACAACTCTGCAACCATCGGTTGGTCTGTTGCGATCGGGGCGGTAGTTGTTGGTGGCGCAATGTTCTTTATGTTCCGCCGCTTTAAGGCAGACAAGAAGAGCTAAAGCTCAGCAAAAATAAAGCCTGAGATCGCCGCGAAGGCGATGGCGCACACGACATCCATGACGCGGTTGAATTTTGCCGACTTCATGGTCTCGCTCAACTTCACGGCACCATAGACAATAACGGTCTGCCAGATCAAGGCCATGCCGATGAAAATCGATGAGAGCATCGTCAGCTGCAGCGGAACGTTGCCTGCCGAGCCGATGAAAAGCGGGAAGAAAGCCAAGTAGAAAAGCAGCGGCTTAGGGTTTGTGACGTTGCTGATTAGACCCTGCATAAACGGCGAACCACGTTTAACTCGAGCGCCTTCGGCGCTAGGGGTTGCCGCCGGGGTGGCCGACTTGAGCGCCGCACGAGTTGCCATCACCGCCAAGTAGGCCATGTATAGGCCGCCAAGAATCTTCAAGACGAAAATTGCCGCGTCAATCTTGGACACAATCAGACCGATGCCCGAAATCATTAGCAACGCCTGGGTGGTGTTGCCAAGGTTGATACCCCACAGCGCTGACATGCCAGCCTTGACTCCTCGCGAGTGCGCAATTCGCAGCAGCACGAACGAGTCGGCGCCCGGCGAAAGAATGATGATCATTGAGGCCAGGCTAAACGGCAGCAACTGGCTGAAATCAAGCATTCTTAAAGTCTAGAGAAGACAGATGCCTTACTTAGCTTCGAGCACCTGTGGGCGCGGGTGAACGCGAAGTAGCAACAATAGGCCGACGATCAAAATCACCATCAGACCAAGCACGCCATAGATGGTTGCGTTCTGAGCGCCCGTGACCGACTGACCGATTGTGATCGAAATCGCCCAGAAGCTGCCAGACAAGAACGAAACCGCGCGGCCAGTGGTTTGGTAGAGACCGAATACCTCGCCCTCGCGGCCGTGCGGGGTGAAGCGCGATACGAAGGTTCTGCTCGAAGCCTGCGCTGGACCGACGAATAGGCAAAGCAGCAAGCCGCCAATCCAGTAGGTGATGACGCCCTGACCGGCAAAGATGAAGACACCGCTGCCGGCGATGATCAGACCGACGAGCGAGCCGATGATGACGCTGCGGCTGCCGATGACGTCGTCCAGGCGACCACCGATGGCTGCACCGATTCCGGCGACGATGTTGGCCGCGATGCCGAAGAGGATGATTTGGGTCTGACTGAAACCGAATGCCGATGCCCCTAGCACCGCACCGAAGGTGAAGACACCGGCGAGACCGTCACGGTAGATGGCAGAAGAGATTAGGAACTTGAAGGTCTCGGGAGCCTGAGCTCGAAGGCTCTTCAGCTGACCCCAAAGCGCCTTGTATGACTGCACGATGGTCTCGCGGCCGCGGCCGCCATCCTTGGCAGCAATCTCGGGCACATTGATCAGCATCGGAATCGAGAAGACCAAGGTCCAGGCTGCAGCGAATAGGAACACGATGCGAACCGACATGCCGTTTTCGCTCGGCTGGCCAAACACGGTCTCAGGCAAGATGAAGCCGAACAGTGAAACACAAAGCAGGATGATTCCGCCGGCGTAACCGAGCGCCCAGGCATAGCCTGAAACGCGACCGATGTTCTTCTCGGTGGTGACCGACTTGAGCATCGCGTAGTAGTTGATGAAGGCAGACTCTTGAACCACTGACCCCAGGCCGTAAAGGACTAGGCCCATCACGAAGTATTCGGGTTTCGGTTCAATGAAGAAGCTGGCGACCATTATGGCGACCAAAACGTAGGTGTTGACCATTAGCCAGAACTTGCGCTTGCCACTCTCGTCGGAGCGGCGGCCTAGGACCGGTGCGATCAGGGCAAGCAGGATGCCGGCAATCGTGGTTGCCCAACCGAGCTTGGTGTCGGCGTTATCGCCAGCGGTGGCAACTGCACCAGCCAAGTAGACCGGGAAGATGAAGGTCTGCATGATGGTCGGGAAAGGCTGCTCCGCCCAGTCCCAGAGTGCCCATGAAAAAGTGCCACGTTTCTTGGTGCTTGCGCCATTGGAAGTCATATCGAAACTCTAGCGATTCGGCGTTGTTTATCGGTGTTAAAAAGATGAAGTCTGAGAGTTTCCTCAAAGTTGAGTCGAGTGGACTCAACTTGCTTGACAAGATCAAACGCCGGTGCGAAACTTGAGTCAACATCGCTCAAGTTCGAGCGACTAGGTAATAAACAGGCGGGCTCACAAGGCCCAAGAGGAGATACACATAATGGCACGTGCAGTAGGCATCGACCTTGGAACCACCAACAGCGCAGTTTCTGTTCTAGAAGGTGGCGAGCCAACCGTCATCGCTAACGCAGAGGGCTTCCGCACCACCCCATCCATCGTGGCTTTCACCAAGGATGGCGAAATTCTCGTAGGCGAGACCGCAAAGCGTCAGGCAGTCACCAACGTTGACCGCACCATCGCATCGGTCAAACGCCACATGGGAACCGACTGGACTTTCGCAGTCGATGACAAGAAGTACACCCCACAGGAGATCTCGGCTCGCATCCTCGCGAAGCTAAAGCGTGATGCAGAGACCTACCTAGGCGAGGCTGTCACCGACGCAGTTATTACCGTTCCTGCATACTTCAACGACGCCGAGCGTCAGGCAACCAAGGATGCCGGTGAGATCGCGGGCCTAAACGTGCTTCGCATCATCAACGAGCCAACCGCTGCCGCACTGGCTTACGGCCTGGACAAGGGCAAGGAAGACGAGCTAATTCTCGTATTCGACCTTGGTGGCGGAACCTTCGACGTCTCACTTCTAGAGGTGGGCAAGGATGAGGGCTTCTCAACCATCCAAGTTCGTTCAACCTCTGGTGACAACCGCCTCGGTGGAGACGACTGGGACCAGCGTGTAGTTGACCACCTAGTCAAGAAGTTCAAGGAGACCTCGGGCGTTGACGTCTCGAAGGACAAGATTGCTCTTCAGCGTCTAAAGGAAGCAGCCGAGCAGGCAAAGAAGGAGCTTTCACAGTCAATGACTGCGAACATCCAGTTGCCTTACCTATCTCTAACCGAGAACGGCCCAGCAAACCTAGACGAGACCCTGACCCGCGCACAGTTCGAGCAGCTAACCGCTGACCTACTCGAGCGCACCAAGAAGCCGTTCAACGACGTAATCAAGGAAGCCGGCGTAAAGGTTGGCGACATTGCTCACGTTGTTCTCGTCGGTGGTTCAACCCGTATGCCTGCAGTGTCTGAGCTTGTAAAGAGCCTGACCGGTGGTCGCGAGCCAAACAAGGGTGTAAACCCGGATGAGGTCGTCGCAGTTGGTGCATCGCTACAGGCTGGTGTTCTAAAGGGTGAGCGCAAGGACGTTCTGCTAATCGACGTGACTCCACTTTCTCTCGGCATCGAAACCAAGGGTGGCATCATGACCAAGCTGATCGAGCGCAACACCGCAATCCCAACCAAGCGGTCAGAGACCTTCACCACCGCTGATGACAACCAGCCTTC
Source organism: Actinomycetota bacterium (assembly GCA_041172305.1). GTDB lineage: Bacteria > Actinomycetota > Actinomycetes > Actinomycetales > Microbacteriaceae > Rhodoluna. Next base: position 7,615 of record JBEDKF010000033.1, on the reverse strand, counting down.
GGTTTCGATCCAGGTTTACCAGGGTGAGCGCGAGTTCGTTCGTGACAACAAGTCACTCGGAAACTTCGACCTAGCCGGCATCGCCCCAGCACCTCGCGGCGTGCCACAGATCGAGGTAACCTTCGACATCGACGCCAACGGCATCGTCCACGTTTCTGCAAAGGACAAGGGCACCGGCAAGGAAGCATCAGTCACCATCACCGGCGGCTCATCACTTTCAAAGGAAGACATCGAGCGCATGGTTCGCGAAGGCGAAGAGCACGCTGCCGAAGACAAGAAGCGTCGCGAAGAAGCCGACACCCGCAACTCAGCTGAGCAGATCGTCTACTCGACCGAGAAGCTAATCAAGGAGAACGACGAGAAGCTACCTGAGGACGTAAAGACCGCAGTTCAGGCAGACGTCGACGCTTTGAAGACCGCGCTCGCCGGAGAAGACATCGAAGCAGTGAAGACCGCATTCGACGCCCTAGTTGTTTCACAGCAGAAGCTAGGCGAGGCAATCTATGCAGCGCAGCCAGCCGAAGGCGAAGAAGCAGCAGCCGAGGCTTCGGCCGAGGATGTCGTTGACGCCGAGGTTGTCGACGAAGACGAAACCGACAAGGACGCAAAGTAATGAGCGATTCAAACGGGGCAGGCTTCAGCTCAGAGGAATCCTCGGAGATTCACGATGCTTCGCAATCTCTCTCCGAGGACTCCGCTGCCGCAGAGCCTGACGAGGTTGACCGCGAACTAGCAGATCTTGTTGAGGACTTGGGTCCGCAGAGTAAGGAAGCCGAACTGCTTGCCGACTTGCAGCGCCTGCAGGCCGAGTTTGTGAACTACAAGACTCGCGTTGAACGCGACCGCGATGTAGCTCGCAACTCAGCCATCGCAGAGGTTCTTCGTGCGATTCTTCCGGCTCTAGACGACCTATCTCGCGCTGAGGCACACGGAGACCTTGAAGGCTCTCCGTTTGCCGCAGTGGTCGGCAAGCTTCGCAATGCAGGAGATAAGTTTGGCCTAAAGGCGTTTGGTGAGAAGGGCGACAAGTTCGACCCAGAGATCCACAACGCCCTGGTTCAGACTCCTTCGGCTGAGGTCACCGAGAACGTCATCGCTGACGTTGTCGAACCGGGCTTCATGCTCGGCGACCGTCTACTTCGACCAGCAATGGTTGCAGTACACATCCCTGAATAAAAAAATTTAATCGCTTAAACCCCACACCAACAAAGAGGTTCGCTAAAGATGGCAAGTCAAGACTGGTTCGACAAGGATTTTTATAAGATCCTCGGCGTAACTAAGGGCGTGTCTGAGGCAGAGCTGAAGAAGACCTATCGCAAGCTCTCACGCCAGTTTCACCCGGACACAAACCCTGGTGATGCAAAGGCCGAGGCTCGCTTCAAGGAAATCTCTGAGGCCTATTCGGTGCTGTCTGACAAAGACCAGCGAGCCGAGTATGACCAGATGCGCGCAATGGGCCCAGGAGCCCGTGCCGGTTTTGGCGGCGGTGCCGGAGGCGGCTTCCCTGGAGGATTCCAGGGCGGCAACTTCGGTGGCGCAGGCTTCGAAGATGTCTTCGCGAACCTCTTTGGTGGCGGTGGAGGCGGCTTTGGCGGCCCACGCGGTCCGCAGCGAGGCCAAGACCTAACCACCACTCAGACCCTCGACTTCATCGACGGCGTGAAGGGCACAACCATCAAGTTGTCACTTCGTGCCGGAGCCGAACCGACCACGATTAAGATTCCGGCCGGCGTAACCGACGGTCAGAAGATCAAGATTGCCGGCAAGGGAAACCCTTCACCGAATGGTGGCCCGGCTGGTGACCTAATCATCACCGTGACTGTCAAGTCTCACCCGGTCTTCACTCGCGACGGCAACAACATCCGTGTTGTGGTTCCGGTCACCTTCACCGAGGCGGTGCTTGGTGCAACCATTCAGGTGCCAACTCTCGGTGGCGAACCGGTCAAGCTAAAGGTTGCCCCGGGCACCCCGAATGGCCGAGTTCTTCGAGTTAAGGGTCGCGGTGTTGTCACAGCCAAGGCCGAGGGCGACCTGCTGGCAACCGTTGAAATCGCCGTGCCGAGCCACGTTAGCGACAAGGCCAAGAAGGCTCTCGAAGAGTTCGACGGCTTTCTTCCGGATGAAGACCCACGCGCCGACCTATTGCTAAAGGCCGGACTTCTTTAATCGTTTGCGAAAGGGAGGCATGAGATGGAACAGTTCGACGAGAACACTCCGCTCTTCGTGATTTCGGTTGCGGCTGAGCTCGCCGTGATGCACCCGCAAACCCTTCGCCAGTATGACCGCATGGGGCTGGTGATTCCGAGCCGAACCTCTGGTTCGAGCCGCCGATACACGATGCGCAATGTCGCTCAGCTTCGCGAAATCGCCAAGTTGTCGGCCGAAGGTGTGAGCCTCGAAGGCATCCGGCGCATCCTTGAACTTGAAAACCAAAACGCCGAACTCTCAAAAAGGGTTCGCGATTTGGAACAGGCCTTGGCCAACGAGCTGATGAACCGCCCGGGCAACCGCGTGTTCGCAGCCGGTGATCAAGGGGTCGAGAGTCTCACTCGCGGCCAACGCCCGTCGAAGCACACTCAGGTTGTGCTTTGGCGCGCCAAATAAGTAGTGCGGCAACTCCGCGCGAAAGGAGAACCAAATGAACAACCAGAACATGCAGCAAGAAGACCAAAAGAGCGCTCTCGAAAAATATGGCATCGACCTAACCGAGATCGCCAAGTCTGGCAAGCTCGACCCGGTCATTGGCCGCGACGCCGAAATCCGTCGAGTTTCACAGGTGCTTAGCCGCCGAACCAAAAACAACCCTGTGCTCATTGGCGAGCCTGGTGTCGGTAAGACCGCGGTGGTCGAGGGCCTTGCCCAACGCATTGTCGCCGGTGACGTGCCCGACAGCCTAAAGGGCAAAAGACTCATTTCTCTAGACCTGGCCGCCTTGGTCGCCGGAGCAAAATTCCGCGGCGAATTCGAAGAACGCCTCAAGGCAGTGCTCGCCGAGATTAATGCGGCCGAGGGTGGCGTGATCACCTTCATCGATGAACTTCACACCTTGGTCGGTGCCGGTGCCGGCGATGGCCAGGATGCCGCCAACATGCTCAAGCCGATGCTTGCCCGAGGCGAACTTCGCCTGATTGGTGCAACCACCTTGGATGAATACCGCGAGCGAATCGAAAAGGACCCGGCCCTAGAACGCCGCTTCCAGCAGGTTTACGTTGGCGAACCATCCGTGGTTGACACCATCGCAATTTTGCGCGGACTAAAGGAGCGCTACGAAGCGCACCACAAGGTTGCCATTGCCGACAGCGCATTGGTTGCCGCCGCCACCCTTTCGAACCGATACATCACCGGTCGCCAGTTGCCAGACAAGGCAATCGACCTGATCGACGAAGCCGCTTCGCGTCTGCGCATGGAGATCGACTCGGCGCCGGTGGAGATCGATGAACTCCGTCGTCAAGTTGACCGACTGAAGCTCGAAGAACTCGCGCTGAAAAAGGAGAAGGACCAGGCCTCGAAGGAGCGTTTGGATAAGCTTCGCGAAGACCTGGCCGCTAAGACCGAGAAGCTCGAGGAGCTGAATGAGCGTTGGGCAAGGGAGCGTGCCGAACTCAACAAGGTCGGTGACCTAAAGACCAAGCTTGATGGTTTGCGCATCGAAGCAGAACGCGCGCAGCGCGAGGCCAACCTCGAGCGTGCGTCTCGCCTGCTCTATGGCGAGATTCCTGCCCTCGAGAAGCAACTTGCCGAAATCGAGGCTGCCGAAAATATTTCGAGCGCCGATGGCGCTAAAGAAGAGCGCATGGTTAATGACCAGGTTGGCGAGGACGACATCGCCGCTGTGGTCAGCGCTTGGACGGGTGTGCCAACCGGCAAACTGTTGGCGGGCGAAAGCCAAAAGTTGCTCAACCTCGAATCCGAACTAGGTCGTCGCCTTATCGGCCAGAAGGCAGCGGTTAAGTCTGTCTCAGACGCGGTTCGCCGCACCAAAGCCGGCATCAGCGACCCAGATCGCCCGACGGGATCATTCCTGTTCCTAGGCCCAACCGGTGTCGGAAAGACCGAGCTGGCGAAGAGCCTGGCCGAGTTCTTGTTTGACGACGAAAAGGCCATGGTTCGAATCGACATGTCGGAATATGGCGAGAAGCACTCGGTTAGCCGTTTGCTCGGTGCTCCTCCGGGATACATCGGCTACGAAGAGGGTGGTCAGCTGACCGAAGCGGTTCGCCGCCGACCATACTCGGTTGTGCTCCTCGACGAGGTTGAGAAAGCACACCCTGAGGTCTTCGATGTTTTGCTTCAGGTCTTGGATGACGGTCGATTGACCGATGGCCAAGGTCGAGTTGTCGACTTTAAGAATGTGATTTTGATTCTGACCTCGAACCTCGGCTCGCAGTTCTTGATTGACCCGGAGCTGACCGACGCCCAGAAGTCTGAGGGTGTAATGGCCATGGTTCGCGGCCACTTCAAACCCGAGTTCTTAAACCGCCTCGACGACATCGTTATCTTCTCTGCACTCGACCGCAGCGAGCTTGGTCAAATTGTTGAACTTAACATCGACCGTCTCTCCAAACGTCTCGAGCAGCGTCGCCTTCAGTTGGCCGTCACCCCGGCGGCCAGAGCTTGGCTCGCCGACAAGGGTTACGACCCGATCTATGGCGCTCGCCCACTTCGCCGACTCATGCAACAGCAGATCGACGATAAGTTGGCCAACCTGCTGCTCGCCGGCACCATCCATGATGGTTCTTTGGTTCGGGTCGATGTTGCCGAGGATGGCGTCGCCCTGATTGTTGAACCGGGCAGTTTCGACTAGAAAGTTCGCAAATTCGAATGCCTCCGTCAGTTCCATTACTGGCGGGGGCATTTCGCTAAACTGTGGCGTATGACTGAAAACAACCGCTCATATGGCCAAGGTGCAAAGGGCGAACCAGACGCCCCAACCGCAAAGAAGGTCGGGTTTCTAACCCGCCTCCGATACAACTTCGACAACTCGATTGCAAAGAGCGGCGCATTCGTCGCATACATGTTCGGCGGTCTCGTCGTCATGTCGATCTTGGTTGTTTTCATCAAGTACGCGCTTTACGCCGTGCCATTCCTTTACTCAGGAGACAAGCTGGCTGCGCCGACCTTTGAAACCTTCTGGGGTTCATTCGCCGGATTGCTTGGCAAGGGCGGCGAGGCAACCTGGGCCGACCGCATCCTCGGAATCATCGCGTGGGCAATCACCATCACCTTGGCTGCCAGCATCACCGGTTTCATCGTCGGTGCAATCGGTAGAACCTTCGAGCGTCTTCGCAAGGGTAAGAGCCCGGTCATTGACTCTGGCCACACCCTCATCCTTGGATGGTCAAACCGCGTCTTCCCTATCTTGAAGGAGCTCGCAATTGCGAACGAAAACGTGCGCAAGCCGCTGGTCGTAATCTTCAGCGAAAAGACCCGCGAGTTCATGGAAGACGAGATCGAATCTCGCGCCGAGGGCTTGGGCAAACTAAAGGTGATCACCCGAACCGGTGACCCAACCAACCCAGCTGATCTAAAGCGCACCAACATTTCTGGTGCCAAATCGATCATCATCTTGGATGAAGACGAGGCCGGCGACGCGACCATCGTTTCAACCGTTCTAGCAGTCAAGTCGGTCAACTCGAACCCAAACACCCGCATCATTGCCGAGGTTGACGACCAGAACACCGCTGAAGCACTCGAGACCGCAACCGAAGGCCGAGTCATTTCGGTTCGCTCACACGATGTGATTGCACGCGTCACCGCACAGGCGTCACGTCAGCCTGGCCTAGCCGCGGTCACCCTCGACCTGCTCGACTTTGCCGGCGACGAGATCTATTTCAACAGCGTTCCTGCGCTTGCTGGAAAGACCTATGCAGACGCAATCTTGGCCTTCAATGAAGCTTCGGTTATCGGAATCGTTGACGACAAGGGTGTCGCACAAATCAACCCGAAGCAGGGCACCAAGCTGACTGCGAAGACCCAGATCATCGCAATCGCCGAGGATGACGACAAGGTGGTTTACACCGGCGTTCGTGAAGACATCGCTACCAAGAAGATCACCGTCAAGAAGGCCGCAGCCGCTAAGGCCGAGCACCTTCTAGTCATCGGCTGGTCTTCGATGGGTCGTTCTGTGGTTGCTGAGCTTGCTGCGTTCTTGCCAAAGGGCTCTTCGGTGCACATCGTTGCTCAGAGCAAGTATGTTGCCGCCGACGAACTAACCGACCTTAAGTTCGGTGACGTCAAGGTGACCCACGCTTCGGTCTCGGGCGACATCGACGAGCTAATCGCTGCCGCATCGGCAAAGAAGTATGACGAGGTCATCATCCTTGGCTATCGCAACGCGATCAGCGAGTCAGAAGCAGATGCGCAGACTATGTTGACCATGCTGCAGATGAACCAACTATTTGCCGCCGATGGAAACGGCGTCGAGCCAACCCGTTTGGTTGCCGAAATTCTCGACAGCCGTAAGGCCGAGCTTGCTCGAGTCGCCGCAGCCGACGACCTAGTGGTCAGCGACAACTTGGCAGCGTTGCTGATTGCGCAGGTTTCGGAGAACCCAGCCCTGGCTCCGGTCTTCGACGACTTGTTCGACGCCGACGGTGCATCAATCAACGTGCGCCCAATCGAGAACTATGCGCCGCTCGGTAAGGAAGTTGAGTATGCCGAACTTGTTGCGGTCGCTCGTGCCCACGGCCAGTCGGCGATTGGCTACCGTCTGCTCGCAAACGCACCTGGAGATGCAGCGTCAGGAGTTGCCTTGAACCCGGCCAAGACCGCAAAGTTCACACCGGCGGTCGGCGACGCGCTAGTGGTTATTTCTGACCTATAGTTTCAACATGATTGAACAAACGGTGGCCGGGGCTAAAGCAGCCCTGGCCACTTTTGTTAACCCCGAGAAGCAGGCGTTTTTCCCTAAGTTCTTCAAGGCGGGGCCGGGCCAGTATGGCGAAGGCGATGTCTTTCTCGGCGTCACCGTGCCCAATGTTCGCGAGGTGGCCAAGCAGTTCGCCGGGCTAACCGAAGCCGAGATTTACGAACTGATTCAGTCGCCAATTCACGAACATCGCCTGCTGGCTCTCATCATGCTGGTTGCCAAATGGAAAAAGGCGCAATCGAAAAAAACTTCGACGCCTTCGGTGCAGCAGGAGTTGTTCGATCTCTATTTGCGGCTCGTGTGCGAGGGCCGAGTTAACAACTGGGATTTGGTTGACACATCTGCCCCATACTTCGGCATGTTCTTGATCGGCAAGCCAGATGCCGTGCCTTTGCTCGAATCATTGGCCCGAAGCGAATCGCTGTGGGAGCGTCGCGTCTCAATCATGTTCACCTTCGCATCGATTCGCGCGAGCAAGCTCGGTCTTGGTTTAGCCAAGGATGACTTCGCGCCGACCATCCACATCGCCGAGATGCTGCTGCACGATAAGCACGACCTGATTCACAAGGCAGTGGGTTGGATGCTGCGCGAAGTCGGAAATCGCGACCTCGCCGAATTGCGAAATTTTCTGAGCCGCTACGCGGCTGAAATGCCCCGCACGATGCTTCGCTATGCGATCGAAAAGCTCGACGCCGAAGAGCGCAAGAAGTGGCTGGGCGCCAAGGCTAACTAGTCGATGTCGACGAC
>JBEDKF010000032.1:0-5187 GCA_041172305.1 Actinomycetota bacterium | reverse complement strand
CCGACATCAAGAAGATCAGGATGATGATGATTGCGAAGCTGAGACCCAACAGGCCTTCGGTGGTGAGGTTTTCGAGCGACTTAACCACGTATGGTGCTTGGTCGAAAATTGTGACGATGGTAACGTCACCGAGCTTCTTTTCAAGCTCAGCAATCTTCGCGTTGACGCCCTTAGATACGGCAACAGTGTTCGCATCCTGAGTCTTGGTGATCGAAATCGCCAGAGCCGCCTTGCCGTTTACACGGGCGATAGAGGTGACCGGAGCATTTTCAAACTTCACGGTTGCGACATCAGCAATGGTTAGCGCAGTGATTGAAGTTGTTGTGGTCGGAGCGCTTGAAGAAGTGGTTGGAATCTTGAAACCAGGCGGCAGCTGAGACGCCATACCGGCTGGAATCTGTGGCGTTGCAGAGGTAGCTCCCGCGCTGACAGTGGTCTTGCTGCCGATTAGTGGCAATGCCTTGAAGGCGGCCAGAGAGTTGACTGGGGTGCCAACCTCGACCGAGATCGAGCCCTTGCTGTCGTCGATGGTGCCGGCTGGGATGACGAATCCGTTGGCTTGCAGAGCGCTGGAGATTGACTGAGAGGTTAGGCCGTTTGCGGTCAAAACCGACTGCTTAAGGGTCAGGTTGATGCGCTTCTCGATTACGCCCGAAACGGTCACGTCGCGCACTCCAGGAACAGATGCAAGAAGTGGGGCAGCGGTGTCTTCAAGGATCTTGCCGATTGCCTCGTTGTTGCCATCATTTGCCGAGACGCCAAGAGCGATAACGGGGACGGAGTCGAAGCTTCCCGAAAGCACCTTGGCCGAAGCCTCGCTAGGTAGAGTCAGGCTCGCTAGCGCGGCGTTCAGGTTTTCTTTGACCTTTGATGTGCTGGTGCCATAGTCGAATTCGACTCGCACGATGGAGACGTTGCTCTGAGAGGTCGATGACGAAGTCACGAGACCATCAAGCGCGCGCACCGCAGCCTCAATTGGCTGGCTGACCTGCTTATCGATTACCTCGGGCGACGCACCAGGGTAGGTGGTCACAATCGCGGCTTGAGGAGTCTCGAAGCTAGGAATTAGCTCCTGCTTTAGCCCTCCAACCGAAATCAAGCCAAAGATGGCGATGATGATCGTGATTAGAGCTACAACCGAACGGTTGGAAAGGCTTAGTTTGGCAAGACGGTGCACAGGATTCCCCTTTGAAGACGGTATTACTTAGGCTAACCCAGTAAACCGCTCGGAGATTCCTGTGCGCGTTACTTATTCTGTGACTTTGCCGAGAGTTTAATCTTCACAGCGCTGGCAATGGCAGCCACGGCAATCGATGACACGATCACGGCCAAAGAGGTGTTGGTCGAAATCTCGGGTGCCCACTCAATCGCCTTACCGCCGTTGATAAAAGGAAGCTCGTTCACGTGCATTGCGTGAGCAACCAGCTTGACGCCGATGAAGCCAAGGATGAACGCGATTCCATACTTGAGGTATTCCAACTTGTCGAGCAGCCCGCCGAGTAGGAAGTAAAGCTGGCGAAGACCCATCAGGGCAAACACGTTAGCTGCAAAAACGATGAATGGGTCGGTTGTGATGCCGAAGATTGCTGGAATCGAGTCAAAGGCAAACATGACGTCAGTCATGGCAATGGCCGCAAAGACGACGATCATTGGGGTGAAGACCTTCTTGCCGTTGATTACGGTTCGAACCTTTGCACCGTCGTAGTCGTCTGAAACATGGATGCGCTTGCGAAGCCAAACGATGAGCTTGCTCTCAGACTCTTCGTCGTCGCTCTCCGAGCGGAATGCCTGGTGGTAGGCGGTGTAAATCAAGAAGGCACCGAATAGGTAGAAGATTGCGCTGAACGACTCAATGAGAGCAGCGCCAGCGATGATGAAGATTCCGCGAAGGATCAGGGCCATGATTACACCGACCATGAGAACTTCTTGTTGGTACTTACGAGGAACCGCGAAGCGCGTCATGATGATCACGAAAACAAACAGGTTGTCAATGCTGAGGCTGTACTCGGTGAGCCAACCGGCATAGAACTGGCTCGCGGCTTCTGCGTTGCCAAGCCAGCCGATTACGCCACCAAAAGCGATTGCGAGAAGAGCGTAAAAGACTACCCAAGCAGTCGATTCCTTGGCGCTAGGAATGTGAGGGCGCTTGAAGATTAGTAGGACATCCGCAATCAGAATCAGGGTCAAAACAACCATTGAAACGATTTCGAAAGTCACCGGAAGTGCTACGTGGCCGGCCGTGTTGGTCGCTGCTGCATACATTGTGTTTCCGCTTTCCTATCTTCGAGAGGGTTTTTACGCTAGTTCGAACCGGCCGCCCTCGATTTGTCCCTGCTTACGGTACATATCGAGCTTCTGGCGGGTGTCTGCAATGTCTAGGTTTCGCATGGTGAGCTGACCGATGCGGTCACCAGGGCCGAACGCGGCATCCTCGGTTCGCTCCATCGATAGCTTTTCTGGGTGGTAGCTGAAGTTCTCACCTTCGGTGTTGACGATTGTGTAGTCGTCGCCACGGCGAAGTCTCAACGTCACTGAGCCGTTGATTGCCGAAGCAACCCACTTGGTCAGCGATTCACGCAGCATTAGGGTCTGAGGGTCCAACCAGCGGCCTTCGTAGAGCAGGCGGCCCATACGGCGCCCCTCGGCGTGGTAAGCCGCGACAGTGTCTTCGTTGTGCACGGCTGAAATCAAACGCTCGTATGCGATGTGAAGAAGAGCCATACCTGGAGCTTCATAGATTCCGCGGCTCTTAGCCTCGATGATGCGGTTCTCGATCTGGTCGCTCATGCCGAGACCGTGGCGGCCGCCGATTTCGTTGGCCTTCATGATTAGGTCAACGGCATTTTCAAGGCTCTCGCCATTGATTGCGACCGGGCGACCCTGGCGGAAAGTGATCTTCACGTCTTCGGTGACGATTTCCACAGATGGATCCCAGAACTTCACGCCCATGATCGGTTCAACGATTTCGTATGAGGTGTTTAGCTCCTCGAGGGTCTTGGCCTCGTGGGTTGCACCAAGCATGTTGGCATCGGTTGAATACGCCTTTTCGACTGAGGCGCGGTATGGAAGGTCGCGCTCAAGAAGCCACTCACTCATCTCGTGGCGTCCGCCGAGTTCCGTTACGAAATCCTGGTCAAGCCAAGGCTTGTAGATGCGTAGGTTCGGGTTGGCTAGCAGGCCATAGCGGTAGAAACGCTCGATGTCGTTGCCCTTATAGGTTGAACCATCGCCCCAGATCTCAACGCCATCCTGGTGCATTGCACGAACCAGCATCGTGCCTGTAACAACGCGGCCTAGGGGAGTTGTGTTGAAGTAAACCTTGCCGCCGGTGCGGATGTGAAAGGCGCCACAAGCGATAGCCGCAAGACCTTCTTCGGCGAGCGAGTTGCGGCAGTCAACCAGGCGGCCTTCTTCGGCGCCATAAAGCTTTGCACGTGACGGAATTGAGTCGATGTCGTCTTCGTCATACTGACCAAGGTTTGCGGTGTAGGCGTAGGGAACAGCACCCTTTTCGCGCATCCAGGCAACGGCTACAGAGGTGTCAAGGCCGCCAGAAAAGGCAATGCCCACTTTTTCGCCAACAGGAAGGGATGCGAGAACTTTAGTCATGCCTATAAGTTTACGAGACTAACGCTGCAAAGACTCCTTTACTTGCCTTTGGTCTCGTCCAGGCTCTGCGATGGAATGCCGACATTCCATGAATCTCCTCCACGAATGGCAGGGTTCATCTCGATCTTTGCCCACTTGTCCAAAATCCCGTCTCCCGACGAGGTTTCATCAAGAGGGGTAACAATTGCGTTGCGAGCAGAGTCTTCAAGCTCACGCTCGAGGATTCGCCGTTCACGCTCGGTCATTGGGTACAAAGTTGCGCGACCTCTGGCCCTGCGTCTGCGCTCTAGTACTCCCCGAACCCACCCCAACATAGTCAAATACTAACCAAGCAGTGACTTCATTTGCTTGTAGATTACGCCGGCCGCCCAAACCGGGTTGATTCGACTCATGATGTCCATCATCTTGGCGTCTTGGCCGATGCATAGGCGTGGCTTGTTGGCTTCGATGGCGTCAACCATCAGTCTTGCGGCAAGACCGGCATCCGTGGTCTTGAACTTTGAGGCGTCGCTAGATGCGCCAGCCGGAATCTCAATCCCAGAGTTTGCGGTGATGTTGGTTGCAATAGCACCCGGGAACACGATGGTTACGCCAACGTTGCTGGTCAGAAGCTCTGAGCGCAAACCTTCTGTGAACAGTTTGATGGCTGCCTTGGATGCGCCGTAAACGCTTTGACCGGGAACCGGGGCATATGCACCCATCGATGAGACGTTCAAGATGTGCGCCTCAGGCTTTGACAACAGGCCTGGCAGGAATGCCTTGGTCAGCATCAGTGGGCCGTGGAAGTTAACGTTCATAACCTTTGCAGCAGCCTCAACGGTTAGATCCTTAATCATCACGAACGGTTGGATGATTCCCGCGTTATTGATCAGTGCGTCAGCCGAACCGAGTTTCGCCTCAACGAGGGCGGGAAGTGCGTTTACCTTGGCATCGTCGCTGACGTCGAAGATGAATGCCTCAACCTTGCCGCCCGCGGCCAGCGCCAGCTTCTTGGTTTCTTCTAGGGTTTCGGCCCTCATGTCTACTGCCGCGACGAGTGCCCCGCGCTTGACCAGCTCGAGAGTCAACTCTCGCCCCATGCCGCTGCCGGCACCAGTTACTACGACTACTTTTCCGTTGACCTTCATTTGGATCCCCTTTGGATAGATGTAACTACTTGGAGACTACGCCTCTTATTTGAGCCCAGCCGCCAGTCGACCAAAGCGCCCATAAGACGAGGATGGGTTGGAAGAAGAGCCTGATCAGTCTCGCCTCGTCGGTGTTTAGGCCGAAGGCATCCGTGTGGGTCAGAAACTGCGAGATGTTGCCCGGGAAAATGGCGATGAAAAATAGTGCAGTGACGATTCCGACTAACGCTTTGTGACGACCAAGTGAGGCGAGCGCGAGGCCGAGTGAGATTTCAACGACACCTGATGCCAACACGACGAAGTCAGCGTCAAGAGGTAACCATGTCGGCACCTGGGCTTGGAATGTCGCTCGAGCAAATGTTAGGTGACTGATGCCGGCGAAAATGAGGGCCGCCCCCAGTAGCAATCGCGCAAGAAACTTCGTTGTGTTCATATCGGCACGCTAGCACAA
>JBEDKF010000031.1:0-2750 GCA_041172305.1 Actinomycetota bacterium | reverse complement strand
AGCCTCGCCGAGATCTGCGCTGAACTTCCGGTAGAAATCGAGGTCCTCACCAACCGCGACGGACAGGTGCAAACCAAGGATGGACTCAAGCCGTCGATAACCGTGATTCTTTTGGCTCGTCGCCTCTAATCCCCGCGTCACATCAGAGTAAAGTTGACATCAATCAACTGTTTTGGAGCAGCAAAGTGACTCGTGAATACAAAATCGCAGTAATCGGTGGCGACGGCATTGGCCCTGAGGTTACCAACATCGCCCTCGAGGCAATCAATCGAGTCACCGTTGGTTCAGGCGTAACCTTCAAAACCACCGAGTATGACTTGGGTGCCCGCCGCTATCACGCGACCGGCGAGACTTTGACGGACGCTGACCTTGCATCTCTTAAGGAACACGACGCCATTTTGCTCGGCGCCATCGGTGACCCGAAGGTTCCATCTGGTGTTCTCGAGCGCCAACTGCTCTTGAAGCTTCGATTCTCATTCGACCACTACGTGAACCTTCGTCCAACCAAGCTTTACCCTGGCGTCATCAGCCCACTTGCTGACCCTGGCAAGGTCGACTTCGTTGTAGTTCGTGAAGGCACCGAGGGCCCATACGTAGGCAATGGCGGAGCCATCCGTGTCGGCACTCCGAATGAGGTCGCCAATGAGGTTTCGGTCAACACCGCCTTCGGAGTCGAGCGCCTGGTTCGCTATGCATTCGAACTTGCTTCAACCCGTGACCGCAAGAAGGTCACGCTGGTGCACAAGCACAACGTTCTAGTGCACGCCGGTTGGTTGTGGCAGCGCACCGTCAACAAGGTTGCCGAGGAGTTCCCAGGCATCACCCACGACTACCTACACATCGATGCGGCAACGATTTTCATGGTCACCGACCCAGAGCGTTTCGACGTCATCGTGACCGACAATCTTTTCGGTGACATCATCACCGACCTGGCTGCTGCAATCGGCGGCGGCATCGGCCTAGGCGCCTCGGGCAACATCAACCCAGACGGCGCTTTCCCAAGCATGTTCGAGCCGGTTCACGGTTCGGCACCAGACATCGCAGGCAAGAACATTGCCGACCCGACCGCAGCCATCCTTTCTGCGGCCCTTCTGCTCAGCCACCTAAACAACCCGGTGGCGGCAAAGCGCATCGAATCGGCTGTCGCAGCCGACCTCGCGACCCGAGGAGACAAGAAGCGCTCAACCACCGAGGTTGCCGAAGCAATCTTCGCGCTACTCTAAACACTCTTTTCAACACTTAGGTTTCAAGAAAGAAGCAGATCATGGCAGATCTCAAGTTTGAAGTTATTCGCAACACCAACCCAAAGCCAGACGCCGAGCGCGAAGAGGTTCTGAAGGCACCGGTTTTCGGCGCTAACCTGACCGACCACCAGGTTGTTGTGGTTTGGGAGAAGGACAAGGGTTGGCACAGCGCCCAGGTCTTGCCATACGGGCCAATCATGATGGACCCATCGGCCGCAGTTCTGCACTACGGCCAGGAGATTTTCGAAGGCATTAAGGCCTACCGTCACGCAGACGGGTCGATCTGGACCTTCCGCCCAGAGGCCAACGCAAAGCGCCTTCAGCTTTCGGCTCGCCGCATGGCGCTTCCTGAGGTGCCGACAGAAATTTTCGTCGAGTCTCTAAAGCAGCTCATCGCGGTTGACGGCGCATGGGTGCCAGAGCCGGTTAACGAAAAGACTCTATACATTCGCCCGTTCGAGATTGCGGCCGAAAACTTCCTCGGCGTGCGTGCCGCGCACCGCGCCGAGTACCGAGTGATCGCTTCGCCGGTTGGCCCATACTTCACCGGTGGTTTGAAGCCGGTCTCAATCTGGATCGCTCTTGACTCATCTCGTGCCGGCAAGCACGGAACCGGTGAGGCCAAAACCGGCGGAAACTACGCAGCTTCGCTCTTGGCTCAGAACGAGGGCTACGAAAACGGTTGCTCTCAGGTAATGTTCCTAGACGCCGAAAGCGGCACCTACATCGAAGAGCTCGGCGGCATGAACCTATTCTTCGTCTACAAGGATGGTCACGTGGCCACGCCATCACTTGACGGCACCATCCTTCGCGGCATTACTCGCGACTCGGTGGTCACCTTGATCAAGGATCGCGGCATCAACATCGAAGAGCGAAAGATCACTCTCGATGAGGTTCGCACTGGCCTAAACTCGGGTGAAATCGTCGAGGTGTTCGCTTGTGGCACCGCTGCAGTAATCACCCCGATCGGCCAGTTCAAGAGCCGCGAAGAGGCCATCGGTTCGGCAGATGCCGAGCCTGGTGCGTTGACCGCAAGCCTCCGTGAAGAACTAACCGGCATCCAGTATGGCAAGGTCGCCGACCGCCACAACTGGCTTGTCAAGCTCAGCGACTAATGCGCATCGCTCGTTTCAGCCTGAACGGCGAACCGAAGTTTGGCATCGTCGACGGCCCCGAACTAGTTGTGCTCAACGGCCACCCGCTGGTTGCCGGATACGACACCACCGGCGAACGTGTGCCTATCAAAGAAGTGAAGTTGCTCGCGCCAACCATCCCATCCAAGGTGGTTTGTGTCGGTTTGAACTATGCCGATCACGTCGCCGAAATCACCGGTGCCGCTGCGGCCGCAGAACCAACCCTGTTCTTGAAACCTTCGAGCTCGATAGTTGGCCCAGGAGACGCAATCGTCTTGCCGGTGCAGAGCGAAAAGGTCGACCTCGAGGTTGAGCTGACCATCGTGATGGGGCAGATTGCCAAGAACGTCAGCGAAAAAGATGCGCTCAACTA
>JBEDKF010000030.1:0-14016 GCA_041172305.1 Actinomycetota bacterium | reverse complement strand
CCTTGGTCACCTGGCTGGAACACTTCGCCGATGGTTTGAAAGCCGCCTGCATTTCCTTGGCACCAGGATGCGGTGTGGTTGGTGGCGACTTAGCGTCGAGCGACCAGGTCATGATTTCTGTAGCCGCACATGGCTCGCTAGAGGGCCGAGAGCCAGTGCTTCGCTCTGGTGCGCAGATTGGCGATGTTGTCGCCGTAGCCGGCACCCTGGGCCGTGCTGCCGCCGGTCTGGCTCTGCTAGCAAGCGGCAACCGTGACGCAATCTCTGCTTACGACGAGTTGGTTAACATTCAACGTCGCCCGAACCCGCCAATCCGTGCCGGTGTGGAGGCCGCAATTGCCGGCGCGACTTCGATGCTCGATTTGTCTGATGGCCTTGCCAGAGATTCTGCGCGTATTGCAAAGGCCTCGGATGTGACCATCCAAATCGATCCGATGAACCTGCAGGGTTTTGAGGCCGTGCTTGAAGAGGCGGCTCGAGCAATCGATGCAAACCCGAGCGATTGGGTAATCGGCGGGGGAGAAGATCACTCGCTCTTGGCTACTTTTCCGGCAGGATCGACGCTTCCACGTGCTTTCAAGCCGATTGGAGTCGTTCTTCCTAAGGGGCCAGCCCCGGTGATGCTGGGTGCGCAGCCGTTGCCGGAGCGCGGGTGGGACTCTAGCCGTGCAGCATCGAATTGAGCTGAATTCCTTCGCCCTTTCGACCAACAACTTCCACGCGACCAGTTAGCGAGTTGCGACGGAACAAGAGGCTTGGCTGACCAGATAGTTCGGCAGCCTTCACAGTGCGCTCTTCGGCACCATCGATGATGGTGACCTTGGTGCCAGCGGTCACATAAAGCCCCGCCTCAACAACGGTGTCATCACCGATTGAAATACCAACACCAGCGTTTGCGCCGAGAAGTGCTCGAGCGCCGATGGCGACCCGCTCTTTGCCGCCGCCAGATAGCGTGCCCATGATTGAGGCGCCGCCACCGATGTCTGCGCCGTCGCCGACGACAACTCCTTGAGAAATTCGACCCTCAACCATTGATGTGCCGAGAGTGCCGGCGTTAAAGTTCACGAAGCCCTCGTGCATGATCGTGGTGCCTGGGCTGAGGTGTGCACCCAAACGAACGCGTGACGCGTCAGCGATGCGAACCTTGGCCGGGGTCACATAGTCGACCAATCGAGGGAACTTGTCGATGGCATAAACGCTGAGGCCCTGGCGGGTTAGAGCCGGGCGAAGTTCTTCTAGATCGCCCAAAGCAATTGGGCCAACGTTGGTGAAGGCAACAATCGGCAGGTTGGGAATCAAACCATCCAGGTTGATGGTGTTTGGCTTGACGATTAGGTGAGAAAGCAGGTGCAGTCGCAGGTAGGCATCCGCGGTGCCGGAAACCGGTGCACTCAGGTCAATCTCGGTCTTGACTAGTTCGATAGTGACGCGGCGACGCTCATCCTTGCCGACCAGCGACTGAAGATTTGCGGCCAAAGATGCTTCTGCGGGGGCGTTGCCCAAAGCAGGCGATGGATACCAGACGTCGAGGATGGTGCCATCGTTTGCAACGGTGGCGAGGCCGAGGCCCCATGCGTGAGAATCTAGAAAGCTTGCCTGAGTCATACCTCTAAGGTTACAAGTTAGGCTCGTTGTATGGCTTCCGTAACTCTAAATCTCACCGGCGACGTAGTCGAACTAACCCGCGACATCTGTGACATTGAGTCGGTATCGGGCAACGAAAAAGAGTTGGCAGACGCAATCGAAACTGCGCTTCGTCAGTATGCCCACCTCGAGGTGATTCGTGACGCCGACGCAATCATCGCGCGCACCAATTTGGGTCGTGAGTCTCGGGTAGTAATCGCCGGCCACATCGATACAGTGCCGGTTGCCAATAATCTTCCGGTTCAATTCCTTCCGATGGAGCGCGAGCAGGTTCTTTGGGGCCGCGGCACCGTCGACATGAAGGCCGGCGTCGCCGTGCAGTTGAAGTTGGCTGCAGAGCTAGCCGAACCAAATGTTGACCTGACCTGGATTTTCTACGACCACGAAGAAGTCGACGCAAGCCTGAATGGGCTAGGTCGAATTTCTCGTAACCGCCCAGACCTGCTCGAGGCAAACTTCGCGGTGCTTTGCGAGCCAACCGGCGCAATGGTCGAAGGTGGCTGCAACGGCACCATGCGTGCCGAAATCACTCTTCGCGGCGTAAAGGCTCACTCTGCAAGACCTTGGATGGGAAAGAATGCCATCCATGGCGCAGCCAAGCTTTTGACCATTCTCGACGAGCATGTGACCGAGGAGATTGAAGTCGAAGGCCTGGTTTATCGCGAGAGCCTAAACGCCGTATTGATCAGCGGAGGCATCGCCACAAACGTCATCCCAGATCAGGTCAAGGTAACCGTCAACTACCGTTTCGCACCGAGCAAATCGGCACTCGAAGCTGAAGCCCACCTGCGTGAAGTTTTCGATGGCTTTGAGGTGCTGGTCACCGACTCCGCGGAAGGTGCGCGCCCAGGCCTAGACCGGCCAGAGGCAATCGCATTCGTTGAGGCCACTCAGACGACTCCGCGACCAAAGTATGGCTGGACAGACGTCGCACGCTTTAGCGCGCTCGGTATTCCGGCGATCAACTTCGGCCCGGGCGACCCAAACAAGGCGCACGCGGACGACGAAAACGTTCCGGTCGGCCAGATTTATGCCTGCGAAACCGCACTCCGTAAATGGTTGACCGCCTAGCTAGAGCCGCTTGGTGGGTTCGCGTTCTCACCGTCTATGCCTCGACGCGCGTTCTCACCTTCCTGCTTTTCCTGATCACCGCAGCGACCCAGGGCGACAACTATTGGACCAAGGCGAACCCCGCCTACTTCGACTTCTTGAGTATTTGGGACGCCGAGTGGTACGAGAAGATCTACAACCACGGATACCCAGTCACCCTGCCGCTCTCCGATGGTGGCGCGGTGCTCCAAAACGAATGGGCATTCATGCCCGGTTTCCCGACTACCGTGAGGGCTTTCGATTTCACCGGTCTCGAGTGGAAATACCTCGCGCCCATCCTTGCCACACTCTTTGGAGCCGCCTTCGCCCTCGTCGCGTTTCGAATCTTCGCTTCCAAACTCAACGACCAGCAATCACTTTGGGCCGTGGCTCTCTTTTGCCTCTCACCGGCATCACCGATTTTGCAGACCGGCTACGCCGAAAGTCTTGGTTTGTTGCTGCTGACCCTTGTGATCTTCGGTTGGCTCAGAGACCGGTTCCTGCTGACCGTGCTCGCCATGGTCGCCTTGGCCTTCACGCGGCCTGGCTTGGCAGCCGTGGCACTCGCTTTCGCAGTCGTTTGGCTTTATCGCTTTATCCAGGCAAGGATGGGCGGCCGCGGTTTTCCGGTAATGGATGCGCTTAGGCTCGGCTCGCTTGCTGTCATCGCACTGGGCCTCAATTTTGCCTGGCCGCTCGTGGCGGCTTTGGTGACCGGCAATCGTGACGCCTACGTAGCAACCGAACTGGCTTGGCGTGCTGGTTATCCGTTCGATGGCGGAGGTCTGCTGCCACTATTGCCGTGGTTCTCATCGGCGCAATACTTCATCGGAGGTTTCGCCGGCCAGCTATTGGTCATTTCGGCCCTTGTCGGTGCGATTCTGATCTTCTACATTCCTCAGGTGCGAGCCTTAGGTTTTGAACTTAACGCTCTTGTCGGCGCCTATTTCGTCTACCTGATCTTGTTCTTCTTCCCGCAATCAAGCATCGTAAGAATCTTGATGCCTGCCTTCCTGTTGTCAGGTGCGCTGGCGCAAGCGTGGGACCGCTGGCCGAGGTTGGCTAAGTGGTCAGGGTTGGCGGTCTTGGTTTTGCTTCAATTCGGCTGGCTCATGACTTGTTGGCGATATCAAGCTCCAGACTTCAGCCCGCCATAATCTGTGGTTTAACGAATGTTATTCATTCGATAACTGTTAACAAAGGTTTCGGTTTTTCGCTCTAGACCCCGTGGGATAATAGAAGTTCGGCGGAAACGCCCAGCATTTCAAGGAGTTCTAAATG
This sequence comes from Actinomycetota bacterium, assembly GCA_041172305.1. Lineage (GTDB taxonomy): Bacteria > Actinomycetota > Actinomycetes > Actinomycetales > Microbacteriaceae > Rhodoluna. The sequence goes on along the minus strand of JBEDKF010000030.1, from coordinate 10,002 downwards.
GCAGCAATGAAGCCGCGCACCGGAGACGGACCAATGGAGGCAGAACGCGAACCTCGTGGTCTAATCATTCTTCGTGTGCCACTAGAAGGCGGAGGCCGACTAGTAGTCTCAGTCAACGAGGAAGAGGCGAAGAACCTACACCAGGTTCTAGCAGGGGTCGTAAAGGCCTAAAGAAGTTTCAAATGAAAATGCCGGTCAGAGATGACCGGCATTTTTCGTTTAACTCAAATCTCAGTGAACGCGTTTGCTCGCCATTAGCAGGCCATCGCCAACCGGTGAAAGCACCGAGACAAAGTCATCCTGGCTGCTGAAGAATCGCAGCACATCTCGATAGATCGAGGTCGCGTCATCGCGCATGGCAGGGTCTGGCACGCGGTCGCGCCAAAGTGCGTGAGCGATCGCTACGACTCCACCAGGGCGCAGTAGTCGAGAAGCCTCGTGAAGTTGAGCTTCCAGAGACTCTCGGTCGGCGTCCAAAAAGACCAAGTCATAGGCCGCATCCGCCATGTTTGACATGACATCGAGAGATTTTCCGGTGATCACGCGAGTGCGGTTCGGCGCGATGTTTGCATCGCTGAAAGCGCGCTTTGCAGCCGCCTGAATTTCGGGTTCGGTGTCGATTGTGGCGAGCACTGCCTGCGGTGCTCCGCTCAGCAACCAAAGGCCAGATACGCCGGTGCCTGTGCCAGCTTCGACGATTGCCTTAGCGCCAAGCGCAGAAACGATGAGGGCCAGGTGTGCGCCTACCGAGGGCGTGATGCACTCGATGCCAAGTTCTTCGGCGCGACCTCGAGCCGCACGCAGAATCTCTGATTCTTCGACGAAGTCTTCTGCAAACTTCCAGCTACTGATTTTGTCTACCATTTGGCACTCCTTGCTCAAAGCATAAGTCTCGCGAAGCGCTTTGGCCTGCAGCGAAGGGGTAATCTGGAAGGGTGTTTGGTCTAAGCGGCGAGAAGCTAATAATCCTGGTGATTATTGCTGCATTCGTGCTCGGCCCAGAGCGCCTACCCCAGTATGCGAAGCAGCTGGCGAACCTGATCAAATCGGTTCGCCGGATGGCAGAGGGGGCAAAGGATCAGCTTTCTAACGAGCTAGGTCCGGAATACCAAGATCTCGACTGGAAAAAGCTTGACCCGCGGCAATACGACCCACGTCGAATCATCCGTGAGGCGTTGGTCGAGGATCTAAATCCGAAGGCCGCGACGGGCACCGGTTTGAATCAGGCTAAGGCCACACCTAGCCAGCGATTGCTAGCTGGCGAGCACGCCCCATTCGACTCAGAAGCGACGTAGCACCTTCATCAACAGAACCATCAGCGGGGCCATCTGGTTGTAATCCTTGGCGCGCAATGGCAAGCGAAGCAACCCAGAGGCGATGCCAACGGTGCGAGTTTCGGTGAAACGCAAGAGACCCTCGACGCCATTGCGGCGGCCCTTGCCAGAGTTCTTCATTCCGCCCATCGGCGACTCCATTGAGGCAAAGGTCGCTCGGAAGCCCTCGTTGATGTTGACACTGCCAGCCATCAACTTCGAAGCCACACGCATAGCCTCGCGCTTCGGTCCCACCACGGCTGCGTTCAAGCCGTATTCGGTGTCATTGGCAAGGTCGATGGCTTCAGAAATCGAGTCATAGCCCTCGAGGTCTAGCAGCGGACCAAACACTTCCTTGCGGTAGAGGTCGGCCGCTGCAGTTACGTCGGTCAACACGGTTGGTGCATAGAAGTATGGACCAAGTTCAGGCAGCGCATGTCCTCCCGAAACCACTTTGGCGCCAGAGTCGACCGCCTGGTCAACGAACCCCGAAACGCGGTCAATTTGGGCCTGGCCGGCAAGAGTGCCCATGTCCATGTCGAAGTTCTTCGAATAGCCAACGGTGAGCTTCTCGGCGCGCTCGGCGATTTCAATAGCGAAGGCGTCCTTTAGGTGATTCGGAACGTAGACGCGCTCGAGCGAGACACAGAGCTGACCGGCCGAGCCAAAAGCGCCGGCAAGCGCTAGGTCAGCCGCACGCTTGAGGTTTGCGCCCTCCAAAACGATCATCGGGTTCTTGCCGCCCAATTCGAGTGAGTAACCAATCAGGCGTTTCGCCGCACGTTCAGCCACCATGCGGCCGGTCGCGGTCGAGCCGGTGAACGCAACATAGTCAGCGTTGTCGGTAATCGCATTACCAACCTCTGCTCCGTTGCCAACGACAACGGTCCAGGCGCTTTCGGGCAGGCCGGCCTCAATCGCCAGGTGACGAGCAAACAAGACCGTCAGCGCGGTCTGGTTGTCGGCTTTTTGGACGACGGTGTTTCCGGCTGCCAAGGCTGGCAAAACGTCGAGCATGGTTAGGGCCAATGGGTAGTTCCAAGGTGTGATCACGCCAACTACACCAAGTGGTACATGCTCAATCCAAGTTTTGGTCAACACCGGGACACCGGCCTTGGTGCGCTTTGGCTTCAAAGCCTTAGCTGAAATTTTTCCAAAGTATCGTGCTGCTCCGTATGCACCGGCAACTTCTTCGAAGGCGTGCGATTTAGCTTTACCGGTTTCTAGCTGGAGCAAGTCGATTAGTCGGTCTTGGTTTTCCATCAATAGGTCGTGAGTGCGCAATAGAATCGCCGCACGACTTGCCGGTGAGGAATCCTGCCAATCTTTCTGGGCGGTTCGCGCATTAGCCACCGCGGCGGCAACATCTTCAGCCGATAGCTGAGGCAGCTCATAGATCTTCTTGCCATTGGTCGGGTTGTGAATGGCAACTGTGCCTTGACCTGATGGAAGGTGGCTAAGAAGGTTCGGAATGCTAGTTTCGCTCATTCCATAACTCTAAGACTTTGGGTAGTCTATTTCGCCCGGTATGGCACTGTGGCGGTGAGTGTTGCGCCTTCGGTGGCGGTGACTAATTCGTGGCTGTATGTGCAGTCGTCCAGGTATGCGCTGCCGACGCCGCGACGCGAGTTTGCATCCACCTTGTTGCCGTCGTTGCGCACCACCAGGGCAACCAAGTCGTCTTGCGTGAACTCGATGCTGATTTGGATGTGTTCAGCTGAGCCATGGCGGATGGCGTTCGAGCAAGCTTCACGAACAATTTCGAGAACAGTCTCAACGCAGATCGAATCCAGTTTGAGTGCTGCTTCGCTCTGTGGGCTGAGTTCAAAGTCAATTTGGCATAGTCCTTGCCAGGTCTCGGCAATCTCGGCGAGCACCGGTCTAACATCCGAGGTGCCCTTGGTGTCGGCAAGTATTTTGTCCAGGCGATCTCGCAGATTCTGAAGAGCTTCTTCACCAGACTCATTGACTTCACCGGTGCTCAGACTGCGTTCGATGCGAATGGCAGCAGCCGCAACCTCAGACTGGATCGGGCCGTGAATTTTGCGAGCGAACTGCTTCTTCTGCAACCAGTGCTGACCGTTGAGCGCGGCGATGGTCCAGCGCAATCGGTGCTCGTAGTTTTTCAACTGAAGCTCGATGGTTTCCATTTCTTTGGTTGCCGCATGGTTGATGCCAAATAGCGCTCCGAGAAGCGCCGAGGCGACGCCGGCATTGACCGAAAGAGAGTAGGTGACTACCTGGTCTGCGGAGAGCGACAAGACGGCAACGCCGCCACCAAACCCACATAGAAAAAGCAGGGTCAGAACGGCAATGAAACGAACCGGTGGGGGCAAGCGATCTACGAGTGGAGCCAGCAAATACTTGGAAGCACCGAGTGCGGTTGAAATAACGGCGAAGGACACAAATAGTAGCCAAGTTGCGCTGACATTAGGGATGTACTGAACGAAACCGTTTACCGCGAGAGTGGCAAGGATTATGCCGACGGTTAGGGGTCGGCTTGATTCCCTGAGGCGCAAATGTGTGAGCAGGGTCCTCCAGCGAAAGCGATATGCCGTCGGGTCAAGTCGCACCAGCTCAAGCTTGGGATGGTTTGCCGCCAGTGATGCGCTGAGTGGGCGCAGGGTGTCGTTGATAAGCGATTGGAGTTTGCCCAGAACGCGGCGCGGAGAATCAACCAATTCGGGCAAAAGGGCGGTTTGCAGCATCGATTCGATTTTTGACATCGTATCGCTGGCCTCAACCTCGAGCCTGGTCTCGCTGTCGGCGAGAAGAGATTCGAGTTGCAGCTTCGTGCCACTAAGCGCCGCGCGCTTGGCTCCCCACTCGGCCTTAATGCCGAAGGCTAGAGCCGCCCAAACCATACCGGTGGTCATCACCACGACGCCACCGATCAGGCGGTAGTTCGAATATCCTGAGTTTGCTGCGCCGAGCCCATAGAGAAGGGCTTGAAGAGTTAGCCCGCGGAGGGCGCCGGCCAATATGTATCCCAGAATCACCGAGGTCATCGACAACCAGCCGAAGGAGAGGTGCTTACCAACCATGCGGGTAATGAATAGCGCGGTCATCATGACCAAATGAGCGGCCGTAACCGCGATAACTCGAGCGAGTATGTTGCCCTGATCTAGGTCGTTCGAACCTAGGGCATGCGCGAAGAAACCAAAAGCCAGTGTTGACCAAAAAACGCCGGGCCCAATAACGTGTCGTCCGGTGAGCCGTTCAAAAGCGAGTTTTAGGTCCACTAGTTTTCTCGGTTTGGAATTCCAGCGGCTTGGATGAAAATTCGGACTGCTTCAATTCGCGGATTGATTTCATCCGAGGATTGAATTCCGAGGTTCTTGAACGTCGTATTGAGAAGTTGCTCAACAGACGAAACCGAGGTTTCGCGACGGCGCGCGATTTCTGCGTTGGTGTATCCGCTGGCCAACAATCTCAGCGCTTCAACCTGGTTCTTGGTTAGAGCGGAGAGTGGGCGGTCTGGTCGCAAATCGTCGCGAACATAAGGGCGCTCGCCAAGCACGTTGTCGATCGCGTTGACTAGATATTCGGTGTTGCCAACCAGTTCCTTGCGCAGGAATCCGCAACCGGCTGGTAGGTCTTCCATCTTCAAGCCGGCAGATCGAAGGTCGGGGAACTTGGTTAGGAACAGAATCGCGATGTCTGGGTGGCGCTTAGCCAGGATGTGGGCAATGTCGATGCCATTTGCTCCAGGGCCGAGGTCAATATCGAGGAGCGCGATGTCGGGGTCAAACGCCTCGATCTGTCGCTTCGCTTCGACCGCGTTGCTTGCTCTTGAGGTGAGAAAGTTCGCCGACTGAAGAGTCTGCTCCAGCAGGGCCGAAACGAGCTGCTCATCCTCGACGACGAGAACTTTTCTTAGTAGACCTGGCATGACTCAAACTTAAGATATCCACAGGCCAAATCGGGGTTAAACAGGGGATATCCCCAGAGATTTTCCTGCTAGGCCGAGCTTCGCCGCGGCCATCTGTTTTGCGAGTTCGATGATTACCGCAGCTGCCGGGTCGGCAGGGTCGGTCAAAACAATCGGTATTCCGGCATCCGAGCCCTCGCGAAGCGCGATAGACATCGGAATCTGGCCGAGAAGTTTCACCGAGGTCTGGGCGATGCTGGTTAGGCGATCGGCCACTGCTTGGCCACCACCGCTGCCGAATAACTCGAGTCGCGAACCGTCGGGTTGAACCAACCAAGACATATTCTCGATCACGCCAAACACCGCCTGTCCTGTCTGCAAGCCAACCGAACCCGAGCGCTCCGCAACCTCCGCAGCCGCGACCTGTGGGGTGGTCACCACGACGGTTTTTGCGGTCGGCAACAGTTGCCCGAGGCTAATCGCAACGTCTCCGGTGCCAGGTGGCAGGTCGACCAAAAGAAAATCTAGATCGCCCCAGAACACGTCGCACAGAAATTGCTCAATTGCTCGATGCAGCATCGGCCCTCGCCAGGCAACTGGCTTTGAATCTTCAAGGAACATTCCTATCGAAATGACTTTCACGCCATTGGCCGAGACTGGCGGCAAGATCATCTCATCCACGCGGGTTGGTTTATCGGTCAAACCCAGTTGCCCCGGAATCGAGAAGCCGAAAATGTCTGCGTCGACCAAACCCACTCGGTAACCCTGTTCGGCGAGCGCAACGGCCAGGTTGGTGGTCACGGATGACTTACCAACACCACCCTTACCGGAACCAATTAGGAACACACGGGTAAGGGTCTCTTTTCCGAATGGATTGAACCGAGGAGGTTTGCCATTACGAAGTTTGCTCTTGAGCGCGTCTCTTTCGGTTTGGGTCATTACACCCAGTTGAATGTTCGCTTCGCTGACGCCTTCGACCGAGAGAACGGCTTCGCGAGTCTCGCGTTCGATTTTTGCCGAGGCAGGGCAACCAACCACGGTTAGTTTGACTTCAACATTTGCGATTCCGGAATCGAACGTCACGTCACCGATCATGCCCAACTCGGTGAGTGGAAGTCTCAGCTCTGGGTCGATGACGGTGGCGAGGGCGCGATTAATCGCGGCGACGCTCATCCAAGATTTCCTTTAGAAGATCGCGAAGTTCATCGCGAACGAAGTCTTTCGTCGCCAACTCTTCCATCGCAAGGCGAAGGGCAACAACCTCACGCGCCAAATACTCGGTGTCGGCAAGGTTGCGTTCGGCACGCTGACGGTCTTGTTCGAACTGCACGCGGTCACGGTCATCCTGGCGGTTCTGAGCCAAAAGGATCAGTGGCGCGGCATAAGAAGCCTGCATCGACAAAATCAGGGTCAGCAGCGTGAAGTTTGTTGAGCGAGGGTCGAACTGACCTTCAACCGGCATCAAGGTGTTCCAGGTGAGCCAGAGTGCGACAATAACGGTCATCCAAATGAGGAACTGCCCCGTGCCCATGGCACGAGCGAAAGCCTCGGAGGCGCGACCGAAGTTCTCCTGGTCAATCGAAATCTTTGGCAGGAGGCGACGACGCTGGCCGATAGGTGCGTCTAGACGTCCGTTTGACTTAGCCATTAGTGTCCCTCCTCTCGCCAGTCGTCAGGCAGTAGGTGGTCAAGCACGTCATCAACGGTGACCACGCCAATTAGGCGATTCTCATCGTCAACAACCGGCAGTGCCACCAGGTTGTAGTTTGCAAAGGTTCGGTGAATCACCGAAATGTGAGTGTCAGGCTTCACCGGCTCGAGTTCGGTGTCGAGCAGGCTACCCAAGCGCTCGTGAGGCGGGTAGCGCAGTAGCTTCTGGAAGTGAACAACGCCTAGGTAGCGACCGGTGGCAACCTCGTATGGCGGCAGGGTGACGAACACCGAAGCGGCAAGCACCGGTGCAACATCCTTGCGACGAATCAACGCCATGGCCTCGGCCACGGTTGCATCGGCCGCACAAATGATCGGCTCGGTGGTCATCAAACCACCGGCGGTGAACTCATCGAACTGCATCAACATGCGAATGTCGTCAGCTTCTTCTTCGTCCATCAATTCAAGGATGGCCTCGGTGCGCTCTTCAGGCAGGTTAGCCATCAAGTCGGCGGCGTCATCAGGTTCCATCAGATCGAGGACCTCGGCCGCACGCTCATCGTCTAGCTCGGTGATGATGTCGATCTGCTCGTCTTCAGGAAGCTCTTCGAGCACGTCTGCGAGGCGCTCGTCATCGAGTTCTTCGGCAACCTCAATCATGCGCTCGTCTGGCAGGTCAAGCAGTGCACTCGCCAGGTCGGCAGGGCGAAGTTCTGAATAGGTCGCGATCAGTTGCTGGGCGCTCTGACCTTCTTCGGTCTTGCCTTCTTCGACAACCTGTTCCCAGCTAGCAAAAAGCGTCGCGCCGCGCGCGAATGGCGAAGCAGAAGTCTTTGGGCGACGGAGAAATAGCTCAGAAACTACCCACTCGCCGGCCTTACCAAGCTCGATCGAAAGATCGTCAATGCTGGCACTGCCGGTGCCATCGAGAAGGCTGACTTTGCGGCCGAGAATCTCGGCAACGACTCGAACTTCTTGGCCACGCTGGGTGAAACGACGAAGGTCGATTAGGCCGGTGGTGATTACCTGGCCGGCTGAAATCGAAGTGATTCGAGCGATCGGAACAAAGACGCGACGGCGTCCGCTGATTTCTACCAGCATGCCTGTCGCCTTTGGGGCTCCTGATTTACGGTACGAGACAAGAACGTCGATGACCTTACCGACGCGGTCTCCCGCCGGGTCAAAGACGCCACAGCCAGCCAATCTGGCGACAAATACTCGCGTTGCGCTCATCCTTCAACCTTAGACGAGTGGGGCAGGCCGTGCCAGAATGGATTCGTGAACAAAACCCAAAGAAATCCACGCCGCATGCCCGCTTCGATGCCCAAGGGGCAGGTGATCGGCAAGTTCACCGAATATTCCGAGGCTGTGGCTTTCGTTGATGTCTTGATTAACCACGGATTTCCTGCCGGCGCGGTTGCAATCGTTGGCAAGGACCTTCGCAGTGTTGAACGTGTTCGCGGCAAGATGACCTATGGCCGCATTGCCCTTGGCGGGGCCGTGACCGGCTCATGGCTAGGTCTCTTGGTTGGCCTGTTCTTCGGAACCGCCCCAGATGCCACCGGCACCCCAGCCGTCGGTTCAACCTTTTCATCGGTTTTGATTGGTGCCGGAATCGGCATGCTAATCAACATCTTGCGATTCTCGGTTGCTCGCAACAAGCGCGCATTCGTCAGCCAATCGAGTGTTGTGGCTGGCAAGTACGAGGTTCAGGTTCCGGCAAACCTAGCCGAGCAAGCTGAAAAGGCTATTGCCGACCACGAAAACCACGCTCACTAACGTGCGTTAGTTTGCCGAATGCTTCGCTAACCAGGCTTCGAGCTCGTCCACCTTGCGTGGTAGAGCCGCAGTTAGGTTTTCGACGCCGGTCTCGGTGACTACAACGTCATCCTCGATGCGCACACCAATTCCACGGAACTCCTCAGGAACCAACATGTCGTTGGCGTGGAAGTAAAGACCCGGCTCAATCGTGAAGACCATGCCCGGTTTCAACTCTGCCTCCATCGACATTTCTCGACGCGCCTGAGCACAGTCGTGGACATCGAGCCCGAGGTGGTGACCGGTGCCGTGAACCATCCAGCGACGGTGGTGTTGATTCTCTGGGTTGAGTGAATCCTCGACACTGCCAGGAAGGAATCCCCAACCGTGCGTCTTCTCTGCAATCACGCGCATCGCGGTGGCATGCATGTCTTTGAACTTGACGCCGGGCTTCGCCATGGCGAAGACAGCGTCGGCCGCCTCAAGCACTGCCTCGTAAATTTCACGCTGAAGTGGCGAGAACTTGCCATTAATCGGAATCGTGCGGGTGACGTCGGCGGTATAGAGGCTATCTACCTCAACACCGGCATCAAGCAGCAAGAGTTCTCCATCTCGAACTGGCCCGTTGTTGATGATCCAGTGCAGTGTGCAGGCGTGGTGGCCTGCAGCGGCGATGGTTTCGTAACCAAGGTCGTTTCCTTCGGCTCGAGCCTGAGTGAAAAACGCGGTTTCGATGACGCGCTCGCCGAGTGGGTGAGACTTTGCCTTTCCCAGATTGGCGACAACCTCCTCGAAGCCCTTAATCGAAGCTGCGACAGCCTTACGCATTTCCGAAATCTCGTACGCATCCTTGACCAAACGAAGTTCGGACACAAATTCGGCGAGCGCCTCGCTCTCGAGCGTGATGTAGTTCTTACCTAGGGTCTCGACGTAGCCTTCGTAGTCATTCAAAGATCTGGTCTCGAGCTTTAGAAGCTGGCTGACATCTTCGAGCGATGGGCGTTGGCCGACCCAGAATTCGCCGATCGCGGAGTTAGCAAAAAACTCGGATGAGTCTTTGCCAGCGGTTTCACGGAGGAACAAGATGCACTGAGTGTCTTCATCGCGTGCGTCAATCACCAAGACCGAGTCAGGAACGGTGGTTGCACCCCATCCGGTTAGGTGGGCAAATGCGGAGTGCGGGCGGTAACGATATTCGGTGTCGTTTGATCGCTGAGCTGCTGGGCCGGCTTCAATCAAAATGACTTCGCCGGCAAATGCTGCGGCGACCTTGGCCCGACGGCCAGGAGTGTATTCGGTGGCAGGCGATGCCTCCACCTTGGTTTGAGGGTGCTCACCCCAACCCGAACCCATGTATGCGAGAAACTGCTCGCTGGTCGGTGTGCGTGAACGATTCGCACCTGGGTCTGG
>JBEDKF010000029.1:0-4495 GCA_041172305.1 Actinomycetota bacterium | reverse complement strand
CTTACCTGGCTCGTCAAACCGGGCAGAAGTTTGCTCGCGAAATCTTCTTCCTGGGTGCCGAATACAGCGCTCAGCGAGCCTACGAAATGGGTGTAGTCAACGCCGTTGTGCCGCACGCTGATCTCGAGAAGGTCGGCGTCGAGTGGGGTGCAGAAATCCTTCGCAAGTCACCGCAGTCGATTCGCATGTTGAAGTTCGCTTTCAATGCCGTTGATGATGGCATCGCTGGCCAGCAATTGTTTGCCGGTGAGGCAACTCGTCTCGCCTACGGCACCGATGAGGCTGTCGAGGGCCGCGACTCGTTCTTGCAGAAGCGCGAACCAGACTGGTCGCCATACCCATGGCACTTCTAGGGTCTCGCTAAACACTCATCCATGATTCCTCTAAAGCTGGTTGCGGCAAATGACACCTTTGGTGCGTTAGTTGCACTCGGCGAAGTGCTGGCGGGCAACCAGGCGGTATTCATCAGCGCACCCGAGGTGAACGGCAAGATGCCCGAAACGTTTGGGCTTCCAGATGAAGTAGAGCCAGGTGTTGGCCTGATCGTCGAAACCAGTGGATCAACGGGCAACCCGAAGAGAGTCACTCTCTCGCGTGAGGCAATTCTGGCCAGCGCCAACGCATCACAAATTCGACTGGGCGGGCCTGGCCAATGGCTGCTGGCGCTGCCAATCAACTTCGTTGCTGGCGCAAATGTGTTGGTTCGCTCTCTGGTCGCCGACACCCAACCGGTTTTGATGAACACCTCGGTTCCGTTCACTGCGGAGGCATTCGCGAGGTCGGCATATTTGATGACCGGCTCAAGACGTTACACATCCCTGGTGCCGACCCAGCTATCGCGCATCGCTGCGGCAATTGATGACCCATTCAGCGCTTCGGGCCAAAACGACTTTCTGCTTGCCCAACTGCGCAAATTCGACGCAATCTTGGTTGGCGGGCAGGCGCCCCAGGATGAAGTCATTCAGATGCTGACCGAACTTGGTGTCAAGATTGTCGTCACCTACGGCATGACCGAGACTTGTGGCGGCTGTGTCTATGACGGGGTTCCGCTCGATGGTGTTCAGGTCGAACTGGTTGGCAATCGGATTCAAATTGCCGGCCCGGTTTTGGCGAACGACCTCGGCTCACAATTCCTGACCAGCGACCTCGGCGAACTTGACGAAGACGGAAAGCTCAGCATCCTTGGTCGCATCGATCGCGTCATCGTTTCAGGTGGTCTAAAGATTTCACTCGATCGAGTCGAAGAGCTGGCTCGCAATGTACCCGGAGTTGTCGAGCTGGCAGCCACCGCGATTGCCGACCAAGAGTGGGGTCAGCGGGTCGGCATTGTCTATCTCGGCAGCCCAGAGGTGGCCGATGAAATAGCGCTTGCTTTGGCCAACGACCTTGGCCCGGCCGGAAAACCGATTCGAGTTGTTCGCACCGACGGTGTGCCAAGATTGCCGAGCGGCAAACACGATCTTCAAGCAGTCAAACGCCTATTCGAGGAGCTCTAATGGCTAAGAAAAAGTCTTCATTCAAACTCTGGGTCGCGGGCGCACGTCTTCGCACTCTGCCTCTAGCGATTGCTCCGGTTCTGGTTGGTTGGGGTGCCGCCGCCGCAATCCAATCGTTCAAGTTGCCGCTCGCGTTGCTTGCGCTAGCAGTTGCCCTGTTCCTACAAATCGGCGTCAATTACGCCAATGACTACTCGGATGGCATCCGGGGCACCGATGAGTTTCGCGTTGGGCCGCTGCGCCTAACCGGTTCAAAGTCGGTGCGACCAGAGTTGGTCAAGTATGTCGCGTTTGGCTTCTTTGCTCTCGCTGCACTTGCCGGTTTGGCAATCGTCGCGATCACCGGCTTCTGGTGGTTCCTTGGTGTTGGCGCGGCCGCAATCATCGCGGCCTGGTTTTACACCGGCGGCAAGAACCCATACGGGTACGCGGGTCTGGGCGAACTAGCTGTCTTCATCTTCTTCGGTTTGGTCGCTTCAATGGGCACCGCGTACATCCAGATTGGCAGCTTCGAGTTGAACTCGCTTTTCGGAGGAGCGGCAGTCGGCCTATTTGCCTCGGCGGTCTTGATGATCAACAACATCCGCGACATCGACCAGGATGTGCTCGCCGGCAAACGCACGCTTGCTGTCAAGGTCGGCAAGCGCCCGGCAAAAGCCCTCTTCTTTGTAATGCTCTGGTTGCCATTCGCGATTCTGCTGCCGTTTCCATTTCTCTACCCGGCAACATTTTTCGCCTGGTTGGCGTTGCTCTTTGTGATTCCGGCAACTTTAATCGCGGCCACGGCAAAGACCGCGCGTGAGCAAATTTTGGTGCTGAAACTGACCAGCTTTGCGGCGCTTACCTTCGGTGTATTTTTTGGCTACGGCTTGGCCGTGGTCAACTTCGCCCTTTAGTTCTCTTTCGAGTTCTTCGCCGAGTCATTTGCGTCGAGAACCTGGTTCTCTAGATCGCTATCGGCGTCATCGGTGCCGAGGGTGTCGTTTCGATTGATGCGCTGGTGAACTGCTGCCGAAACGGCGTCGCGTTGCTTGGTGAAAAACAGCAGCGAGATGGTCAGCGAGAGCGCGGCAGCAATCATCGCGCTGAAGAATTTGTCGAAGCCGATCAAGATCATGATTACGAGCAGGCCAACGAATAGGCCAAGACGGATAAGAATGTAGTTCAACCATGCGTTCTTCATGGAATAAGTCTAAGTTTCCGGCTGGTTAGAGTTAACCCATGAGGTTGTTGATCTTTATTGCCGTGATTGTCGGCATCGCCGTGATTTTTGGTGCCGTCTACGGCATCAGCGCACTGCTCGAAAAGAAGAAGCGCGGGCCGGTTATGAAGACCACTGCGCCAGATGACGACCCTGAATTCCTTCGTGACCTTGCCCGTCGACTCGAAGAGCAAGATGATGAGTCCGAAGGCGACAAGACCAACGATGACAAGTAGTTCTCCCGCGCAAGTTTTCGCTGCGCATCTTTTGGCTGCGCTGGCTAAAGCCGGCATTCGCAACTTCTTTCTAGCGCCTGGTGCGCGTTCTCAGTCACTCGCAATCGCGGCTGGCCAGCTTGCCGCCGCCGGAAAAATCGAACTCCACGTTCGCTTGGATGAGCGGTCGATGGGGTTCCAGGCTTTGGGTTCGGCCCTAGCCTCGGGTGAGCCATCCGTGATCATCACAACCTCGGGAACCGCGGTTGCTAACCTCCACCCGGCTGTGCTCGAAGCGCATCACTCGGGAGTTCCGATGATTCTCCTCACCGCCGACCGCCCACATGAGCTGCGTGGAGTTGGCGCAAACCAGACCACCAATCAGGTGGGGATGTTTGCCGATGCCGTTCGCGAATGCTTCGATGTGCCGGCTCCGAATGGCCAAGACCGCGAATTCGCCGAAGCGGTTCAGTTGGCGATCGATGCCGTTTCGATCTCGATGGGTTACGACGGAGACCAGCCTGGTCCGGTTCAGCTCAACCTCGGATTCCGTGAACCACTCTCGGCGCTAGAGCCAAACGCGGCGACTCTGAACCCGCAGATTCAACTTCCAGAGGTTTTCGAACCTATTCCGGAGTTTGCAATGTTGACCGCAGAGGTTCCTACCGTCGTGATTGCCGGCGCCGGTGCCGGCGACGATGCGGTTGAGCTTGCCGAAGCATTCGGCTGGCCGCTTTTCGCGGAACCTTCTTCAAGCGCACGCTCAGGCGCAAACGCCGTCCTTGGCTATCGCAACCTTCTCGATGAAGCCGGGCAATGGGCAGAGCTCGCCGGGCAAATCGGTCGAATTATCGTTTTCGGCAAACCTACGCTCGGTCGCGCCGCTATCAAATTGATGTTCAACCCTGATGTTGAGATGGTCGTTGTTCGCAGCCGCCACATGGGTCATTTTGACGTTTCGCGCCGTGCGGGTCGATTGGTTGACGAGATCACCGTTGATAACGAAGTCGACTTCGAATGGCTCGAGAACTGGCGTCGCGCTGATGCCGAACACATCCTTGCCAACCCGGTTTCAGGTGAACTCGACCGCCGTGCTTTGGTCGAAAAGGTTTGGGAGGCAACTAACGGCGCTGATCAGCTAGTTCTCGGAGCATCCAGACTGATTCGCGAGGCCGATGTTTGGGCGCCAGCCAAGGCGCTTAGGGTTTTCTCAAACCGAGGCTTGGCCGGCATTGACGGAACCGTCGCCACCGCATCTGGTGTCGCATTGATTGCGGGCGAGGGCACGACCCGTGTTCTGCTCGGAGACCTCACCCTGCTGCACGACGCTGGCTCACTAGCGGTTGATTTGACCGAGCCCGAAGCCAATATCCAGGTTATTGTCGGCAACGATGGCGGCGGCAGCATCTTCAGCAGCCTCGAGATGGCCAAGACCCTCGATGAGCAGTCTTTTACGCGACTTTTCAAGACCCCGCAGTCGGTAGACCTGTGGCACCTTGCCCAGGCATACGGGTGGGCTTACGCGCGGGTCGAAAACCTAGGCCAGCTAGATGAAGCTTTGGCAGCCACCGGCCGCATCCTGG
>JBEDKF010000028.1:0-9456 GCA_041172305.1 Actinomycetota bacterium | reverse complement strand
ATCAGGGTGTTAACGAGTGCGAACGGTACGTTCAGAATCTCTGTGTCGTGGGCCCAAATCTCTGGTGAGTTGGCGCGTAGGCTGAAGTAGATTGCGAACAAAGCCGCAAAGAACATCACCTCGCTGCCAAGCCAAACGATTGTTCCTACCGAGGTAGAACTAGGGCGGTTGATTGCAGGCTGCGTCAAAGTAGTCGAAGACATGCTTAAATACTAACCCCGCGACACCTGCCAATCGTTCAAAAAACGCCGTTTTTATAAGCAATTTCGCCCAATAAACTGGTTGTTATGACTAGCGCACTGAACTGGCCCTCGATTCTCGGCAAACTGCTGCTCAAGAACGACCTCGAACGGGTAGAGGCGAATTGGGCGATGCGCGAAATTATGTCGGGTGATGCCACCGAAGCTCAGGTCGGCGCATTCATGATGGCGCTTCGATCCAAGGGGGAGACGGTCGCCGAACTTTCTGGACTTGTCGATGTGATGCTCCAAAATGCGGTTATTTTGGGCACAGGCCCGGATGCCGTCGACATCGTTGGAACAGGCGGTGACCTTTACGGCACCGTAAACATCTCGAGCATGGCCTCGATCTTGACGGCAAGTGCCGGAATCCCTGTAATGAAGCACGGTTCGCGTTCAGCTTCGGGAAAGACTGGATCCTCTGAAATGCTTGAGGTTCTTGGTGTCCGCCTTGACCTTTCGCCGGTTCGCGTTGCCGAGATTTTCAAGGAATGCGGCATCACTTTCTTCTTTGCGCCGGTGTTCCACCCAGCGATGCGCCACGTTGCTCCCATTCGCAAGCAGCTCGGTGTGCCAACCACTTTCAACTTCCTTGGCCCACTCGCCAACCCAGCGCAGCCGATTGCGACCTCGCTGGGAGTCGCAAACCCATTGGTTGCGCCACTCATGGCGGCCGAAATGGCCGCGCGTGGCCGCACCGCTCTCGTTTTTCGCGGTGAAGACGGCTTGGATGAACTAACCACGACCGGCGCCAGCAAGATTTGGCAGGTTTCTGGGGGAGAGGTCGTTGAGTTCGAACTCAATCCTGGAAAGTTTGGTCTCGCCAAAGCTTCGATTGACCAATTGCTCGGCGGAGATGCTCAATCGAACGCTGAAACGACAAACAAGCTTTTTGCGGGCGAACGTTCGGGAAACTTCCAAGCGATTCGCGACATCGTGGTTTTGAATGCAGCCGGCGGGGTAGTGGCCTATGAATTGGCCAAGGATGCTTCGCGCAGCGAGCTGGATCTCGACATCAGGTTTGAGGATGCGATTCTTCGAGTTTCGAATGCGTTGGATTCGGGTGCTGCCCAAGCCAAATTGACCGAGTGGATTGCTGCGACGCAGCTATAACCAATAACACTCACAGACAACACCTGAGCACCCAAAGCGGGAAAGTGACCGGATGTCCCAGATAAACATTACTTGACATAATGTTCATTATCGGCGTTTGGGTGTCAGGCCGGGAAGTGGTTGCGAATCAACTCAGCCAGACCGTGAGGTGCAATCTGCTCACCGGTCTCCATTAATTCGGCGAGGCTCCACCAGCGGTAATCCAAGACGTCACGTCGTTCATCTTCAGTCCAGCCCGACGAATCCAGCACGAAGTCATTCACGACGAGTTTGTAGAAATGATCGGTGTACGTGTGATGGTTCTGACCGTCACCCCAATCCCAGCGCCCCGAAATTTGCCCCAGGGTTTCTCCAAGGGCTTCCTGTGACACGGCGATTCCCGTTTCTTCTCGTAGTTCGCGAATCGCAGCCTCGATCGGTGATTCTCCGGCGTCGATGCCGCCACCGGGCGTAATCCATCTCGGTAGCAAGCCAACCTCAGGGTCAAAGTGCGTCAGCAGCAAAAATATCTCGTGGTTTGGCTTGACGAGCAGAATTCTGGCCGTTTCTCTGTGCTGTCCCGGTTTCATAGACTTGCCGATCGGTTTTTACTTGACATAACTCAAGCGCCCCGTTATTTCCGGGATTTTGGGTCGTATTTGAAGAATTTCAGCGAAGCCTGCATTAAATAGCCGATGCAAAGGGCAAAGATCAGGGTTCCCTCGCGCACTTGGCCACCCATAATCCAGCCAATCCCAAGCACCAAAACCTCGACCAATGTCCTCACCTGCCACACCTTCCAGCCGAGCTTGCGCTGCAAGCCCAGAATTAGGCCATCACGCGGCCCAGATCCGAGGTTGGATGTGATGTAGAGACCCGTGGCGAATGCAACCGTGCACATGCCGAGCAAGAACAAGGCTAGATTGCCCAGGTAAAAGTCGAATTTCGGCAGGAATTGTGTCCAGAAATCCGCCCACAAACCAATCAAGATGGCATTCATAATGCTTCCGATGCCGGGCTTAACCTTTAGTGGTATCCAGGCAACCAAGACGATTGTGCTCACGATGATGCTCGCGATTCCGTAGCTGGTGTTGAGCTGGATCGATATTCCCTGCGCAAAGACATCCCAGGGTGGGATTCCAATCTTGGCGTTGACCACCATAGAGACGGCCAGGCCATAAATCATCAGGCCAAGGTTCAGCCTAAACAGCCGGTTCACCATCTTTAAGTCAAAGCGCATGCCAGTAAACATAGCGCGTTAACCTTTGGTTCTTCGGGAGGCAGTAGTTTGTCTCTTATGCAGAACAAACACCCAGATGGCGGCTACCTCTCCCCTGCCCTACCACGAGTGTTTGCCCATCGAGGTTTCGCTGTGGCAAATGGCATTGACGAAAATACCTTGGCTGCGTTCGCCGCCGCACTTGAACTGGGCGCTACGCATATCGAAACCGATGTCCAGGTAACCCAGGATGGCGTTCCAGTGCTGTTCCACGACAGCGACCTGCTTCGAGTTGCTGGTTTGGACCGAAAGATTCACGAAGTAACGGCGGCAGAGCTCCGCAACCTCACCTTAAGCGAGGGAGGTCATGTGCCTACTCTCCGCGAGGCGTTGGTCTCGCTTCCTCAGGCAAGGTTCAACCTTGACTTGAAGGTTTGGGCCGCCGTTGAACCGGTTACCGAACTGATTCGGGAACTCAACGCGAATCACCGAGTACTACTCTCTAGCTTCTCGGAACGTCGCCGGATTGCAGCGGTAAAAGCGTTGGCCATGCCCGTCGCTACGTCGGCCGGAGGTTCGCGAGTGCTCGCATTGTGGGCTGCCTACAAACTCGGATTCCAACCACTGATCAACCTTCTGGCCAAGCCGGTGCAGGCATTGCAGATACCGACCAGAGCTGCGCGTGTTCGATTCGACTCCCCCGCATTCATCAAAGCCATGACGAAAGCCGGTCTGGAAATTCACTATTGGACGATCAACGATGCCGATGAAATGCGAAGACTTATTGATCTTGGAGCACACGGAATCGTCACCGATCGAACCGATATTGCTGTGAATACCCTAGGAATCGTGATTTGAGTTTGCCCTGCCCGAAGTAATACGGGAAGATTGTGCGTTATGGAGTTGTTATACATCTCCTAGCCCCACGAGGGCGCTAATCAGGAGGAACCATGGCACAGCAAACTATGCGCGGTATGCGTCTCGGCACACAGAGCCTTGAGAGCGAACGCGGCGTCAACTACTCGGCTCGAGTGACACACAGCTACCAGTGCGCAAACAACCACGTTTCCGAAATGGTTTTCTCTGCGGATGCAGAAATCCCTCAGACTTGGCAGTGCAAGAGCTGCCCTCAGCAGGCTGTTCTTTTGGAAGACGGCAAGCTAATCGCTCTCGACCTCGTCGAAGACAAGACCCCGCGTTCACACTGGGAGATGCTGCTTGAGCGTCGCACTCGTGAAGAGCTCGAGGAGATTCTTCAGGAGCGCCTCGACTACATCCGTGCTCGTCGCGCTGGTGGACAAGCCGACCTATAAGCCTTTTGGAATCAGCCCTCAGCCTGCGCTGGGGGCTTTTTTCTTGCCCGGCTTGAGAAGCATAAGAGTCTTTCTCTCCACCGTTAGCAAAATCAAGAGAAAAGCCATGAGGTTGATCGATAGATCAAGCCCTGAGCCGACCGCCATGGCCGGGGTTAGCGAGGTGCGAAGCGGCACACTTGCCACCATCACGCCGGGCTCAAAGGTCGGCAGCTCGTCGAGCGTCTGACCGTCTGGGCCGAAGATTGCGGACACTCCGACCGTAGAGTCGTTTACTACTGCGCGACCGGTCTCGATCGCACGAAGTTTGGCGATTGCCACCTGCTGGAAGGTCTCATCACTGCGGCCGAAATCGGCATTATTCGTTTGCGACAAAATAACCTGTGCGCCCGAACTTACTAGATCACGGGAGATGTCATCGATGGCGATCTCGAAACAAATCAAAACCCCGAGTTTCTTC
The DNA here is from genome assembly GCA_041172305.1 of Actinomycetota bacterium. Classification (GTDB taxonomy): domain Bacteria; phylum Actinomycetota; class Actinomycetes; order Actinomycetales; family Microbacteriaceae; genus Rhodoluna. Next base: position 5,133 of record JBEDKF010000028.1, on the reverse strand, counting down.
GAGTCGAGCTCGAAGATTCCGTCTCGTGTGCCGAACGTGTATCCGCGAGAGATTAGCCCGATCAAGTCTGGCGCAATTGAATACCAGAAGTCTCGATCCGGCACATACTCTGCGAATGGCACCGGCCGCTTTTTGTCGTACCAGTCGGTAACCCCCACTCCCGGGCGCCAAATCAGGGATGAATTGAAGAGTTCTCCCCCTCGCTCGGTGATTGTGCCAAAGACCAGTGGCACGCCAAACTTCTCATCCACGAGGCGACGAATGGTTGCGCCCGTGACAGCGTCGGCAAGCGGGTTGATGTCAGAGGCGTTTTCTGGCCAGAGAACTAGGTCGACTTTCTTGCCATTTGCCTTAGCCTCGATTTGAGCGGAGGCATCGATGTGGTTCCGAAGAATCGAACCACGTTCGGTGTTAGCAAACAACCCAGCATTGGCGTTGCCCTGCACGGCGGCGACCACAAGCGTGCCATTTTCTGCGTTTGCCGGAACTGCAGTCAGGATGGGGGTTGCGATCAGAATGGTCAGCGTGCCGGCGGCAAAAAGACTCGCCTTGTTTCGCCAACCCGAGACTCTAGCTTCGAGCGCCCAGCCCAAGGTGACGGCTGTGATTGCAACGATGACAAAAGTGAGCAGTGGTTGCCCGCCGAAGAATACCCAATCGGCCAGTGGCGATTCCGACTGCGACATGGCCAGTCGTGACCAAGGAAAGCCGCCGTAAGGCAGGTTCGTCGAAACCCACTCTCGGGCTGTCCAGATGGTGGATACCGCGAAGGCGATAGTCACCGTACTCCAAGGTCTCGACGGGCGTTCCGCCAGCTTTCGCCAGACTCGAGCGATAAATGCCATGCCAAGCCCAAAGAAGAAAGCCTCAAGCACGGACAGCGCTAGAAGTGGCACTGGCCCGAGGTAATGGCTCATCCACTCGATTTGGCTTACGTAGAAGCAAAGGCCCCCAACATAGCCAACCCAGAATGCCTTCCAGAATTTCAGCCCGCGAACCGATAGCAACAGCAATGCCACCGATAAGAAGATGATGGGCCAGAGGCCCTCACGCGGATAAGCGAGGCTTGAGCTCAAGCCTCCTAGGATGGCGAGCAGAAGTCGGATGGCCGTCGACTTAGCCATAGTAGGAGTAAGCGACGATTCCGCGCTTCACCTTGTCAACTGCCGCCTTTGCGGTGGCGGCTAACTCAGGGCCAGCGGTTTGGGCGATTTGGTCGAGAACGTCGATGATTTGCTTGGTCCAGCGAATGAAGTCACCGGCAAGTAGGTCAGCGCTATCCAGAACGGTGTCAAGCTTTGCGCCCGAGGCCCAACGGTAGATCGGCTGAGCCAGTGAGAAATCTAGTGGCGGGGTTTGGCCGAGTTTGTGTTCGTGACGCAAACCCTCAAGGTCGTGCCAGAGATCCACGGTAGCCGCCAAGATGTCGCCGAAGTTGCCCTTAGGAATTCTCGGTTCGAAATCTTCGTCATCACGACGACTCTCATAAACCAATACGGCGGCCATGGCGGCAAGGCTCGGTGCGTCAAGTTCTTTCCATAGGTCTTCGCGAAGAGCTTCGGCGATGAGCAGGTCGCGCTCGCCGTAGATTCTTGCCAAGGTTCGACCGGCATCGAGAACTTCATACTCGCCGGTCAAGTCGGCAAGTGGTTGGATATATTTCATTACCTCGAGCATGTCGCAAATGCGATCGAAAGTTCGAGCCACCTGGTTCGTGCGACCCTCAATTTGGTCAAGGATTGCCTCGAGTTCGCGGTGCAGCTGGAACCAGCGTTCGCCCCAGCGTGCGTGGGCCTCGCGCTCGTTGCAGGCGTGGCAAGGATGGCTTCGCAGGTCGCGCTTCAATTGATTCAAACGCTGCTCTTGGAGGTGGCGACCCTTGCTCTGGCGGATGTCTTTGCCTCGTTCGGCACGAACACGACCGCTCGCCAGTGAACGCTCGAGATCGCTGATCTCGCGTCGAATCCCGGCATAGACGCTGAACTCGCCCTTATGGCACTCCATGGCCTTGGCGTAACCCTCGAGCGAGACCTGCTTTTCGCGGATGCCCTTCGCAAGCCCAACAACCGACCGGTCGGCCTGGAATTGGGCGAATGAAGTTTCAAGCACCTCGCGGGCACGTTCACGACCGAAGGCTTCGATCAAGTTAACTGCCATGTTGTACGTTGGGCGGAATGGGCTAATCAGCGGGTATGTGCGCTTGCTGGCAAGACCGGCGACGTTTGCCGGATCCATGTTCGCCGACCACTGAATGACCGAGTGGCCCTCGGTGTCGATTCCGCGGCGACCGGCACGACCGGTGAGCTGGGTGTACTCCCCCGGAGTGATCTGAACTCGACCTTCGCCGTTGTACTTGTCCAAACGCTCTAGAACAACGGTTCGCGCTGGCATATTGATGCCCAACGCGAGTGTCTCGGTCGCAAAAACCACACGCACCAGTTTGCGAAGGAACAGCTCTTCGACAACCTCCTTGAACGCTGGGAGCATTCCGGCGTGGTGTGCCGCGACTCCGCGTTCGAGCGCACTGAGCCACTCAAAGTAGCCGAGAGTATTCAGGTCTTCGTCATTGATGTTGTAGGTCTTCTCTTCAACAATGCGACGGATTTCTTGTTTCTCTTCGGTGGTCGTTAGGCGAACGCCACTGCTGAGGCAGGCCTTGACCGATGCCTCGCAACCCGCGCGAGAAAAGATGAAGAAAATGGCCGGAAGCATATCCTGCTCGTCAAGGATGTCGACCATGTCGGGCTTGCTAATGCGCTCGATGCGAGCCTGTGAACCCCCGCGTCGGTCATCATAGAAGTTGGTCTTTCGGCCCTTCTGCGGCCGGTTGATTGGCGCTCGCATCTTCTGAACATGCTTCTGCGCCAACTCAGGGTTTACCCGAGGGGTCTTGGATGTTTCGTCAAACAACTCGAGCATTTCGGCGCCGAAAAACACGTGTTGGTTCAGCGGAACGGGACGAATCTCAGACACGATGATCTGGGTGTCGCCGCGAACTTCGTCCAGCCAGGCACCGAATTCCTCGGCGTTCGAAACGGTAGCGCTCAGCGAAACAATTTTCACGTCTTTCGGAAGGTGAAGAATTACTTCTTCCCAGACAGCGCCGCGGAATCGATCGGCTAGATAGTGCACCTCATCCATGACGACATATCCGAGGTTCATCAAGGCCTCAGAGTTCGCGTAGATCATGTTGCGCAAGACCTCGGTGGTCATCACAACGATCTGAGCATCAGAGTTTTGGTTCGTGTCGCCGGTTAGAAGGCCGACGCGCTCGGCGCCATAACGCTTAACCATCTCGGCATACTTCTGGTTGCTGAGCGCCTTGATTGGTGTTGTGTAGAAGACTTTAAGATTCTTTTCGAGGGCCAGGTGAATAGCGAATTCGCCAACAATCGTCTTTCCGGCGCCGGTGGGCGCCGCTACGAGAACGCCTTTGCCTTCGGCCAGAGCTCGACAGGCCTGCTCCTGGAACTCGTCCATCGGGAACTTCAGCAGTTTGATGAAGCTCTCTACCGAGGGGTAGCTCTTCGATTTCTTCGCCTTGGCAAAACGCTCAGCTGGGCTGAGTTCTAGGTCACTCATGAGTCACTTTCATCGGCGAGATTATCGAGCTCATCGAAATCGAGGCCAAGAGCTTTGGCTCGTTTTGCTGCGCGCCTGTCGTGCAACGTGGCAATGCCCGCTGACAGGAAGTAGAGAACGGTCATCGGAATCATCACCAAAAGCATCGACATTGGGTCTGAAACGGGTGTCGCCAGAGCGGCAATAATGGCGCTGATGAAAACCGCGAGTCGCCAAGACTTCAAGATGCTTGCCGCGCTTAGGATTCCGATGAAGTTCAGGAGAACCAAGACGGCAGGTAGAACAAAGGCGATACCAAAGACCAATAGAACACGGATGGTGAACAGCACATACTCGTTTGCATTGATTACGTTGGCTGCACCGCTCGGTGTGAAGCTAATCAAGCTAGCGATGAAGTATGGCAGCGAAACCCAGGCGAGCCAGCACCCGGCAACAAAAAGCGGCACTGCGGTGCCGAGAAAAGTGATCGTGTAGCGTCGTTCCTTCTTCTTTAGGCCTGGTGTGATGAATGCCCAAAGGTTGTAGAGCCAAAAAGGGCTCGCGAGAAGCACGCCGAGGAAAATCGAAGTTTGCATTCGCAGATCGAATGCGCCTGTGACCGAGCCAAAGTTGATTGTCGTGTTCGAGTCATGCTCGGCTGCGTAGCGCACCACAGGAGCCTGCAACAGGTCAAAGACCTGATCGAAAATCATCCAACCAACAATTGCCCCAGCGACAATGAACAAGGCAGACCAAAAGAGGCGGTTTCTGAGTTCGCGGAGGTGACCTCCGAGCCCCATACGCTTTTCTGGGTTCTTTTTTCTGGCCATAAGTTGCCAGTTACTTGGTTGAGGTCGAGTCGTCCTCGGTGGCTGCAGGCTTGTCAGCCTTTTCAGCGGCCTTATCCTCGCCGAGGCCCTTCATCTCCTTGCGGAAGATGCGCATCGACTGCCCAAGGCTCTTGGCTAGACCAGGAAGCTTAGGCGCGCCCCATAGCAAAAGCACGATTACAAGGATGATGATGAAGTGCCAGCCTTCAAGCCCTCTAATCATTGGTGAACCTGCTTTCATTTACATCGATGTGTTTCAGTGCAGTTCTAAGACTACGCTGTCGTCGTACCTGTTTCTTAGACTTTTGCTTCAAAAACGCGGCCCGTTTTGCCTCTTCCTCGGAGACCGGAGCTAGCAAGTCAGATTCTCTATCGTCAACCGTTGGTTTCGCCTCAAGAGCCTCGATTAGCGCCTGTGCTTGAGGCATCAGACGGTTCACCTGGTAAAGAACATCGCCAGACCGATTGAGAAGCGATTTACCAATTAGAGCAATTACAGCGAGCGAGGCAACAAAGAGCCCCACCCAAATCCAAAACCAAGCCCAGAAGCCCATTATTCGACTTCGCGATCGAATTCGGGGCTCTGCGCACCTAGGGCGGAGAGCGCATAGTTGCGAACGATTTCTCTCGCTTCTGGCGGGGCGATAACCTTTGCGGCTCCCCCATACTTGGCGATGAGTCGGCCGAGATTTGGCAGGTGTCCGACCATAATCTGGGTGCGAATCGTTCCGGAACCGATGTC
>JBEDKF010000027.1:0-11489 GCA_041172305.1 Actinomycetota bacterium | reverse complement strand
GTCGGGTCATCGATTTGGCCGGCCTGGCGGAATGGCTGGGTGCAGTCAAGTGCGTCATAGAACTTGATGGTCGCGTCGTCTACACCGGCGATTGGGCCGGTCGTCGCAGCGGTTGCGCTTGGTGTCGCAGAGGCTGTGGCCGAAGTTGCATCTCCGGTGTTTCCGACGGTAGCCGAGACGCCTTGACCGGTTGCTAGAACCGGACGGAACTCGAGCTTCGCTGAGCTACGGATTAGCTTGAGAGTGTTCTCGTCTGGGTTTCCAGGGATTGACACAACAATGTTGTTGTTTCCCTGGGTGTTGATCTGAGCTTCGCTCACACCGCTGGCGTCAACACGCTGGCGGATGATCGCAACTGCCTGTAGAAGCTGCTCTTCAGTGACCTTAGTGCCCTCTTGAACGACGGGAGCCAGGATGATTTGGGTTCCACCCTGGAGGTCGAGCGCAAGCTTAGGAACGAATGTTGCTCCTGCGTTGGTTGCGCTTCCGAGCCCGATAATGGCTACGAGGCCAATGATCAAGACACCGAGCCAGGTCAGGCGCTTACGAGCACCCTTGGTTAAAGCTGATTCAGACAAGTTGATCCTCTATTTACTTAGCAGGCTTAGCTGCAGGCTTCTTGGCAACAGGCTTCTTGGCTGCAGGCTTAGCCGCAGTCTTAGTCGCTGTAGCAGACTTTGCAACCGCTGGCTTAACAGCAGGTGCCTTCTTTGGGGCTTCCTCGATCGAACGAACGGCGCCCTTGAGCACGGTCAGTTTGGTTCCAGGCGTGGTCTCAACAACAACGTTTTTTTCATCCTGGCTAACGATGGTTCCGAGGATTCCGCTGTGCAACAGAACGTAGGCGCCAACCTTGATAGCGGCCTGCATTTCTGTCTGAGCCTTCTTGCGCTTGCGTCCGTTGAAAAACATCATGAAGATGATGAAACCTAGCGCGATTACGAGGAATAGATCCTGGTTCATGGTTGGCCTTACGTTAGAAAAAGTTGTTTTTGTGCCCATGGGGCAACTTATCGATTATAGGTCAATAGAGTCGTCAAAACCTCTTTGACAGGCGCTCCGACTCGCACTTGTTATGGTACGGAGCTCTACATCCCGAGGTGCTTATAGGCGGCTGGGGTCGCTTGCCGGCCTCGGGGCGTGCGGGCAATTAAACCCATACGAACCAGGTATGGCTCGACTACGGCTTCGATGGTGTCCTGCTCTTCGCCAACAGCCACTGCAAGTGTGGAAAGCCCGACCGGCTTCCCGTCAAAACGTGAGGTCAGGATGGTAAGAATCTCTCGGTCTAGTCGATCTAAGCCGAGCTCATCTACCTCGTATAAAGCGAGTGCAGCTTTGGCCGTGGTTACTGTGATGAGCTTCTCCCCTGCTACGAGCGCAAAGTCCCTGACTCTCCTAAGTAGCCGGTTCGCGATGCGCGGCGTACCTCTGCTGCGAGACGCAATCTCGACGAGTGCGTTCGATTCAATCGACAAGCCAAGTTTTTCCGCGGCTCTAGCGATTACTTCGCGCAGTTCATCAACAGCGTAGAACTCGAGGTGGGCAGTGAACCCGAACCTGTCGCGCAACGGATTTGGCAACATTCCGGAGCGCGTCGTCGCACCGACAAGTGTGAATGGCGCGAGTTCTAGAGGTATAGATGTGGCTCCGGGGCCCTTACCCACCATGACATCCACTCGGTAGTCCTCCATGGCCAAATACAGCATTTCTTCTGCGGCACGAGCCATCCGGTGAATCTCATCTATGAACAAGACCTCGCCCGGGGCAAGTGATGACAAGACCGCGGCCAGGTCACCTGCGTGCTGAATCGTAGGACCACTTGTCAAACGCAATGGTGAGCCACTCTCGTGCGCCACAATCATGGCAAGCGTAGTTTTTCCTAGTCCGGGTGGGCCAGCGAGCAGGATGTGATCGGCAGTTCTCCCCTGAATTCTTGCTGCTTCGATGATGAGCGAGATTTGCTCTCGTACCTTGTGCTGCCCAACGAATTCTCTGAGCGATTTAGGTCGAAGTGCAGATTCGAATGCGAGCTCGTTTTCGCTCGGTTCAGGGTTGGTTAGCTCTTCCACTAGTTACTCGCGGCTGAGGACTTGTTGGCACCGAGTTTAGACAACGCCTGACGCAGAACAACTTCGCGACCTTCGCCCTTGTTCAGCTTTTGAGCGACCTCACGCACGGCTTCCTGGGCAGAGCGCTCCGGCCAACCCAGGCTTACTAGCGCTTCAACAACTGAGCCGAAATTCGTCTCGTTTGAATCTTCATGAGCTTGGTCAACAAGAACGAGGTGAGAGAGTTTGCCGGCAAGCGTCACTGTGATCAGTTTTGCGGTCTTAGGGCCGATGCCTGAAACAGCCTTGAATGCAGAATCGTTGTCTAGCGCAACCGCCGAGGCAATCTCTGCGGTGGACAGTGTGCCAAGGATGGCCAACGCCGATTTCGGGCCGACTCCCGTAACGGATCGCAGTAGGTCGAAAAGCTCTTGTTCTAAAGAGGTTTCGAAACCGAATAGTGTCATTGAGTCTTCACGGACAATCATCACGGTAAATACATCGCATTGTGAGGCGATGGTGAATCTTGAAGATGTCTTCGGCGTGACATGAACGAGGTAGCCAACACCATTCACGTCGATGACGAGCTGGTTTGCCGTTTTAGCGCTAACGGTTCCTCTTAGAGATGCAATCACCTAACAAGACTAACCAAACGGGCTATTTAGTCTTGGCAGCGCGCTCTGCGGCAAGCCACGCTTTTTGAGCCTTGGTCAAATTGACTGACTCACTAGCTGCCGGCGATCGCCAGGCGTGACATATTGCGATAGCGAGACTGTCTGCAGCATCTGCGGGCTTAGGTATCTCCAATAGCCCTAGGATTTTCGCCACCATGAAGCCGACCTGATCTTTGGCCGCGCGCCCGGAGCCGGTGACTGCTGCCTTCACTTGTGTCGGCGTGTACATGACCACTGGAATCGAGTGTTTATGAGCCAACATGAGCACTGCTCCCGAAATTTGTGCAGTGCCCATGACGGTTGAAACGTTTTGCTGGGAAAAAACTCGTTCGATAGCAATGACGTTGGGGCGCTCGTTTACGATCAGCTCTTCAATTTGAAGCCCGATGCGGCCAACGCGGGTGGCAAGTTCTTCGGAGGGTTCAGAGCGAAACGTGTCAACGGCAACCAGTGAAACTTTTCGCGAACTACCGAGTTCGATCAGTCCGATACCGCATCTAGTTAGACCTGGGTCGATGCCTAGAATGCGAGTCGACACAATTAGTCGTTCTCTAGTTCGGCCATAACTTCGGCGGACATGTCGAAGTTCGAATAGACGTTCTGGACGTCATCCGAATCTTCGAGTGCGTCAATGAGCTTGATAACTTTGCGAGCGGTGTCAGCATCGGTCTGAACAAGCATTGATGAAACAAACTCGACGTCCGCGCTCTCGTAGTCGATGCCAGCATCCTGCAAAGCGGTTCGAACTGCAACCATTGCACTCGGGTCCGTGGTGAGCACGAACTGCTCTCCGCGGTCTTCAAGGTCGTCGATACCTACTTCGAGAACAGCTTCAAGGATGCGGTCCTCGTCGGTTCCTTCGGTTTTGAGAACCAGAATGACACCCTTACGAGCGAACTGGTACGAGACGCTGCCAGGGTCTGCCATTGTTCCGCCGTTACGCGAAACCGCTAGACGCACTTCGGCCGCCGCGCGGTTCTTGTTGTCCGTCAAACACTCGATCAGAATGGCCACGCCATTCGGGCCGTAACCTTCGTACATGATGGTCTGGTATTCGACGGCGTCAGCACCGACACCTGAGCCACGCTTGATTGCGCGTTCAATGTTGTCATTCGGAAGTGAACTCTTACGGCCCTTCTGCACGGCGTCGTAAAGAGTTGGGTTTCCGTCTAGGTCAGGGCCACCGAGGCGCGATGCGACCTCAATGTTCTTGATCAGCTTAGCGAATAGCTTCGCGCGACGGCCGTCGAGAACGGCCTTCTTGTGCTTGGTGGTTGCCCATTTGGAGTGACCAGACATACTGCTCCTACTAAAGAATCTTGGATGCGAATAAGTCTAAACGAGGCTAAGCGTCAACCATCGACACAAACAGCTCGTGGATTCGAGTTTCACCGGTAACTTCTGGGTGGAAAGAAATTCCCATTAGATTGCCTTGGCGCACACCAACGATGCGCCCGTCATCGAGGGTCGAGAGAACCTCAATCTCGTCCCCGACGCGCTCCACGATCGGTGCACGGATAAACGCCGCGTGAACAAGGTCGCCCGAAACACCTTTGAATTTGAGATCAACTTCGAAAGAGTCGAGTTGATTGCCGAAAGCATTACGGCGAACACTCACATCCAGGCCACCGAAGCCGCGCTGCCCCGGAATACCGTCGATAATCTCATCGGCCAACATGATGAGGCCGGCGCAAGTGCCAAAGGTCGGTAATCCGGCTTTGATGGCGTCATGCAGAGGTTCGAAAAGATCATAGGCAACCGCCAATTTCTGCATGACGGTTGATTCGCCACCGGGGATGATGAGCCCAGCCGATTTGGTTAAATCGGCCAGAGTTCGAACCTCGATGCTCTCGACGCCAATCGCTGAGAGAGTTTGACGGTGCTCTCTAAAGTCGCCCTGAAGAGCCAGGACGCCGATAGGGGCTGACAAACTACCAGCCGCGCTCGGCTAGACGGTGAGGGGCTGGAAGGTCAGCGACGTTAATGCCAACCATGGCCTCGCCAAGTCCGCGACTAACCTCGGCAAGTACCGATGGGTCGTTGTAGAAGGTCGTTGCCTTGACGATGGCCTTCGCACGCGCGACCGGGTCGCCTGACTTGAAGATTCCCGAACCGACGAATACGCCGTCAGCACCAAGCTGCATCATTAGCGCTGCGTCTGCAGGAGTCGCAACTCCACCAGCCACAAACAAAGTAACCGGAAGCTTGCCGGTGGTCGCGATTTCACGAACTAGCTCGAACGGAGCCTGAAGTTCCTTTGCCGCGACGAAGAGCTCATCCTCGGTTTTCGAAGAAAGTTCACGAATCTGACCTGAGATTGTGCGGATGTGCTTCATTGCTTCAGACACGTCACCGGTTCCGGCTTCACCCTTTGAGCGAATCATTGCAGCACCCTCGGTGATGCGGCGAAGTGCCTCACCTAGGTTGGTCGCGCCACAAACAAAAGGAACCTTGAAGTTCCACTTGTTGATGTGGTGAACGTAATCCGCTGGGCTCAATACCTCTGATTCGTCGATGTAGTCGACGCCTAGTGACTCAAGAATTTGGGCTTCAACAAAGTGCCCGATACGAGCCTTTGCCATTACCGGAATTGACACCGCGCTGATGATCTGGTCAATCATGTCTGGGTCACTCATACGTGACACGCCGCCCTGGGCGCGGATGTCGGCAGGCACACGCTCTAGGGCCATAACCGCGACCGCACCGGCGTCTTCGGCGATCTTCGCTTGTTCGACGTTAATGACGTCCATGATGACGCCACCCTTCATCATTTCAGCCAAGCCGCGCTTGACTAGAGGGGTGCCGGTGGTTGAAGTTGGGATAGATGAGCTTGTCATAGCCTCAAGTCTAAACCTTGTCCCACGCCTCGGCGATATCATTACGAACTTCTCCGAGCAATCTAGGTAAGGCCTTCGTTTCGGCGATGATTGGGAAGAAATTCGAATCGTGCAACCAACGCGGGACGATGTGCTGGTGAAGGTGCCCGGCAATGCCCGCTCCGGCAAGTTCCCCCTGGTTCATGCCTAGGTTGAAACCTTGAGCCTTGGAAACATGCTTCAGTACTCGCATAGCCTGCTGAGTGATCGAACCGATCTCGGCGACTTCTTCAGGTGTGGCTTGGTCGTACGTGGAGATGTGACGGTAGGGGCAAACCAACATGTGACCCGAGTTGTAAGGAAACAAATTCAGCAGTGCGTATGCGTGTACCCCGCGGTAAACAATCAGAGACTCTTCATCGGGCCTATCGGTTGCAAGGCAAAACGGGCACTCGTGCTCGGGTGGCTGCTGGCCGTGCTGGATGTAGACCATGCGGTGTGGAGTCCAGAGATGTTGATAGGCGTTTGGGACACCTGGCAAATCGCTGGAAAACTCCATCCGCGGTTCGGTCATGGTTAGACCTGCACTTTGTCTTCGATTGCCTTGAGGATGCGCGCTACAGCTTCGTCCACTGGAATTCCGTTTTCTTGGTGCCCGTCACGGAAACGGAAGCTAACTGCACCAGCAGCTTCGTCTTCGCCGCCGGCTAGAAGAATGAAAGGAACCTTGGCCATCGTGTGGTTTCGGATCTTCTTCTGCATACGGTCATCGGAGTCGTCGATGGTCACACGGACGCCAGCAGCCTTGAGGCGGTCTGCAATCGCGTGCAAGTATGGCGAGAACGCTTCCGCAATCGGAACGCCAACTACCTGAACCGGAGCAAGCCATGGCGGAAAGTGCCCGGCATAGTGCTCAGTTAGTACGCCAAAGAAACGCTCAATCGAACCGAACAGCGCGCGGTGAATCATGACCGGACGCTGCTTGGTGCCATCTGGAGCCGTGTATTCGAGGTCGAATCGTTCTGGGAGGTTGAAGTCCAACTGAATTGTCGACATTTGCCAGGTACGCCCAATAGCGTCTCGCGCCTGAACCGAGATTTTTGGTCCGTAGAAGGCTGCGCCTCCTGGGTCAGGCACTAGCTCTAGCCCCGACGCCGTGGCTACCTTTTGGAGGGTGGCAGTAGCGGTTTCCCAAATAGCTGGGTCACCGACGAACTTCGGGTTGCCTTCTTCCTTGGTAGATAGCTCTAGATAGAAGTCATCTAGACCATAGTCACGAAGCAAACCGAGCACGAAGCCAAGAACCTTGGTTAGCTCTTCTTCCATGTTGTCTGGGGTCACGAAAAGGTGAGCGTCGTCTTGGGTCATTCCGCGAACGCGCGTCAGGCCGTGAAGCACGCCGGACTTTTCGTATCGGTACACCGAGCCGAACTCGAACATGCGTAGCGGGAGGTCGCGATAGCTGCGAGCCTGTGACTTGAAAATCAAAATGTGGAACGGGCAGTTCATCGGCTTGAGGTAGTAGTTCTGCCCCTGCTTGCGAACAACGCCGTTCTCATCTACTTCTTCATCCATCACCATCGGAGGGAACATGCCTTCGGCATACCAGGCCAGGTGGCCAGATTGCTCAAACAGGTTCGACTTGGTGATGTGCGGCGAGTAAACAAATTCGTAGCCAGACTCTTCGTGGCGCTTGCGGCTGTAATCTTCCATCACGCGGCGCATGATGCCGCCCTTTGGGTGGAATACCGCGAGCCCAGAACCGATCTCCTCAGGGAAGGAAAACAGATCTAGTTCAGCACCGAGGCGGCGGTGATCGCGACGCGCTGCTTCTTCGAGGCGCTCCTGGTGCGCACGCAGTTCATCCTTGGTTGGCCAAGCAGTTCCATAGATGCGCTGAAGTTGCTTGTTGTTTTCGTTTCCACGCCAATAGGCCGCTGCCGATCGGGTTAGAGCGTAGCCATTACCGATCATTCGCGTGTTTGGAAGGTGCGGACCCCGACAGAGGTCTTTCCAGACCACATTTCCGGTCTGCGGGTCAACGTTGTCGTAAATAGTTAGTTCGCCGGCGCCGACTTCGGCTGAGCCTTCGCCAACCGCGTCACTACCCTTGAGGCCAATCAGTTCGATCTTGTATGGCTCATTTGAGAGTTCGACAGTGGCTTCACCATCCGTTGTGACACGGCGGATGAATCGCTGCCCCTGGCGGATGATGCGATCCATGGCCTTTTCAAGAGCCTTCAAGTCTTCAGGGGCGAAAGGAGTCTCGACGTCGAAGTCGTAGTAGAAACCATCGGTGATAGGAGGGCCAATTCCGAGCTTGGCTTCCGGATTGATTGACTGAACGGCTTGCGCCAGCACGTGCGCTGCAGAGTGACGCAAAATGTTCAAACCGTCTGGTGACGAGATTGTCACACCCTCGGTAACATCGCCTTCTTGGAGTTTGTGGGCGAGGTCGCGAAGTTCGCCGTTGACGCGCTGCGCAACAATCGCCTTGTCGGTGAAGAGACCGAAACCGTCAGACCCGCTCTCGAGTTCTCGAGAAGCTCCGTCTACGGTTACCTTGATGACTGACACATGCACTCCAATAGCTTGCTGAACTATCCAATCCTAACGATTCAACTTAGGCGTGCCTTGCTAGCCATTAGGGATTTCGTTGTGTTTGATTGAGTGGTGAAGAAAAGAACCAACCCACTAGCACTCGAAGAGGCGCTACTAGCAAGCCAAGAGTTTCAGCGCCAGTCCATGGCGGCAAAGCTCAACTGGCTGCGGGCCGGCGTTTTGGGCGCTAACGATGGAATTGTTTCGACCGCCGGTCTGGTCATGGGTGTCGCCGGAGCGACCACCGACTCCAACGCCATCCTGATCGCAGGTATTGCTGGCTTAGTTGCCGGGTCTATTTCGATGGCCGGCGGCGAGTACACCTCGGTTTCCGCTCAAAAAGACAGCGAGAAGGCAGCGCTAAACAAGGAGCGCATTGAGTTGGCAGAGAATCCAGAGATGGAGTTGCGCGAGCTTGCTTGGTTCTATGAGCAAAAGGGGCTCTCCCTCGAACTAGCCGAGAAGGTCGCTGCAGAGCTAACCGCCAAGGATGCGCTTAAGGCTCATGCCGAGGCCGAGCTAGGTATTGATTCAGAGCAACACGCGAGCCCTGGTCAAGCTGCGATCTCTTCATTCGTAGCCTTCGCTGGAGGCTCGCTGCTCCCCCTGCTTGCCGTCACTGGGCCTTGGGTGGATTACCGCATCCAAGTTACAGTTGCAGCCGTGATCGCTTCGCTTGCAATCACCGGCTTTGTCGGTGCTCGAATTGGCGGAGCTCGTTCAGGGCGTGCCATTCTTCGAAACGTCGTCGTCAGCCTTCTAACCATGGGCATCACATACGCCATCGGCCAACTAGTCGGAACCAGCCTCTAGCCCGAGTCTGCTTGTCATTGATTAGTCACCCTTCGCAACGAAGTTAGACTGAATCGGTGAGTAAATCAGAAAATCCAGACGTTATCCTCATTGGCGCGGGCGTTATGAGCGCAACCCTCGGCACCTTCCTGAAGTTGCTGTCGCCTAAGCTCAAAATTGAAGTCTACGAACGCTTAGATGACGTTGCACTAGAGAGTTCAAACCCTTGGAACAACGCCGGCACTGGGCACGCCGCTCTCTGTGAACTCAACTACATGCCTGACAGCAAGGATGGTTCGTTGCCGAACCCAACCAAGGCAGTTGCAATCAACGAACAGTTTCAGTTGTCGCGCCAATTTTGGTCATACCTCGTTGAGAAGAAGATTCTCGATGCACCCGAGACGTTCATCAATGCGACCCCGCACATGACTTTTGTTCGAGGAGCAAAGGACGTCGATTACCTAGCGCGTCGCTTCGACGCACTAAAGGATCAGCCGCTATTCGCGGGAATGCAATTCTCCACTGACCCTGCTCAAATTTCTAAGTGGGCACCGCTTTTGATTGAGGGCCGCACCGGATCAGAGCCGATAGCCGCGACATACATTGCCTCGGGAACCGATGTCGATTTCGGCGCTGTCACGAAGCAACTGTTCACCTATCTAAAGAAGCAAGGCGTATCTGTCAGCACCGGTTCTGAAGTGCAGGGGCTAAATCGCCTCAAAGACAAGTCTTGGGAGGTTGCTATCCGCGACACCAAGACTGGCCAGCGTTCTTACCGCAACGCCAAGTTTGTTTTCGTTGGTGCGGGTGGTTGGGCGCTTAAGCTTCTTCAAAAATCAGGCATTGGCGAGGCCAAGGGATACGGAACCTTCCCGGTTGGCGGCCAATGGCTTCGCAGTGACAACCCGGAACTCGTCGCTAAACACCAAGCCAAGGTATACAGCCAGGCAAGCGTCGGTGCTCCCCCAATGTCAGTGCCTCACCTAGACACACGAGTCGTGGACGGCAAAACTAGCCTGCTGTTTGGCCCGTATGCAACCGCGAACCCAAAGTTCCTGAAGAACGGCTCACTTTTTGACCTTCCAGCCACATTGAGGCCAGCAAACTTGGTGCCCTACCTCGCGGTGGCTCTCGGCAACTTCCCGTTGATTCAGTACTTGGTCGGCGAACTCGCAAAGTCTAAGGATAAGAAGTTCGAGTCACTTCTCGAATTTATGCCAGAGGCAAAGCCAGAAGACTGGCGGCTACTGAGCGCCGGTCAGCGCGCTCAGGTAATTAAGAAGGACCGCAAGAAGGGCGGAGTGCTGCAGTTTGGTACTGAAGTCGTCACTTCTGCCGATGGTTCAATCTCGGGGCTGCTCGGGGCTTCACCGGGAGCTTCAACCGCCGTGCATGTGATGCTTCAGGTGCTAGAGCGCAGCTTCGCAAGCGAATTCGAAAGCTGGCAAGAGAAGCTCCAGCAAATCATTCCGAGTTTTGGAACCAAATTGTCAGCGGACCCGGCCAAGGCTGCTGCCTCGCTTGCGGCTACCGCAAAAACTCTGAAAATCAAGTAACAACAGAATTAAGAAAAACCCCCGAAAATCTCGGGGGTTTTTCTTTTGGTGGTCGATACTGGGATCGAACCAGTGACCCCTTCCATGTCAAGGAAGTGCGCTACCGCTGCGCCAATCGACCATCTATTTGATTTTGTAAATCGAGGTGGAGACGGGATTTGAACCCGTGGGTTTACAGCTTTGCAGGCTGTTGCTTTGGGCCGCTCAGCCACTCCACCATGCTTTGCGAGGCTTACGCCCTACTGCGAGCGGATGACGAGATTCGAACTCGCGACCCCAACCTTGGCAAGGTTGTGCTCTACCAACTGAGCCACATCCGCGTGTCTTGTTTCCAAGACTTGGCTACTCTAACCGAAATTTTTGCCCTTGGCAAACTTCTGCTGTCATTGTTAGCCGCGCCACGACCAACGTGGGTCGGCTTCTGAGTAGGCAGTTTCACCGTGAAGAACATTGTCAACTCCGGCAATTTCATCGGTGCTTGTCACCCGGAAACCAATGGTCTTCTGAATGAACCATCCAATTGCGTATGACGCAGTGAAAGCGAAGACCAACACCACAGCAGCGCCGATGGCTTGTTTTCCGAGCTGTTCAAAACCGAAGCCAAGGAAGGCACCGACACCAGTACCGAAAAGACCGATGTAAAGAGTTCCGATGAGGCCACCAACAAGGTGAATACCTACAACGTCAAGCGAATCATCAAAACCGAAAACATATTTGAGCTCAACGGCAAGGGCACACGAAACACCAACAATTAAACCTAGAAGGAGTGCGAAGATTGGCGTGAGATAGGCGCAAGACGGAGTGATAGCAACAAGCCCGGCAACAGCTCCAGAAGCTGCGCCAACAGAAGTAGGTTTCTTATGCACAATTTGCTCATAGGCGACCCAGCTAAGCATTGCACCAACCGGTGCTGCGAGGGTATTGATAAATGCAAGGGACGCTATTCCATCTGCCGCTAGCTCTGAACCAGCATTAAAACCAAACCAACCAAACCAAAGA
>JBEDKF010000026.1:0-3887 GCA_041172305.1 Actinomycetota bacterium | reverse complement strand
ACTCCTGAACGCATGTCAAAGCGCGAATGAGCAGTTGGCAGGGTCCCGGTCGGAATCTGTCGCTCGTCAACCAGCAACACGGTTTCGGCATCCGAGCGCAGGAACAGGTCTGCCGTATCTACGCCAGCGATCTTGAAGTATGGGTGGCCGCCCAGCGCGTATGGCGCGTCTGCATCCGAGAGGTTCTCTGCGGAGTGTGAAATCTTCACACCGGATTCGACGAGCTGATAAGTGACCGTCGTGTAAACGTCGAATGGGTAGCCAAGGCGGGCGTGGATGAGAGCGCCAAGCGTGACCTTAGATTCACTCTGTTCGAGCACTGCATAAGGGTGATCCATCAGAAGGCCGTGGTTCGCGTTCTGCTGCTCGTGAAGATTGATCGGAACACTTAGGGTTCGACCTTGGTACTCCCACTTGCCGCCATCCATGCGATTTGGCCAAGGAGACATGACCACCCCCTCGCAAAAAGGGCTGATTGAGCCGAAAACGCCAGGCTCAACAAGTTCGGTTTCGCCAAGGGTTAGTCGACGCAACGCCGCACCTACCATGGCGATTTCGGCGGTCAGAGCGCCATTCGCTGTGCTGAGAGCAAGGCGAACTCTTTGGTTCTTGGCGGAGAGCATTCCCATAGCCTAGTTGTTTGAAAGCTGAGAGCCGCAGCGGAAGAAGCCCGTGGCTAACTTATCGATGGCATCCTTGGCGTCATCCTTCACATCACCGAGGGCATAGATTGCGAACAACAGGTTGGACTTGTCTCGAGCGGTGATGTAGCCGGCCAGCGTGTAGCCATTCTTGATCCAGCCGGTCTTGGCGTGAATTTGGCCAACGGCATCCTTCAGGTCGCCACCGAAACGGGCAGACAATGAACCGGATTCGCCAGAAACAGGCAGACCATCGCGGATCACGGCGAAGTCGGCAAAGCCGTTCATCACCAGCTTGCTTAGGCGAGCTAGGTAAGTCGGAGGAACCGCGTTATAGGCGCTGAGACCCGAGCCATCCTTGATGACTAGGCCGGTCGAGTCGAGCTGGGTGTTAGCCAGACCCTTCTTGATCGCAATGTTGAGCGATGAGAATGAACCGTCGTAACCAAGATCGAGGGAAACAAGACGAGCAAGCGCCTCGGCCTCGGCGTTGTCGCTGACCTGAAGCATGTGCTTGATCCAGACGCTGATTGGCTGAGACGAAACCTTTGCGATTTCGATCGCTGAGCCGGGTGCAGTGCCTTCGACAACCGTTGCCGCTGCAGCCGAAGCGCCGAGAGCCTTCTTGAAATACTTGCCGGCGTTTAGCACCGGAGTTGTCGAACGAGGTGAAGTGTTTGAGGTGGGGTTTTGACGGTCGCCATCGACCTGCAAAGCCGTGACTTCCGACATGTATCCGGTTGTCTGTTCGCTTCGCTCCCAGCTGGAATCCCAGCTCGGCCCCTTAAACAGCGAACCGTCCACGATGATTTTCGTGATTGGCGTGCCAGCCATCTTGGCGTTCACACCGACTGCCAGGGTGGCAAGTTTCGGCGCGTCGCGATAAACCGACTGCTGGCCGGGTGCGGTGCGAGACAGCGTTGGGTCGCCGCCGCCTACCAGGATGATGGTGCCAGGTTGAGCTGGGTCTTGATAGACGCGAGTATCAACTCGATAGTTTGGGCCGAGGATGTTCAAGGCCGCGCCGGCAGTTAGCAATTTCATGGTTGAAGCTGTTGCGGCAGGCTTGTCGGCTCCGCGGTCGAACAACACGGTGTCGGTGGTTGCATCAATCACGACGGCTTGGAAGTTGCCAAGGCGAGGGTCTAGAGCATCTTCCGAAACCGAGCAAGTGCGTGCATCGGTTGGGGTTGCACTAGGGGTGGCCGATGCAGATGCGCTCTGCTGGGCGGAGCTTGACTCATTCGGTGCACCCGCACCGATTCCGCCAACGCTGAATCCGCCGATGATCAAGGCCAAAACGCCAAGGCCGATTCCGGCGCCTTTGGCTACATCCTTGAAATACGGAAAACCGTTGGTTGATTCAGACAATTACTCTCCCGGGTACTTAACGCCAGTTTGCTTGCGAATCTCATCCATGGTTTCCATGATTGAGACGGTTTCGTCGAGCGACATTGTCGGGCTCTCGGTCAAACCGGCACGAACACAGCGCTCAACTTCAAGCGCTTGATATTGCATGCCTCTACCCTCGATTTTAGCCTCGTAACGCGAGACTTCCGACTGAACACCCGATTCACGCGAAAGGTCGGTTTCATAGACGGTGAAAGAGGTTTGTTCGTAAAAACTGGTGTCGATATCGATGCGTCCACGCGTGCCAGCAACGCTTGCCGTAATCGGGCCGAAAACCTCCATGGATGTGGTCATCGAAGCCTGCGCACCTCCTGCATAGCTGAATACAGCGCTGGTCATCAGGTCGACGCCGAGATCGGTCAGCGTAGCCTGTGCGGTGATCTTCTCGGGGGTGCCGAAAACGCGACTAAAGAATGAGATCGGGTAAATACCAAGATCTAGCAGAGCACCGCCGCCTAGCTCCGGCTGCCAAAGTCGCTTCGCAAAGGTCTCCGGCAGATATTGGCTGTGATCTCCGGTGACAAAACGGACATCGCCAATCTGACCCGAATTAATTACCTCGAAAATTGCATCCATGGATGGCAGGAAGCGAGTCCACATGGCCTCCATCACGAATACACCCTTTGCCATACCGGCTGCCCGAACCGCCTTAGCTTGATTAGCGTTCATGGCAAAAGGCTTTTCGACCAATACGTGCTTGCCAGCGTCAATGGCTAGTAGCGCGTGCTCTGCGTGCATCGGGTGAATTGTCGAAATGTAGACAATGTCGACCTCGGGGTCGTTGACCAACGCTTCGTAACCGGCGTGACGGTTCGGGATGCCAAAGCGATCGGCGAAGTCATTTGCGCCGGCAAGCTCACGCGCGCCGACGGCTTGAATCTTCAGACCGGCGACCTTAAAGTCCGCGGCAATTACGCCCGCGATGCCGCCGGCGCCTAGAAATCCCCATCGCAACTGCTCAGACATTAGAACTCCTTCATTTCGTTAGCCCGCCGCCACATTGATAGAAACGGGTTGCTACTGTGTCGAGTGCCGGTCGAGCAGCATAGCCAACCTTCTTGCCATCTGCGCTTCTTGCAAATAACGCGTAGGCGAGGCGGCTGCCATCCTTGGCATCGATGATTCCGGCGAGACTGTAGAGCCCTGGGATGTATCCAGACTTACCCTTGACAAATTTTTGGGCCATCGCGTTTGGACCGTTAAATCGGCCGGCGAGTGTGCCGGTCTTGCCCGCAACAGGCAGGTATCCCTCGAGCGCGCCAAGCCCACCCTGGTTGTTGGCCACCTTAGTCATGAGTTCGGCGATCAATTTCGGCGTCACGCGATTTGCCTGCGCAAGGCCGGAGCCGTCTTTCATAGTCAGACCCTTTGTGTCTATTCCGAGCGGTTCCAAAGTTGACTTCACGAGTTTTTGAATCGAATCAAAAGAAGCGGGCAATCCGATGGCTTTAGCGGCGTGACGGCCGATAAATTCCGTCTCGGTGTTGTCCGAGACCGAAATCGCATGCGCTAGCCAGTTGTTGATTGGCTGTGAGGTTACCCGGGTCATCTCAACCGCGCCGGCCGGAGTCTTGCCCTCAACCAAGACTGCGCCTTCGGCTAGGCCAGACAGCGAGGATCTGAAAAACTTGCCGGTTGCCAGCACGGGGTTGGTCGAGCGATAGCCGCTGTAAGCGGTGCTGGTCAGATCGGGATTGGCACGGTCACTGTCGACCTGTAGGCCCGTGATGTGCGAGATGTAGCCGTTGGTTCGGTCGCTGGCCTTCCAGGCAGAGGTGTACGTCGGTCCAGTGAAGAAACTAGCGTCAAGGATGATTTTCGTAATCGGCGTAGGTT
>JBEDKF010000025.1:0-5409 GCA_041172305.1 Actinomycetota bacterium | reverse complement strand
CGGCAGACCGAAGAATTTCGAGATTGTTCAAGCGTTCGGCTTTTTCAGCCAGGTCGGTATCCTCGTTTTCCTGAGGATCTAACTTTTCGAGTTCGTCAACCGATGCGCGCAGGTCTTCTGCTTCGGCCGCTCTCGCATCTAATGAAGCTTTGAGAGCTTCAAGTCGCTGCGTTAGGTCTCGCCAAGCTCGGTAGGTGCCTTGATATTCAGCCAGCGCTTCGGCCAATTCGACACCACCGAATTGATCCAGCGCCTCTCGTTGAGCACCGGAGGATTTCAAACGGATTTGATCCGATTGCCCGTGTACAACAACGAGCATCTCTCCAAGTTCGTTCAACAAACCTACCGGCGCGGAGCGCCCTGACACCGAAGCGCGGCTTCGCCCCTCGCTTGAGATTGAACGGTTAAGAATCAACTCACCTTGTTCAAGGTCTGAACCGGCGTCGCGAACGCGCTCAACAACGGCAGAATCGTCTTTTATCAGCCAACGTCCTTCGACAAAAGCCTGCTCTTGCCCGCGACGAATCGTAGAACTATCGGCACGCTCGCCGAGCAACAAGCCAAGCGCTGACAACACCATTGTTTTTCCGGCGCCAGTTTCGCCGGTGATTACGGTTAACCCCGCACCGAAAGGCAAACGCGCTTCTTGAATCACTCCAAGATCACGGATGTAAATCTCTTCGATCATGGTTGTTCTATTCGGCCTTATGCGTTTCGTCTGGGCCGCGCCATCCCACGACCGGGAGGGAAAACTTGTTAACGAGTCGGTCGGTGAAAGTGCTGTTACGCAATCTCGCAAGCAACACAGGCTTTTCGGATTGAGATACCTCAACGCGAGCTCCTGGAGGGAGTTGCCAGGTGCGACGGCCGTCACACCACAAAACACCGTAGCCAGCGCTGCGTTGAAGAACTTCAACCGCCACCAGTGCATCCGGTTTAATGACTAGCGGCCTCGCAAACAATGCGTGTGCACTCAAAGGAACCAAAAGCAAAGCCTCGACTGATGGCCAAACCACCGGCCCTCCAGCCGAGAAAGCGTAGGCGGTTGAGCCAGTAGGTGTAGCAATGACGATGCCGTCGCATCCAAAACTTGATAGTGGGTGCTCTTCGACCTCAACCACAACTTCGAGCATGCGTTCCCGCTCGCTCTTCTCAACTGTGGCTTCGTTCAAAGCCCACGTGCGGTAAACCTCTGCACCCTCGACAATCACTCGAACGTCCAGAGTCATTCGCTCTTTCACCACGTAGTCTTTAGCAACAACTCGGTCAACGGCTTCTGCGAGACCATCACGTTCGCTCTCCGCGAGGAATCCAACATGTCCGAGGTTTATGCCGACCAATGGAACGCGTGCGTCACGGACGACCTCCGCAGCCTTCAGAATTGTTCCATCGCCACCAAGAACCATTGCAACCTCTAGCTCAGTTAGCTTGCAATCCCGGTCTAGCAATTTCACTTCGGCAGGAATCCCGCCTCGGCCAAGTTCGACTGCGTATGCCGCAATCTCATCATGGTCGGAAGCAGCCAAAACGGGGGTCAAACCCGCAGCCACCAATTTCTGACAGGTTTCGATCGCGGCGGCTAGAGCTTCGGGGCGGCGAGTGTGAGCTACTAGCAACACGTTACGAGCTGCACTCATTTGCCCTCCTTGGCTAAAGCTTCGATCCTGTCTGTCCATTTTGACCGATTAACCGGTTCAAGTGGGCTTATCCACACAACATATTCAATGTTGCCATGGGTTCCAGGTAGCTCTGAGCGCGTCAAACCGCGAACACCGATACCTAGGTCGTGCGCGCAGTCGATTACCTGTTTGATAGCGCCAGCACGGAGACGGTGGTCGGTAACGATTCCCGAGGCGTGCAAAGACTGCTTACCCACTTCGAATTGGGGCTTGATGAGCAGCACGTACTCAGCCTTGGGTGCGACTGAGAGGATCTGCTCGAGAACCAGTGTGAGCGAAATAAATGACAAATCCCCGACGACTAAATCGATGTCGATTTTGTCCGAAGACACCCCGCTTGCATTCGCCAAGGTTTCGAGTGAAAGATCTCGGGCATTAAAGCCCTCCATGCTGATAACTTTCGGGTTATCCAGCAACTCGAGTGCCATTTGGTCGTGACCAACATCTATCGCGAATACTCGGCCAATGCCTCGTCTAAGCAAAACGTCAGTAAAGCCACCGGTTGAAGCGCCGACATCCAGCGCGGTTTTGTTTACGGCGTCAATCTCTGAAAAGACGTCAAGGGCTTTAGCCAGTTTGTGCCCCGCGCGACTGACATAGTCAACCGCCTCGAGAACTACGATTTCAGCGCCGTCAACCACTGGCTGCGAAGCTTTGCGGGCAGCGCGTCCATTGATGAGCACTCGATCCGCGTCGATCAGGGTCGATGCGTGATTCCTAGATCTGGCGAGTCCTAACTCAACCAGGGCAACGTCTATACGCAAGTGATTACCGATTCGAATCTGAGTCGTTAAGAACCGACTCAAGTTCTTCACGGAGAGCAGAAAAATCATTGACCTGCTGGTCCAATGGCAGGGCGGCGATGCGCTCAACCTCGGCTTTTACCTGTGAAACAAGATCTTCTGACATACCTCAAGCCTATTCGTAAAGAGCGGGTTCAACGTCCAGGGCATAAATCGGAAGCTCGCTGCCGTAGACGACCGCGCACGCAGCGCGAAGGGCTCCAAGGCTCTTCGGTTCTCCAACGGTGACCACGACTTTATTGCCCAAAAGTTCGACCTCTGCGCCGTCGCATGAATAGCCTCGCTTGGTTTTCTTTGGTGCCTTGTATGACGAAAGCAGTTCAGCCATAGAAGCGATGATGTAAGTCGGGCGACCTTCCGGCTTGATGCCCAATACCTCTTTGCGAGTGCTTACTCCGGTAAGAACCAATACCGAATCGAGGCCGGCGCGATTCGCTCCCGTTATGTCAGTATCGATTCGGTCGCCAATGAATAGGGCCTTTTTTGCGCCAAAGTGCTCCACCGCGGTGTGAAAAATTGCGGGCTCCGGCTTACCGGCCACAATTGGCAACTGCCCAACAGCGGTGTGCACGGCTGAAACCAGAGTGCCGTTCCCTGGTGCGAGACCCTTCTCCTGCGGAAGTGTCCAGTCCTGGTTGGTGGCGACCCATTTGGCTCCGTTTTGAATTGAAAACGCGGCCTCGGCTAAATCTCGCCAACTAACGTCTGGCGCAAAGCCTTGAATCACAGCGTCGGGTTTCTCATCGGAATTAGCCACCAACAGAAATCCGCCCTCGGTGACACGTGCACGAAGCCCTTCACCACCGACAACCAGCACCTTAGACCCCGGCGGGACCAGCGTCTTGAGAATGTCGACGCCGGTTTTCCCCGAGCCAATGATGTCTTCCGGCGCGCAACGAACCCCAAAACCGGCAAGCTGCTCTGCGATTGTTTCAGGCTTGCGCGACGAGTTATTGGTCACGTAACCAATCGGTAAACCTCGGTTCTGAAGGGCAAGGATGGCCTCCGGCGCATCCTTTATTGCGGCGTTGCCCTCATAGACAACCCCGTCTAGATCGGCCAGAAGGACGTCGTATTCAGACCAAACTTTAGCGGCCACGGTCTTCACCGAACTTGCGGTCGCGTGCACCTTCGCGAGGTGCGCGATCGCGTTGTGGACGCGGAGCATCTGAGTCTCGCGCCGGGCGTGCCGAGCGGTCCTCGTTGGAACGCAATGGGCGCTCAGACCGCTCACCATAAGGGCGAGTTGGGCGCTCAGGGTTCCTGGGGGCAAAGTTGCGAGGGCGCTCGTCGCGTGAGCCACGGTCGTCACGATAACTACGACCATCGCGCTCTTCGCGAGGCTCCCACTCCTTACGTTCAGTTCTAACTGGGATCTCAAATTCCTCCAGAACCTGGAATACCTCGTCCTCAGGGCCAGGATTTCCCATGAGAGCTGCATCGGCACGTTCAGCCAATGTAGCCCAACGCTTTGATTCGGCATCCTTGCCTAGAATCTCCAACGTGTCTGCATAAGCGAAGAAAAGAGGAACTGAGTACGCGAAGACTTTCTCTGGGTTGAGCTCGGGAATCTGGAGCTCTGCAAGCGCAAGCTCGTTCTCCCCTCGATCGAGACGAGCGCCAGACATGGCAATCGCAAGATTCACCCGCACACCTGGCAGTAATTGCGCACGATCAACAGATCGTCCAAGTTCAAGCGCTCGGTCAGGGCGCCCAAGGCCACGTTCACAGTCAACCATTAGTGGCAACTGATCATTTGAGCCTGAAATGCGGCGGAAGGTTAGAAGTTCGCGCAGTGCGACCGCGAAGTCGCCTACGGTATAGGCCGTAATTCCAACCGTTTCACGGACAAGAGCGATACGGGCGGCACGTCCTGCCGCCGCAAGCGCATGCTCGTGAGCCAATTGTGGGTCTTGATCAATGAGGAGCCCGACCATGGCGAGGTGTCGTGCCACGCGTTCGGCGTTTTCCGGAGTGAGAGTCTTCAGCTGGACACGAAGCCCCAACTCAAGGTCTTTCTCAGTGATTTCATCCGGGATTAGCGGGCTCTTTGGCTTGTCGTAGTCCACAGGACGCGCAACGCGCTGTTGCCAATCAGGACGAGAAGCGTTTGGATCATCGTTGCGACGTGCACGACCGCTAGGAGCGTCTTGACGACGGTCGGTTCCGCCGCGTCCCGATCCCGTTCCTGAGCTACGCTCGCCGGAAAAGGCTCGTTTTGGACGATTTTCGAACTCTCGTTCGCTCATTTGACTCTCCTAGGCATACAAATATCCATGTTAAACCAAAATGGCCACCTTAAAAAGGTGGCCATTTTGTTAAATTAAGTCCGGCGGTGTCCTACTCTCCCACAAGGTCACCCTTGCAGTACCATCGGCGCAGGAGGTCTTAGCTTCTGGGTTCGGAATGTTACCAGGCGTTTCCCCTCCGCTATGGCCGCCGAAACACTATTGAGTTATGTTTCGAAAGCACACATGAAAGTGTGTTTATTCGGTTCCCATACCTCGGGAACCACATAGTGGACGCAAGCAAAAATGTTATCAAGTAATCGACTTATTAGTATTGGTCAGCTCCATGGGTCTTTAGTCCCCACTTCCACATCCAACCTATCAACGCAGTAGTCTAGCTGCGAGTCTCTCGGCCGAAGCCATGGAATTCTCATCTTGGAACAAGCTTCCCGCTTAGATGCTTTCAGCGGTTATCTTTCCCGAACGTAGCTAATCAGCGGTGCTCCTGGCGGAACAACTGACACACCAGAGGTTCGTCCATCCCGGTCCTCTCGTACTAGGGATAGGCTTCCTCAAAATTCCTGCGCGCGCAGAGGATAGAGACCGAACTGTCTCACGACGTTCTAAACCCAGCTCGCGTGCCGCTTTAATGGGCGAACAGCCCAACCCTTGGGACCTACTCCAGCCCCAGGATGCGAC
>JBEDKF010000024.1:0-19174 GCA_041172305.1 Actinomycetota bacterium | reverse complement strand
ATCGCGACTCCGATCATCGCAGTATTCGCTGTAACCGCTGCTGTGGTGCAAATGTCTCGCCTTGGTGCATCGGGTTTCTGGTTCAACCTGAATGGGTACGCGCTATTTTTAGCGGTCCCTGTTGCCGCCTGGACCGGAATTTTCGTGTCGGACGTGCTTATTCGCCGTATTGCGTACCACGAGGTATCGCTGAGCCGCGGATATGGCTTCTATAAGTCAGTGAATGTGACGAACCTCGTCGGGTGGTGCGTTGCTGTTGCAATCGGCTGGGGCCTTCTCGAGAGCCAACTCGTCGAAATGAGCTGGTTGGGTTATCTAGCTGATCTCTCCGGAAACTCGGAGTTTTGGGCTCAAAGTAACTTCGGAGTTGTAATTGCGTTTTCACTCGGTTTGCTACTGCCGGTGATTGCGGGAATCCCACGTATAAAGAAGCAAGAAGCTGAGGTGCTCGTTATCGAATCAAGGCGCAATGATCTCAAGGATGTTCTAGGAGTGATTGATTAATGGCCGCTGCTCTAGCTGATTTGCTTACCGCCATGGACGCTATGTGGCCGGTGTCGGGTGCAGACGATTGGGATTCGCCGGGGTTAGTCACCGGCAATCATTCCGCCCGCATTTCCAGGGTTCTACTAACGGTTGACGTCACCGATGAAATTGTCGAGGAGGCTATCGTGGGTGGTTTCGACCTTATTGTTGCCCACCACCCGCTGCTTCTCCGAGGCGTCAAGACTATCGCAGAGGCCACTTCCAAGGGGTCGGTGCTAGCCAAGGCGATTAGAAGCAATGTTGCAATCTACGCAGCCCACACAAACGCTGACATCGTTCCTAGGGGAGTCTCAGAGGCGCTTGCATCGGCATTTGGTCTCGAGAACGTGCGTCCACTCCTTGAAACCGGAGTGAATGTTGGCCACGGAAGAATTGGCACATTGCCTCAATCTCAAACATTGGGTCAGTTCGCCAAGTCAATCGCGCGAACTTTGCCTTCAACAGCCAGTGGCATTCGCGTAGCCGGCGACTTTGAAGCAACCATTCGCAGCGTCGCTCTATGTGGTGGTGCAGGTGATTCATTTATCGATGCCGCGTATGAGGCGGGCGCTGATGTATACATAACGTCAGATCTCAGACACCACCCAGTCCAGGAGGTGTTGGAGCGTGCCCGAGCTGAAAAGAGGCAGTTTTCGCTAATCGATGTTTCTCATTGGGCCGCCGAGTGGATGTGGCTCGAATGGGCGGCGCGAGACATCCAAGGTAGATTTGCTTCTATTCAAGTTGTGGTCAGTGAAATTCGCACTGACCCCTGGGATTTTGCAATAACGCAGTAACTAACTAAAGAAGGCATCGCATGAAAGCAACCGAGACCCAGCAGGCGGACCTGCTCAGTTTGGCTAATCTAGATCTTCAGATTTCGCGTTCAAAGGCGACCATCAAGAATCTTTCGTCCGGCACTCAGTTTGCCGAGCTTCGAGACGAGCAGAGAAAACTCGCCGCAAAACTCATCGACGCCCGCAATGCCTTGGATACGGTAGATCTCGAACTCAAGCGTTCGGAAGCTGACCTGTCGCTCGTAGAGCAGCGCATCGCAAAGGACCAACAGCGCCTCAACACAACGAACAACGCCAAGGATGCCCAAGCCATTCAGAGCGAGATCGAATCATTGACCCGCCGAAAGTCAGATCTCGAAGACATCGAATTGGCAATCCTTGAACAGCAAGAAATTGCCAAGGCGAACTATGCGGTGGTTTCGGTCGATAAGGCCGCAATCGACGATGAGCTGTCGGCGGGAGAAGCAGCTAATGAGGCTGAGCTCATGAAGTTGCGTTCGGGTCTGGACTTGCTCACCAATGATCGCGCTCAGCAGTCAGCGCGAATCGCCACGGAACTTATTGAGTTATACGACAAGAAGGCTTCTCGCGGTGTTCCGGTGGCACGTCTCGTTGGTCGTGAGTGTGGAGCCTGCCGAATCAGTCTCGGTGCCGCCGCCTTGAATGAGGTGCAGTCTCTTGCTCGCGATGAGATTGCAACCTGTCCGGAATGTCAGGCCGTCCTCGTTCGATGAAGAAGCCGACAAACCTCATCATCGAGGCTGACGGAGGGTCGCGCGGTAACCCAGGTCTGGCCGGCTCCGGCGCTTGCGTAATCGACGCCGATACTGGGGAGGTCATTCTTGAGATCTCGCGATTCATCGGCATAGCTACCAATAATGTGGCCGAATACCTTGCCCTTGTCGCGGGATTAGAGGGCGCATACGGGCTTAACGATCAGGCGCGCGTCCTGGTTCGAATGGACAGCAAACTTGTCATCGAGCAGATGGCTGGTCGTTGGAAGATCAAACACCCCGACATGCAACAGCTGGGTGCGCGAGTTCAAAAGCTAGTGTCAGGAAAACAGGTGCGATGGCAGTGGATTCCGCGAGAGGAGAACTCTCGTGCAGATGCGCTAGCAAATAAGGCCATGGACGAACAGGGTGACGACATCGTCACGGCCACGATTGAACAACCGCGATCTTCTGTCGTTGAGTTCAATCAACTTCTGCCAAGTTCTGTTCGTGCCCCTGGCGGAGTCACAGAGCCACTAACCACGCTCGTGCTCATCCGTCACGGAAGAACTCATCTAACCGAGAGCAAGCGCATCTCCGGTCGAGGCGGAGAGAACCCAGGGCTCTCGGACCTGGGCCGAGAGGACGCGCACAAGGTTGCGAAGGCCGTCGCTGAAATCGGAAACAGCGGCCCTTGGGCTCACCTGAACCCTGTTTCTGCGATTGTTTCCTCGCCGATACAACGAACTCTGGACACTGCGCACATACTTGCCAATGAAATCGGGTTGGGCGTTTCGGTCAATGAGAACATCGCTGAGATCTCTTTCGGCGACTGGGATGGGCACACTAACGCGGAAGTCATGTCGAAGTGGGCGAATGAATTCGCACAGTGGCAAGGTTCTTGGACTGTTTCGCCACCTAGAGGTGAATCATTAGAAGCTTTCGACGAGCGAATCCAGGCCGGTCGAAGGGCCATCCTCGCTGAGCACGTCGGAAAGACGGTTGCTGTTGTTTCTCACGTGATGCCAATTCGTGGATTCATTCGCGCAGGCCTAGATGGTGGCGTGGCAGGCTATTGGCGCCCACAAATTGCGCCTTGTTCAATAACCATCATCAGATTTTGGGGAGATCAGGCGGCCGAGGTAATGACGATGAATTCCACGGCACACCTATAGCAAGTAGTCTTTAAGCGGATGGGTCGGCAAGACGGTCGCGGCAGAAATGACGAGGAACGTCCGGGCTCCACAGAGCAAGGCGGTGGCTAACAGCCACTCAGGGTAACCTGCGAGACAGTGCAACAGAAAGTAAACCGCCGTGAAAACGGTAAGGGTGAAACGGTGGTGTAAGAGACCACCAGCGGAGCGTGTGAGCGCTTCGGCTATGTAAACCTCGTTTGGAGCAAGGTCAGACAGAAGGCGCATAAAGCTGCTCGCTTTAGCCTTCGGGTAGACCGCTTGAGTTTGCTAGCAATGGCAAACCTAGATAGATGACCGTCACCTGGAAACAGGGACAGAACCCGGCGTAACAGCCGGCCCATCCACTTATTCGTTATCCGAGTTTTTCCAGGCCAGTGCGGCAGCACCGAGAATTCCGGCGTTGTTTCTTTTCTGTGCTGGCACGATTTCGGCTCGCAGATCCAACTTTGGAAGAAACTCGTCCCACTGCTTGCTGATTCCGCCGCCGACGATGATCAGGTCAGGGCTAAACAAACGTTCAAGGGTCGAATAGTACTTCTGTAGCCTCTTAGCCCAGTCGTCAAAACTAAGATTTTCGCGTTCTTTCGCAGAATAGGACGCCTTGGTTTCGTAATCGACACCGTCAATCTCTAGGTGTCCGAGCTCGGCATTGGGCACTAGTTCACCATTCATGAACAGGGCGGTTCCGATTCCGGTGCCGAGTGTGGTCATGATTACGAGGCCTTTGCGCTTTTTGCCCGCACCAAATTTCATTTCGGCGACACCAGCGGCATCGGCATCGTTAAGGACGTGAACGTGGCGTTGAAGCGTGGTTTCAAAGAGGCCGTCAGCATCGAGGCCGATCCACTCTTTTGAGACATTTGCCGCCGACATGGTTCGTCCATGTTGAACTACAGCGGGGAAACAAACTCCCACGGGCAAGGTAGCTCGAGAAGGTTTTAGATCGCGCACGAGTTTAGCGACGACCGCCGCGATGTCCTTTGGGTGCCCACCTTCGGGGGTTTCGTAGCGAACGCGTTCCGAGACAAGAGTGCCGTTTTTTACGTCAACGATCGCGCCCTTGATGCCCGTGCCACCAATGTCGATGCCGATTGCCTTCTTAGCCATGCTGTCTCTCTCCTGCTACGGTAACGTCAAAATCTCGGGGCCATCTTCGGTGATGACAATGGTGTGTTCAAACTGCGCGGTGATGCTTCGATCCTTGGTCACGACCGTCCAGTCGTCGGGCCACATATCCCATTCGTGGGTGCCCAGGGTCAACATCGGTTCGATGGTGAAAACCATTCCGACCTTGATCTCGTCATCGAATTGCGGAGCAGAGTCGTAGTGCGGAATAACCAATCCGGAGTGGAAGGCTTCGCCAACGCCATGCCCGGTGAAGTCACGAACCACTCCATAGTTGAAGCGCTTCGCGTAAGTTTCAATGGCGCGCCCGATTATGTTGACTGAGCGACCGGGTAATGCGGCGTTGACGCCGCGCATCATGGCTTCGTGCGTTCTCTCAACGAGCAGTTGGACCTCTGGGTCAACGTCACCTACCAAGAATGTGACGTTGCTGTCGCCGTGGAATCCATCCTTGAATGCAGTGATGTCGATGTTGATTATGTCGCCATCACGTAGAACGGTGTCGTCGGGGATGCCATGGCAAATGACTTCATTGAGCGAGCTGCATAGAGATTTCGGGAAACCCCTGTATCCGAGAGTCGAAGGGTATGCGCCTTGAGACACAACAAACTCGTGGCCTATGCGGTCTAGCTCGTCAGTTGTCACACCAGGTTTACAAGCGTCACCAACCAAGCGAATGGCCTGAGCTGCGATGCGGCCGGCGGCCCGGATCTTTTCGATTTGCTCAGGCGTTTTTACATCCGAGCCCGTGAATTTTGCCGGCGAAGATCTGCCCACGTATTCCGGTCGAACGATGTTCGAGGGAACCAATCTGGTGGGGGAGAGCTTGCCCATGGTTAGGTGTCCAGTTGCAAGGTCTCGAGGCATGAGACAAGTCTAAATCGCGCTCGGGTTATGCTCGTCATATGAGCAGCGTGTATTCCGAAAAGAACGAGAAACCTGAGTTTTGGTTCAACTTGAAGACGCTCAAAGTCGAGGTGGGGCGCAAATCTGCTGCCGCTTATCGAGTAGGGCCGTTTGACTCGGCCGACGAAGCGAGGGCCGCTTTAGCGACGATCAATAAGCGAAGCGCTGCCTGGGATGCCGATGATGAGAAAGACTAAGAGGCTCTAGCGCGCCTTAGCTGTCGAATGATCGCTCTGTTTCAGGGAAGACTCCTGAAACGATTTCCTGGCGGTACTCTCGCGCTGCAGCCAGCAGCGTCGCACGCAACTGCGCGTATTGCTTCACAAATTTCTTCGGCTTGTGCGAACTCAAGCCTGCGAAGTCCGTCCACACCAGAATCTGCCCATCGGTGTCAGGGCCAGCACCAATACCGATCGTTGCAATGCCACAGGTCTCAGAAACCGCTTTTGCAAGCGCAGCGGGCACTAGTTCGAGCACCACTGCGAAGGCCCCTGCTTCCGCAACTGCGTTCGCGTCTGCGATAAGCGCCTCTGCTCCGTCACCGCGACCCTGAACCTTGAAGCCGCCGAGGTTATTGACGCTTTGCGGGGTGAATCCGATGTGCCCCATCACTGGGATTCCGGCCGTAGTGATGGCACGAATCTGCTCGGCGCTTCGAACTCCACCTTCGAGTTTGACCGCGTCTGCGCCAGTGAACTTCATGATTCGAATAGCGCTTTCGAGTGCTTGTTCTGGGCTGATCTCGTATGAGCCGAATGGCATATCAACGACGACTAGAGAGCGTGAAACCGCTCCTGCCACCGCGCGACCGAAAGGGATAATCTCATCGACGGTGATCGGCAGAGTAGTCGAGTAACCCAGGGCGTTATCGGCTGCTGAATCACCGACCAGGATGACCTCAATGCCAGCTTCATCGAATATTTGAGCCGTCAACTGGTCATAGCTGGTCAGGCAAGAAAACTTTTGTCCACTGGCTTTGAATTCGCCAAGGTGCGACGTGCGCACCTTTTTAGGCAGTAGTTGTGAATTCACTAGTTTCGCTTCCAAGCATCCACTTCGATTTCAACCAACATTGCTGGGTTGATGAACTGGATGCCGGCAAGCATGGTCGCAGCAGGGCGAATTTCACCGAAGACTTCGCCGTGAGCTTTACCGACAGCATCCATGTCAGCCGCGTTAGCAAGGTAAACGCGCGAGCGAACCACATCTGCAAGTGTGTATCCGGCTTGCGCTAGCGCGGGTGCGATGACTTCGTTCAGAGTGGTCAGGGTTTGGCCATAGGCGTCACCTTCATGCTGCAACACGCCACCAATGGTCGCGGTTGATCCAGAAACGTGGACATAGTCGCCAGCAACTGTCGCTCGAGAATAGCCGATGACTGATTC
Organism: Actinomycetota bacterium; assembly: GCA_041172305.1. Lineage (GTDB taxonomy): Bacteria > Actinomycetota > Actinomycetes > Actinomycetales > Microbacteriaceae > Rhodoluna. The sequence goes on along the minus strand of JBEDKF010000024.1, from coordinate 12,527 downwards.
CCATGGACCGCCGCTTGAAATCAACTTGTCTGCTGCCATTTGAATTGCTCCTGGTTCCTATTTGAATTTGTTGGTTATTGGAAGTCTCCGGTCACGCCCGAAGGCCATACCGGTGATTTTCGGACCGATTGCGCCTTGTCGGCGCTTCCACTCAGCGCGATCAACTAAAGCAATTATGCGGTCTACGGTGACAGGGTCGAAACCCTTGGCGATGACCTGATCTCGACCTAGTCTTTGCTCGACGTACGCGTCTAGCAGTGCGTCTAACACCTCGTAATCGGGAAGGCTGTCCTGGTCCACTTGGTCTGGGCGGAGCTCAGCCGAGGGAGGCTTACTTATCGAGTTTTCAGGGATCGGTTGAGTCTGGCCGAGAGCGGTCGCATACTCATTTCGCCACCTGGCCAGCTTCCAGACCAATGTCTTTTCAACATCCTTGATAGGCGCAAAGCCACCGACCGAGTCGCCGTAGATTGTGCTGTAACCCACGGCTAGTTCTGTCTTGTTTCCAGTTGTCAAGGTCAGATGACCTTCGTTGTTGCTTAGAGCCATCAAGATAACGCCGCGAATGCGTGCCTGAAGATTCTCAGAGGCTAGGCCGCCTAGTTCGATCTGTGATTCGAAAGTGTCAACGAAATTCTCGATGGCCTCGGTTCGGTAGTGGCAACCGATGCGATCCGCTAGGTCCTCTGCGTCGCCCTTTGAGTGATCGGATGAAAACTTGCTTGGCATCGAAACGCCGAAGACATTTTCGGCGCCGATAGCATCCGAGGCAATCACAGCACAGATGGCAGAGTCGATTCCGCCGCTTAGACCAAGCACCACCGACTGGAAGCCATTCTTCCGAACGTAATCGCGAAGCCCCAGTACCAGGGCATTCCAAATCTGAGCCAATTCGTCGCGCGATTGATTCTCCGCTGCCGTCTTCATGCCAGGCAATGCAACACCTTCAGACGCCGATGCAGAGTCGATGTCAACATAGGTCATCTGACTCAAGAACTGCTCGGAGCGTGCGATTAGCTCACCGCTCGAGTTCACAAAGAAGCTGTTTCCGTCGAATACCAAATCGTCTTGACCGCCAACAAGGTTTACGTAGGCGACAGCACAACCGTGTTTTTCAGCAATCTGTCTGACGAGCCCCAGGCGAACATCCGTTTTGGAAACCTCAAAAGGAGAACCATTCAAGATGATTGCAACATCGGTTCCGGCGCCTTGCAGTTGGCCTACCGGTCCACCCGATTGCCAAATGTCTTCACAAATCACTGTAGACAAACGCAACCCATGGAATTCAAAGGTAAGCAGCTCATCACCAGGCACGAAGTTTCTGAACTCATCAAAGACCGCGTAGTTAGGTAGGTGGTGTTTTGAATATCGCCCAATAACTGCGCCATCGACTATCACTGTTGCCGAGTTTTGAGCGATAGACCAGCCGTTTGGCTCCACCGCGAGGCTAAGATGCCCGACGACAACCGCTATGCCGGCATATTTCTCACTGCTTAGGGTCGAAGCCAAAGACTTCACCGCATCCTCTGCGGCGTTTATAAAGCTTCCTCGAGCGGCAAGATCTTCAATCGGGTAGCCGGTGAGGTTCATTTCCCCAAAAACCACCAAGTTCGCACCGTTTTCGATCGCGGCATCAACCGCTGCGATGGTTTGAGCAAGATTGCCAGAAATGTCTCCCACGATGGGGTTTGTCTGGGCCATTGCTAAGCGAACTTTAGGCATAACCATTAGCCTAGTAGCAGGTAGAGATAGGAAATTCGATGGATAAGCAAACTGACTTCGTCCTCCGCACTATTGAGGAACGTGGCGTCAAGTTCGTTCGACTTTGGTTCACGGATGTCGCCGGCACTTTGAAGTCCGTTGCCATCGCTCCAGCCGAGGTAGAGGGCGCATTTGCCGAAGGTCTCGGCTTTGATGGCTCTGCCATCGAAGGTCTTGCACGCACATACGAGGCAGACATGCTGGCTCTGCCGGACCCAACTACCTTCCAGATCCTTCCTTGGCGCGGTGAAATCGACCCAACGGCCCGCATGTTCTGCGACATTCAAACCCCGGATGGCAAACCAGCGGCAGCCGACCCACGAAATGTTTTGCGTAGAGCGCTTGCGAAAGCGTCAGACAGAGGTTTCTCGTTCTACATCCACCCTGAGATCGAGTTCTACCTGCTGAAGTCATCTCAGATCGGACCCGAAGGCCCAATCCCGGTAGACAATGCCGGATACTTTGACAACGTCCCTGGTGGCACTGCACACGACTTCCGTCGCCGTGCCGTCGGCATGCTCGAACAGTTGGGCATTTCGGTCGAGTTCAGCCACCACGAAGGTGGCCCGGGCCAAAACGAGATCGATCTGCGTTACGCAGACGCACTCACGATGGCTGACAACATCATGACTTTCCGAACCGTCATCAAGGAAGTTGCCATCGAGCAGGGCGTCTACGCAACCTTCATGCCAAAGCCTTTCACCCAGCACCCAGGTTCGGGTATGCACACCCACATGTCACTTTTCGAGGGAGATACCAACGCTTTCTTTGAAGCTGGCTCGCAGTATCACCTGTCAAAGACGGCTAAGCACTTCATTGCCGGCCTACTTCGCCATGCTCCGGAAATCACAGCGGTTACCAACCAGTATGTGAACTCGTACAAGCGACTATGGGGCGGTGGCGAGGCTCCTAGCTACGTCAGCTGGGGCCACAACAACCGTTCGTCACTTATCCGTGTGCCGTTCCACAAGCCAGACAAGGGCAATAGCTCACGCATCGAATATCGTGCCATCGACTCAGCAGCTAACCCATACCTCGCTTATGCCCTCATCTTGGCGGCAGGTTTGAAGGGTATCGAAGAGGAATACCCTCTACCTGCCGAAAGTGAAGACAACGTCTGGGCGCTGACCGATGCCGAGCGCCGCGCCATGGGCATCCAGCCATTGCCGCAGAGCCTCGACCACGCCATCAGAAAGCTCGAAGAGTCTGAACTGGCAGCAGAAACCCTTGGCGAAGAAGTTTTCAGCTATGTGCTTGCCAATAAGCGTCGCGAATGGAGCGATTATCGCGCCCAAGTAACGCCGTTTGAATTGAAGCACAACCTCGAATCCCTCTAGAGATGGCGTATGCAGATCGCCCAGCCGGGTTATCAGAGTTCGCAAAATACGGTTTCGCTGACCTCAGTGGAACGATCGACAAGTTAGATCAACTGATCAAACTTGTGGGCGACGCAGGTCGCTCATCCGTAGCCGCGCTAGCGCTATGTCCTGATCCTGATCAGGCGCTAAATGCTCTTCTCGATTTTGCAGAACGCGATAAGGCCGTCACAAAAAGGCTCTTGAATAAGCACGACAGCGCGGTTAGATTTTGTGCGGTGCTTGGTGCGTCTAAGGCCCTCACCGACTTTGTTCGCAGACACAGCGAAGCGCTAGCGGTCTTCGAAAAATCGCACCCGATTGATTTGGGTCCTGATCACTACCGAACAGTGATTTGTGATCAGGTTTCACCTTCATTGAAATCGGGATTTGTATCCACCGACGCCTGGAACCTCCTTCGAAAGGCCTATCGTCTTGAGCTCCTCAAGATAGCCATTTTTGATCTAACCTCATCGTCACCTCAAGAGGACCTCCCTAGTGTCGCCGCCGCGCTGGCAGACATCGCTGGTGCAGCAATCGAGGCAGGTCTGTTGATTGCCCGAGCCGAACTCCGATTCACAAGGGATCATGGTGTTTTCACCGAGACCGAAATTGATTCGACACGATTAGCCGTCATGGCAATGGGCAAATGTGGTGCGCGCGAACTGAACTACATCTCGGATGTCGACGTCATCTACGTCGCAGAGTCGTCCTCGCCAGAACTAGATAACCACCGGGCCGTTGAAGTGGCCACGAAACTCGCGACGCGCATGATGCGCGCCATGGATGGCACCGCCGCTGAACCTGATCTTTGGCAAGTTGACCCTAATCTGCGGCCGGAGGGTAAAGCTGGAGCACTTGTTCGCACGTTGGAGTCACACGTTGCCTACTATGACCGCTGGGCGGAAAGCTGGGAGTTCCAGGCGCTTTTGAAGGCGCGTCCAATCGCAGGCGATCTTGAACTTGGCAAAGCCTATGTTGAGGCTCTAGCGCCAAAGGTTTGGGCTTCTGCTGGGCGAGCAAACTTCGTAGAGTCTGCACAAAAGATGCGTGAACGAGTCATGCAGTTCATCCCAGCGAACGAAATCAACCTCGAAATCAAGTTAGGGCCTGGTGGGCTTCGCGACATCGAGTTCACGGTGCAGTTGCTTCAACTCGTTCATGGCAGAACAGATAACAGCTTGCACCAGCGTGACACCCTGGGTGCGCTAGAGGCGCTAACCGCGGGCGGATACGTCGGCAGAGTCGAAGCAGGGCAATTTGCCAAGCACTATAAGTTCCTTCGATTCCTCGAGCACCGCATTCAACTTTCCGATATGCGCAGAACGCACCTGATGCCTACTAGCGAATCCAAGTTGCGGCCGCTCGCGAGGAGTCTGTCAACCAAGACCACAATCGACGCGTTGACATCCGAGTGGGAGAAGGTGAAGGTTGAGGTTCGAGCGCTCCATCAAAAGATCTTTTACCGTCCACTTTTGAGCGCTGCGTCCCGTATCGATGGGTCTAACCTTGAGCTCTCGAGCGCCCAGGTTGAAGACAGACTTCTGGCTATTGGTTTCGCCGACCCGGCAGGAGCCCACAAAAATATAGTTGCGCTGACTTCCGGCTTGTCCAGACGCGCGGCGATTCAAAAGCAGCTCTTGCCCGTGCTAATTGAATGGTTTGCTAAAGGAACCGACCCTGATGCTGCCCTCCTAGCCTTCAGAAGGCTCAGTGAAGACCTAGGCGAGTCTCCTTGGTACCTCAGAATGCTTCGAGACGCGAGTGGCGCAGCCGAGCGAATGACGCAGGTGCTTTCGAACAGCAGATTGGCGACGAGCCTTTTCGAGCGCATTCCCGAAGCCGCGGCTTGGTTTGAACGTGTCGAAGATCTCATTCCAATGACTGAGGTCGAGTTGAAGGTTGAATTCAACGCCATCGTCTCAAGACATGAACAGGCCGATACAGCGGCAGCGGCAATGCGCCAGATTCGCAGGAGAGAGACTCTCAGAATCGCCATGGGAGCGGTATTAGGCGATCTGAATTTGGATCAAATCTCCCAAGCACTTAGCGATCTAACCGCCTGTTACGTTCGTGGAATGCTTGACGTCGTCGTCGAACTCGATGGGTCAAGCGTCTCGCATGACAAACCACTTGAAATCTTGGATTTCGGAATCATAGCAATGGGAAGATTTGGGGGAGAGGAGCTTGGCTTCGGCTCTGACGCCGATGTGATGTTCGTCTACGAGCCACACCCAGGAATCATCCCCGAACTGGCTCAAAAGACCGCTGAACGAATCATCAGCGACTTGAAGCTCTTCGCGGCCGACCCGCTCCTGGAATTTGAACTCGACCTAGACCTCCGCCCAGAGGGAAAAAACGGCCCTAATGCTCGCTCACTGGATTCCTATCGCGCCTACTACGAACGTTGGGCAGACACCTGGGAATCCCAGGCGCTATTGCGTGCCAAACCAATTGCGGGCAGTCCGGCCCTCATCGAGGCGTTCCTTGAGCTCATCAATAACTACCGATACCCGAAGGAGTTGCCGGCAGCGGCCGTAACCGAGATTCGCCGCATAAAGGCAAGGATGGAAACCGAACGCCTTCCGCAGGGCGCAGACCCAAGGCGTCACACAAAATTGGGCCGAGGTTCACTGAGCGATGTCGAATGGTTGGTTCAGCTAATGCAGCTCAAGCACGGTAAAAACCATCCAAGCATTCGAACTCCGAAAACCCTGGTGGCGCTCAGGGCCTGCGTGAGCGAGGGGCTAATCGCGGAACATGACGCTCGCGTTTTAGCTGAAGCTTGGACTTTAGCCTCGCGGGTTAGATCAGCCTCTGTGCTCTGGGCGAATAAGCGAACCGATGTCCTCCCTACCGATCGCCAGCAACTTGAGGGTATGTCTAGGATCTTGGAATACCCAGCCGGTTCGGCTTCCAGATTGGAAGAGGATTACTTGGCGTTCACTCGACGTTCAAGAATGGTCTACGAGCGCCTCTTTTTCGCTGACTAGTTCAACAGCCTGAGACAAGAAAAGGTCCCCGCCGGTTTGGCAGGGACCTTTTCTTTGCTTGCTAAGGCTTAGACGCCGAAGTAAAGCTCGAACTCGTATGGGTGTGGACGAAGTGCGATCGGCTGGATCTCGTGAACGCGCTTGTAGTCAATCCAAGTTTCGATTAGGTCCTTAGTGAATACGCCACCCTCTAGAAGGTAGTCGTGGTCAGCTTCAAGAGCCTTTAGAACGTCTTCGAGGTTTCCAGGAACCTGCGGGATCAACTTTGCTTCCTCAGGAGGTAGCTCGTATAGGTCCTTGTCTACAGGCTCGTGTGGCTCGATGCGGTTCTTGATGCCGTCGATGCCCGCCATTAGCATTGCTGCGAATGCTAGGTATGGGTTCGATGAGGCGTCAGGAGCACGGAACTCGATGCGCTTTGCCTTAGGGTTGGTGCCGGTCATCGGGATGCGGATAGCAGCCGAGCGGTTACCTGCCGAGTAAACAAGGTTTACTGGAGCTTCGAAGCCTGGCACTAGACGGTGGTAGCTGTTGACTGACGGGTTGGTGAACGCAAGCAGCGATGGAGCGTGCTTGAGGATACCGCCGATGTACCAGCGAGCGATGTCTGAAAGACCGCCGTAACCTGACTCGTCGTAGAACAAAGGCTTGCCTTCCTTCCACAATGACATGTGAACGTGCATACCCGAGCCGTTGTCACCGAAGAGTGGCTTAGGCATGAAAGTTGCAACCTTGCCCCACTGCTCAGCAACGTTCTTGACGATGTACTTGAATTTCAGGATGTCGTCTGCTGATGAAAGAAGAGTGTCGAACTTGTAGTTGATTTCACCCTGGCCAGCGGTTCCAACCTCGTGGTGGCTACGCTCGACCTCTAGGCCTGCAGCGATTAGCTCAAGAACGATGTTGTCGCGCATGTCTGCGTGCTTGTCAACTGGGGTTACTGGGAAGTAGCCACCCTTGTATGGGGTCTTGTTCGCAAGGTTTCCACCCTGGCCATTGACGCGCTCGTCGCGGCCTGAGTTCCAGGCTGCCTCATCTGAGTCGATGAAGTGCATTGAGCTGTTCTGCTTGTATTCGTAGCGAACGTCATCGAAGATGAAGAACTCTGCCTCAGGCGCAAAGAAAGCGGTGTCTGCGATGCCGGTGCTAGCCAAGTATGCCTGCGCCTTGCGAGCGGTCTGGCGTGGGTCGCGGCCGTAGATCTCGCCGTTGCGTGGGTTGTAGATGTCGAAGATCATGATCAGTGTCTTCTCGGCGCGGAATGCGTCAAGGTAGGCAGTGGTCACGTCAGGGATAATCTGCATGTCTGATTCGTGGATTGACGCGAAACCGCGGATCGACGAACCATCGAATAGCTGACCATCGATGAAGAACTGCTCATCGATCATTGCTGCTGGGAGGTTGAAGTGCTGCTGAACACCAGGTAGGTCTGTGAAGCGAACGTCAAGGAACTTTACGTCGTTCTCCTTGATGTACGCAACGACCTCAGAGGCAGTCTTGAACATAGGGGGTTTCCCTTCAATTGGATTTTGGATGGGCTTCTTTTAACCATCAACAATATTCTATCCAGCCGCGACTTGACGAGGGCTTGAATCGTGTTTCGGGAATGTAAATCTTTCGCATAGTCTGAAGGAATGAATGAACCGCAACAGTGGGCAGGCCAGAGGCTTGGACTACCCGAATCTGGCCAAGGTAGTTTGGCGAAACTAGGACGACGAATTTTGGCCTTGATCATCGACTGGAGTCTATCGATGCTGGTTTCGCAGGCATTTTCAGGCGGAGACTCCACCATCACGTTGACCATCTTTGCGGTCACGCAGTTCCTGCTAGTGGCCACGCTTGGCTACAGTGTCGGGCATCGAATACTTGGCCTTCAGGTGCGCAGACTGGACGGCAAGTATGTGGGCTTCGGGCGCTCTCTAATCAGAGTAGGGCTGATCTTATTGGTGATTCCAGCAACCATTTGGGACGCGGACAATCGCGGGCTCCAGGACAAGGCTGCCGGCACCATTTTGGTCCGAACCAAATAGAAAACCCACCCGTCATCGGGGTGGGTTTTCGATCAGAGAATCTAGCGTCGCTGCGCTCTCATGCGCTTTGGGTCGATGCCCTTAGGAATTGGCATCGCGGTCACAAGGGCCGAAAGGCGCTTGTCGATCGCTCCAATCTCGCTCCGGTTGAGCACACGCTTCATTTTTAGCAGGGTGCTCGAAAGCTTCATCAAGCGAGTGCCTTCGGCGTCCTGGGTTACCCAAACGAACTTTACGTCTACACCCGGAACGGCGCGTTGTACCTTGCGGCGCTCGTCCTCGAGCATTGGTTGAACGCGAGTTCTTACACCCTCGCCAATAAGAACTACACCGGCCGGGCCGATGGCGCGATAAACGGCATCCTGGTTTCGGTTGACAGCAATCGGCACTTCGCTACCGCGCCAGCCTCGCTTTAGGGCAGAGCGCAGAACGGCACTGACGGCACCCGGTTGTCCTTCGATTTGTCCGTAGGCGGCCGCCTCGGCTTTGCGTGACATGACAATGAGCCCCGAAAGGAAACCTAGAAGCACACCGGTGACAATCCAAACGGTAAATCCTGTAGCGGTAGCCTGGCCAAGCGTTGCGCCGAGCACAGCGCCAGATAACGCACCGATTCCTAGCGCCAATAGTGACCACCAAATGGCTGTCTTGTCAGCAGCCATGGTCATCTTGTAAATCTTTAGCAGCTGGGAAATGCGTCCAGGTTCTTTGTTCTTTTTAGCCATGAAGAAAGCCTAACTGTTGACCGCTTGGCTGAAGCCATCCTTGGCAGCCGCGTCGGCGAGGTGTTGTAAGTGAGCGGGAATCTTTAGTCCCTTTTTCTGCATCGATGTGGCCCATAGACGGCCAGCGCGATAAGAGCTGCGAACCAATGGGCCGCTCAAGACGCCAAGGAAGCCCATGGCTTCAGCCTCATTCTTCATTTCGACGAATTCCTCCGGCTTAACCCAGCGAGTCACTGGGTGATGCTTTGGTGTTGGACGAAGGTATTGGGTGATCGTCAGAATGTCGGTTCCGGCATCAAATAGATCTTGCATGGCTTGCGAGATCTCTTCGCGAGTTTCGCCCATGCCGAGGATGAGATTAGATTTCGTGACCAAACCATAGTTGCGCGCCTGTGTGATCACGTCCATTGAACGTTCGTATTTGAAGGCGGGTCGAATCTCCTTGAAGATTCGCGGAACTGTTTCGACATTGTGCGCGAAAACCTCAGGTTCGGCATCGAACACTTTTTTAAGTAGATCGGGGTTTCCAGAGAAATCCGGCACCAAAATTTCTACTCCGGTGCCAGGCGATTGCTTGTGGATCTGTCGGATGGTTTCTGCGTATAGCCACGCACCTTCGTCTGGAAGGTCATCGCGTGCCACTCCCGTGACCGTTGCGTAACGCAGCTCCATGCGCTTGACCGAGTCTCCGACTCGTCGCGGTTCGTCTGGGTCAAAGTTGTCAGGCTTGCCGGTATCGATTTGGCAGAAGTCACAACGTCGCGTGCATTGCGAGCCTCCGATTAGGAAGGTAGCCTCTCGGTCTTCCCAGCACTCAAAGATGTTTGGGCAGCCTGCTTCCTGGCAAACCGTGTGAAGGTTTTCACCCTTTACAAGCTTTTGTAGTGCCTGGTACTCAGGACCCATCTTCGCTGTCGTCTTGATCCAGCTCGGCTTCTTTTCAATCGGCACGGCACTGTTTCTTGCTTCAATGCGAAGAAGCTTTCGTTCGGGCTTCTGTTCGTTGATGGTCATAGTGCAATTTTGCCGATCTCTTTGAGGTGGTTCTGAACTACTTCTGCGGCCATGGATGGAGTTATTTCGCGACCCAAGAGAATCGAGAGTGTGCTGACGGTCGCATCACGGATGCCGCAGGCAATAATCGTTTCATATGGCTGAAGGGAGTTGTTGCAGTTGAGCGCAAACCCGTGCATTGTCGTGTGCTCGGCAACACGAATACCGATTGCAGCAACCTTTACGTGCGTGCCGTCGACGGGTGCCCAAACGCCGCTTCTGCCCTCTACACGCTCGGTGTGAAGCCCAAACTCCGCAATCGAATCTATAAGAACTTGCTCAAGCCAGCGAACATAACCGACCACATCGATCGGCCGTGGAAGTTCCATAATTGGGTAGCCGATCAGCTGCCCTGGGCCATGCCAGGTAATTTTGCCACCTCGATCGACATCAATCACAGGTGTGCCATCCTGGGGACGTTCGCTGTCTTCGGTGCGCTTTCCAGCCGTGTAAACGGGCGTGTGCTCGAGCATAATCACTGTGTCAGGACGAGAGCCAGAAACGACTTCGCCATGAACTTTGCGCTGTAACTCCCAACCCTCTTCATAGTCAATGAAGTTAGGCGCCAAGCCGGCGATTAGGAATTCTGGCATTCTGCAATTCTAAGTTGTTCAGGGCGGCGGGGTTGCAGCTTGGTTATCAACAACAGTGACCCAATGAGTATTTCTACCATTCGCCCGTAGCAAAGTTTGTAGATGCGCCGATCACGTTTTGAACCAACGGTTCAGAGGAACAGATTTACTACGAACTGGGTAGCCGCCTCGCAAATGGCTCCGAAATCACGAGGGTCGACCCTGAAAAGATCCGTCCTTATCGGCGTACTCGCATTGTTGATCGCGATTCCTGTTGCGAGCGCAAAGTTCTACAAAGAGCCGGAACGCCCGGAGCGCAGACTTTCCGTGTCTGTGAGGTTGACGATGACCGAATGCACCGTTGAGTCAGTCAGGGCGTGGTTGTTGAGCGGCAAAGAGAGTTCCAAGGGGCTCGCAATGGCCATTGTGACATCGGCCCAGGAATTCGGCGGCTTGAGGTCCGAGAAGTATCAATGCACGAGTAAGTCGGGCACCAAGGTATTCCAGGCGCTGTGGGTTTTAGAAGAACGGGCTTGGACGTTAAAAGAAATCTCCCGGCCATCTGAGGATGAGCCGGGAGATCTTTAGGTGGGTTAGAGACCTAGAACCGAATCGAAGTTCGCGTCTTCAAGTCGTGCCTTCACATCAACTAGGAAGCGGCTTGCGTCGGCTCCATCGACCAAACGGTGGTCGTATGAAAGAGCTAGGTAAACCATGCTGCGAATCGAGATGGCATCCTGACCATTTGCGTCGGTCACGACAACAGGGCGCTTGGTTACTACACCGGTGCCGAGAATTGCGACCTGAGGCAGGAATACAACTGGAGTATCGAACAGGGCTCCGCGTGAACCGGTGTTGGTTAGCGTGAAGGTGCCACCGCCAAGCTCGTCAGGCTTCAGCTGGTTTGAACGGGTGCGGGCTGCCTTGTCAGCGATCTGCTGCGCGATCTCCATGATGTTTAGAGATGCTGCGTCACGGATAACAGGGGTAAGAAGTCCCTTTTCGGTGTCCACTGCAAATGAAATGTTCTCACTTGGGTGGTAAACGATGTTCTCGCCGTCGATTGTGGCGTTCAGCTTCGGGTGCACTCGAAGAGCCTCTGCTGCGGCTAGAGCGAAGAAAGGCATAAAGTTCAACTTGCCGCCCGACTTCGCTACAAATGCAGACTGAACCTTCTGGCGAAGCTGAGCGATCTTGGTGACGTCTACCTCAACAACGGTAGTCAACTGAGCAGTTGAGACCATCGAGGCAACCGCACGCTCAGCAAGCACCTTGCGAAGACGAGACATTGGTTCGGTAGTTCCGCGAAGTGCAGATGCCGCACCTGGGACGTAGGCAGCAGTTGGAGCGGATGTGGTTGAGGCAGTCGCGGCTGGAGCAGACGCATTTAGAACGTCATCCTTGCGGATTCGGCCGCCGACGCCGGTGCCCGCCACCTGAGTCAGGTCAATACCCGACTCCTGTGCGAGCTTGCGAACTAGGGGAGTCACGTAGCCCGCGTCACTGATTGGAGCCGATGCAACTGGTGCGCTAACGATAGGTGCGGAAACTGCAGGTGCTGAAACTACCGGGGCACTCACAACTGGGGCAACGACTACCGGGGCTGCGACCACAGGAGCTTCGACAAGCGGTGCCACGTAGGCTGGTGTCTCAACAACTGGCGCAGCAGCTTCGACTACGGCTACTGGCTCTGCAACTGGGGCTGCAGGAGCTGCCGATGAACCGCTTCCGTCGCCGATGATTACTAGAACGGCGCCAACCTGAACGGTTTCGTCCTCTTGGACCAAGATCTGTTCGATCACACCAGCGACCGGCGAAGGAATCTCGGTGTCAACCTTGTCGGTCGAAACTTCAACCAGCGGTTCGTCGATGGCGACTGTTTCGCCAACCTTTTTTAGCCAACGGGTTACGGTTCCCTCGGTAACGCTCTCGCCGAGTGCCGGAAGTACTACTGATTCGCTCATTATTTGCTCCTTGTGGGACTTTCTAATTCTTAGGCGTGTGCGTGAAGTGGCTTGCCGGCGAGAGCTAGGTGAGC
>JBEDKF010000023.1:0-17021 GCA_041172305.1 Actinomycetota bacterium | reverse complement strand
GCCTTTGCATCGCTCAAAACAATGCGGTCTTGAGGGCGCTTCGGGCCGGCGATCGATGGAACGACTGTGCTTAGGTCAAGCTCTAGGTACTCGCTGAAACGAGGTTCGATGCTTGGGTCGTGCCAAAGCCCCTGTGCCTTGCTGTAGGCCTCGACTAGGTCGATCTGCTCCTGAGGGCGGCCTGTGATTCGCAAGTAGTCAAGGGTGACTTCATCGATTGGGAACATCGCTGCGGTCGAGCCAAATTCAGGGCTCATGTTTCCGATGGTCGCACGATTGGCGAGCGGAACTGAACTCACGCCTGCACCGTAGAATTCGACGAACTTACCGACAACACCGTGCTTACGCAGCATCTCGGTGATGGTTAGAACCACGTCGGTTGCGGTTACGCCGGTGGCAATTTGACCGGTGAGCTTGAAACCCACGACCTTAGGGATGAGCATCGAAACAGGCTGGCCTAGCATTGCTGCCTCGGCTTCAATGCCTCCTACGCCCCATCCGAGAACGCCAAGACCGTTGACCATGGTGGTGTGGGAGTCGGTTCCGACACAGCTGTCTGGGTATGCCTGAAGTTCGCCATTTACCTCGCGGGCCATGATGGTTCTCGCTAGGTACTCGATGTTTACCTGGTGCACGATTCCGGTGCCTGGTGGGACAACCTTGAAGTCGTCAAATGCGGTCTGGCCCCAGCGTAGGAACTGGTAGCGCTCTCCGTTTCGGTTGTACTCAAACTCAACGTTGCGTTCAAATGCATCTGCACTTCCGGCTACGTCGATCTGAACCGAGTGGTCGATGACTAGTTCGGCAGGTGCTAGAGGGTTGATTCGCTTCGGGTCTCCGCCAAGTTCGGCAACGGCTTCGCGCATTGTGGCGAGGTCGACGATACAAGGCACACCTGTGAAGTCCTGCATGATGACTCGAGCAGGGGTGAATTGGATTTCGGTGTCAGGCTCGACCGATGGGTCCCAGTTGACTAGCGCATTTACGTGATCCGCGGTGATGTTCGCACCGTCTTCGGTGCGCAGGAGGTTCTCAAGAAGGATCTTGAGGCTGTAAGGCAGAGTCTTGGCATCCACTGAATCCAGTTTGAAGATTCGATAAGTTTTTGAACCGACGACTAGCTGGCTCGACGAACCGAAACTATTTACTTTGGACATGAAGCCACTCCTTTGTTTGCAGCAATACTCAACAAAAATACCACTTACTTGGTGCCGGCGATGCTGCTTCGCAACAACAACCAAGAAAGCCAGATACAAAGCGCATAGAGAGGTACACCCATCGCAACACGAGCTATGCCTAGTGCTTCGATTTGATTGGAGAAATAAAGCGGTAGTTGGATTGCCAAGCGCGCACCGAAAAGAATAACGAATACACCGGTTGCAAGGTCGGCGCGTCTAACCAATTTCTTGTCCGCGCGCCATTTTGCGGCCTCGCCTCGAAACAATCCGACAAACAAACCTAGTAACGGCCAGCGGAACAAAATCGAAAGTGCAAGCACTAACCCGTAGCCGGCGTTTGTGAAAAACCCTTGGATGAAGTAGTCGGCTGGGTGACCTCCATCTCTAAGTGTTAGATAGGCCGAAAGCGCAATGCCCAAGGCACCAGCGATTGCCTGGGTTAGCGGCTTGCGTTTCACAATCTGAAATACAACGAAGCCTAAGGAGACACCGAGTGAGACAACCGCTGCCGCAACCGTGTTCTTTGAAAACGCATAGACGAGAACGAATAATGTGGCGGGCACAGAGCTATGGATGATGCCTAGCCAGCCCCCAACCGATGCGAGCAGAGATTCCTTATCGAGAGTGGCAACGCCATCCTTGTCGCGAATGCCGAGTCTCTGCATCGCATTTTGGCGCCCCCGCTGCTCCGAATCCATTAGATGGCCTTTGGCGGTGCGATAGTTCCACCCGGCATCTGCAAGGCAAGTAGATCGCCAGGAGGCAGCGGCGTGCCATCGCGGTGCACTGTGACGCTTCGAAAAAGATCGTCAATCTCTGCGGCAGCCTTAGGGTCAGTGATTGCGGCGCCAGAAATCATGCCTCGAAGAAACCACTTTGGCCCGTCAACGCCGATGAATCGGGAATACCGCGTGCCGACGATAACGCCCGATTCATTCAAAATAGGAAGTTTTGCGAGTAGCTCGGGCCCGAGTGAACCAACTCGATTCTCGACTGTTCCACCCTGCGAAGTCACTGAGTCGGCTAGTTGCTGCCGAATCGTGTGCCACAACCCCTCGCTCTTTGGGGCCGCGAAGGCTTGAAGTTGAAGGGATGAATCGTCGTATTCCAGAGTGGTGGCGATAATTCGTTGGCTCGGCTCCTCCACTTCTAGGCGAACTTGAAGGCCATCCTTGGTCGGGAATAGCAGCGCGCCTAGATTCAGGTGTGCAGGGGTTAGTTCAACTTCTGAGGAGTCAAATGGGCCAGCAGAAGAACGGTCTGCTGGCGCAGACTTTTCACTCTGATACAGCTCGTGCATGCTACTTGGTGCCCGTTGATCCAAAGCCTGCGGTGCCACGGTGCGACCCCGGAAGAGACTCAACGCTGATGAACTCAGCGACCTCAATGGCTTGGATAACTAGTTGCGCGATGCGGTCTCCGCGAGAAACAGCGAAATCGTCGTTCGTGCTGTTGTAGAGGGTGACGGCAATTTCGCCTCGATAACCGGCATCGACTGTACCGGGTGCATTTAGGACGGTGATGCCGTGCTTGGCCGAGAGGCCACTTCGAGGGTGAACAAGGCCCACGTAACCGTCTGGGAGGGCGATTGAAACGCCTGTCCTGATGGTGGTGCGGCCTAAGGCAGGGACCACGGTATCGATGGCCGATCGAAGGTCGGCACCTGCGTCTCCGGGCTGGGCATAAGAGGGCTCTAGTCCGGGTTCGGCAACCAGCAATACAGGAAGTTTTTTACTCACGATTAGAGCGTAATCTAAAGGAATGAACGAACAGCGCATTGAACCGGTCTACTCGGAGTGGGTGGTTCCAAATTGGACCAGCTACATCCCGCTCTTGGCTATCTATCCGACCCTTTGGCTCACCTTCTTGCCAATCGACCAAGCGGTCGGCATCTGGTCGGGCATCGCCCTCACGGGGGTCTTCCTTTTTCTTATGCTCGCAAAGTCGGCGCGAATCAAGATTTCGAACTCGTGCCTTGCTGTGGCGAATGCCGAGATCGAGCGTTCATTCATTTCTGGCGTGGAGGTTGTGGCGAAAGAAGATGCCTTCGTTGCTCGCGGCCGAGATCTAGACCCTAGGGCTTGGATCCACTTTCAGGGTTCTGTGAAGACCTTGGTTAGGGTTTCGATCTCTGACCCGAATGACCCGACGCCATATTGGTTGTTCTCAACTCGGAACCCCGAGAAAATCAAGAAAAGTTTGGGCTACTAGCCTTCACACTCGATGCAAACCTTGCCGTACTTACCCTTTTTCGCGGCAAGAAGAGAGTGGTGCTTCACGATGAAGCATTCTGAGCAGGTGAACTCGTCATCCTGAGGCGGAAGAACAACTACGTCTAGGTCTTCTGAGACGACGTCTGGGATTGAGAACCCTTCGCCGTGCTCCGACTCATCCGTGTCTACTAGACCGGAGAGCTTGTCAGGAGTGCGCTCTTTGATGGCCTCGATCGACTCAACATCGTCGTCGTTTTTGCGAGGTGCATCGTAATCGGTGGCCATTCGCCTACCCTTTCGGTTCATAGTCTTCGAGCGTGCATAGTGTGCAACAAAAAACTTGCAATAGCAAACCTGCAACGCCTTAGGACACAAAATACTTCTAGTTGTGGAAAATGCTGGTACGGCGCGCCTAGGAAATGTCACGGATTCAACCTGAACCGGTGGCAAACTGATTCAAAGCGCGAAAGGGCGAAGCGATGCAAGACATTCGACTAGTCGACAATGACGGTGAGTACCTAAATCTAGAGACCCAGGATGGCGACAAATATCGTCTAGTCGTGGATGATTCATTACGTGCCGCTGTGAAGCGTGACAGCTCTGCATTACTAGACACCGTCTCGATTTCCCCACGCGAGATCCAGGATGCCGTAAGAGCGGGTGCCACATCGGAAGAAGTTGCCTCCAAGCACTCGGTTCCTCTGGACTACGTTGAAAAATTTGCGCTTACTGTCATCGACGAAATCGGTCACATCATCGCGAGTGCCCAAAGTGTGCGAATCGCTGTCGAACAAGACCGATACAGTGAGGCAACTCAGCTGCAGTTCCGCGAGATCCTGGACGAACGCCTCAATTCTAGAAAAGCTAAGAATGTCGCGTGGTCGGCATCAAAGCAAGAACTCCAGCCTTGGCACGTGAGCGTTTCATTTGACTCAGAAGAAGGACACTCCGTTGCCGTCTGGTCATTTGATCAGCGAAAACTGGTCCTCTCACCGGAAAACGAAACGGCGATTGCTTTTTCTACTGGCAACTTTGCGAGCACCCAGCCGACAGCCAAGTTACGAAGAGTTGAAGAAAACATCGTTGATTTAGCGCCGGAATCCACTGCAATTCAAAGCGTGGAAAGCGAAGAGATCACCCCTCCAGTTACTCCTGTTGCAACAGTAAGTTCAATCGAAGAGCTGACTAGAGCGAGCGTACAAGCCGTTGTGGAACCACAACATCAGGAACTCGCACCTGAAGCCCCTTTGAGCCCTACCGCTGACCTCCTCGACGCTCTGCGCAAGAAGAGAGCCGAAACACAGAAATCAGCACCAGCAGCCCCTGAACCAAACTCCGATAACGGGTCGGGCTCTGAACAGCACGAAAGCTCAATTTCACGGACTCTCCCTGAAGACGTTCCCAACGCCTCCGAAGTTGACGAGTCCGTCGATCCAAAAGAGGAAGTAGCTGCGCAGCCAATCGCGAGTCCAGCAAAAAAGGGTCGGCCAAGCATGCCAAGTTGGGATGAGATCGTCTTTGGGACAAAGACAGACGACTAGGCGAAACAACCAAACCTGAGAAGCGGAACCGATAATTCTGCGGTCGAGATTCCGCCGTGCTGCCCAATCATTCGCAGACTTTGAGGTTTGCAAAAACCGCGGTGGTAGCAAGCGTGCTTTCCGCTAGAGACCAAAAACAGGTCTGGCAGAAATTCAGGGTTTGCCACTTCCCTATCAAGCCAACCCAGGCTCACTAAATCTTCGACACTGAAGACGTGAACCGAGTCTGGTAGCAGATTCTGAAGTTCAAGCGTTGTCGCATCTAGATTCACCTCAGGCTCAAAGTAGAGGAAAGTGTTTCGAGGATCCCCGGTCACTGCGATTAGGCCATCGATCGAGTATTCATCCAGGTAGATCTGCTCTTCTCTAGGGACATCCACAATTCCATGATCAGCTGTGAGCAATACTGCGGTGTCGCTCGGAAGCTCTGTGACCAACTTCTTGATTTCGCCATCGAGGTCTTCGATCTTTGCCAGCCATTCGAATGACCCACCGCCATGGGAGTGGGCGATCGAATCTAATTCCGGGTAGTAGAGATATGTGAGCGATTTCTGCTTCGAAGCCAGGATGCTTCGCACCGCACGTGTTCGATCTTCGAAGGTTTTCGCCGGGACGTAGCTGGCCGAAGACATGGTCAACTGGGTAAATCCAGATTGTGAATACTCTTCTGGCCCAACAGTAAACGAAGCCACTCCGGCTTCGATGGCTAGCTGAGACACGGATGGAAGTTTTTGGTAAACATCAGGCTCGAAGGACTCATCCCAGCCCGTTAGGAGGTTTCGGACCAGACCAGTTTTCCGGTCGAAAACCGAGTAGCCGATGATTCCGTGATCTGAAGGAGCGGCGCCGACGGCAAAACTTGTAATCGCCGCAGCTGTGGTGGTCGGAAACACCGAATTCACACTCTTTGACCCGCGTAGTGCACTGTTTAGAAATGGCGCATGTCCTGCTGCCGCGCGGATGTTTTCAGATCCCAAGCCGTCGACCAAAATCACGCAAACTTTGTTAGCTTTTGGAAAGCCGAGGCGGTTTGATTTGCCTGAGATAGCCCCCAAAGCACTAATAAACACATCGGAAAGCCTCCCAAGAGTTTTGGGGGCGGAAGGTAGCATCGTAGGCATCACCAATAGTCTGCCACAGCAGCAAACCTAGACC
This sequence comes from Actinomycetota bacterium, assembly GCA_041172305.1. GTDB lineage: Bacteria > Actinomycetota > Actinomycetes > Actinomycetales > Microbacteriaceae > Rhodoluna. Next base: position 10,934 of record JBEDKF010000023.1, on the reverse strand, counting down.
TGAGACTAAATGAAAAACGATTTCCCAGAAGAACACCGCATTGTTGACATCCAACTGTCGCAAGAGATGCAGGAGTCTTTTCTGGAGTACTCGTACTCGGTCATCTATGCCCGAGCACTCCCAGACGCTCGTGACGGGCTAAAGCCGGTTCACAGACGCATCATCTACCAAATGGGAGAGATGGGTCTTCGTCCTGAAAAAGGCCACGTAAAGTCGGCACGTGTGACCGGCGAAGTTATGGGTAAGTTGCACCCACACGGTGACTCAGCGATCTACGACGCCTTGGTGCGAATGGCTCAACCATTTAGCCTTCGTGTGCCGCTAATTGACGGTCACGGCAACTTCGGAAGCCTGGACGACGGGCCGGCTGCTGCCCGCTACACCGAAGCTAAACTTTCTCAAGCGGCGATGCTGATGAATGATGGTCTTGACGAAGACGTTGTGGATTTCAAACCCAACTATGACGCGCAACTTTCAGAGCCTGAGGTTCTGCCCGCAGCCTTCCCTAATCTCTTGGTAAACGGCGCGGCTGGTATTGCGGTTGGTATGGCAACTAATATGCCACCACACAACCTCCGAGAAGTGGTGTCGGGTGCTCGTTACCTACTTGAAAACCCGCAAGCGGACACAGCCGATCTAATGAAATACATTCCAGGCCCTGACCTGCCTAACGGTGGAATCATCATGGGGCTTGACGGTGTGCGTGACGCATATGAGACCGGTAGAGGCGTATTCAAAACGCGTGCCCGGGTTTCTGTCGAAAGTGTTTCTCCTCGAAAACTTGGCCTAGTTGTGACAGAACTTCCCTACCTAGTCGGCCCTGAAAAGGTAATCGAAAAGATCAAGGATGGTGTCAACAACAAAAAACTTCAGGGCATCAGCGATGTCACCGACCTAACTGACCGCGCAAACGGGCTGAAGCTAGTCATCGAGCTCAAAACCGGTTTCGACCCTCAGGTTGTTCTAGACCTCCTTTACCGCTTCACGCCAATGGAAGATTCATTCGGAATCAACAATGTGGCACTGGTTGACGGCAGACCGCTCACTCTTGGGCTGCGTGACCTACTCGGCGTTTACCTCGCGCATCGAATCACCGTTACGCGTCGTCGAACCAAGACTCGCCTAGGAAAGCGACAGGCGAGACTCCACTTAGTTGAAGGTCTCCTGATTGCGATCGTCTCAATTGACGAGGTTATCCGCGTGATCCGGGACAGCGAGGAAGTCGATGACGCCAGAGCACGCCTTCGCGAGACATTCAACCTAAGCGAGCTTCAGGCCGAATACATCCTGGAGCTTCGCCTACGTCGACTCACAAAATTTTCCAAGATTGAGCTGGAGTCAGAGAAAAACACTCTTCTCAAGGAAATTGCCGAGTTAGAGCACATTCTTTCAAGCGAATCCAACCTTCGAGCCGTGGTCAGTGCCGAATTGGCTGAAGTTGCCGAGAAGTATGGCGACCAACGCCGAACCACATTGATTTCGGAAGTCGAGGAAGTCAAACCGATTTCTATGGCAAAGGCGGCTTCAGTTAACGCGGAACTCGCTGACACTCCATGTTCGATTGTTATGACCGCTAGCGGCATGCTCACTCGCGTAGACGGTCACGGTGAACTGGCTTCACAGACCAAGCGAGGTAAACACGATGCGATCGCGGCGATTATCAAGACTTCTACCCGCCAAGACATCGGCTTCGTTACATCGCTTGGAAAAGTGCACCGGATTCACGCGGCAGACGTTCCAGGCACTGGGGAGAACTTCGACCCGACCCAAACTGTCTCCGCTCAGGAATTCTTGGGCCTACCGCGCGAAGAACGCATTCTCACCGTCATCGAGTTGAACGAAACAGCGGAACTCGCAGTCGGCACCGAACAAGGCGTTGTGAAGCGAATTGTTGCCGATTACCCAATCAAGGATGAATTCGAAATCATTACGTTGAAGGATGGCGACCGCGTAGTTGGAGCTAGCCTGGCGACTGACGAATCTACATTGGTGTTCGTCGCGAGCGATGCCCAACTTCTGCACTACTCTGCAAGTTCCGTCCGCCCCCAGGGAAGGCCAGCAGGCGGCGTTGCGGGCATCAACCTAGATGACGACGCCCGAGTGATTTTCTTCGGCGCGGTGAGCAATCAAAACGCCGTGGTCGTCACTGCGGCTAACAGTTCCCTTGCGATTCCTGGAACTGATGCCGGCTCGGCAAAAATCTCGGACCTAACCGAGTTCCCTGGCAAGGGGCGTGCCACTGGGGGCGTTCGTTCTCACAGGTTCGTCCGCGGAGAAGACCAGGTCTATTTTGCTTGGGTTGGTTCTGAACCTGCTAAGGCATTGACCTCAGATGGCAAGCCGATTGAACTGCGCGGGGACAAAGCGAAGCGTGACGCATCTGGCACTCCACAGACGGCCGTCATCGGAGCAGTCGGAAACTAAGCGTCGATTCGATCGCGTTCGAAATCGTCAGCCGAATCGATAATGAAGTCACGGCGCGGAGCAACATCATTGCCCATCAACAGCTCGAAGACCTGCTCTGCCGCTGCGGCATCATCGACCTGAACGCGTCTCAGCGCTCGGTGGCTACGATCCATGGTGGTCTCGGCCAGCTGGTCGGCATCCATTTCACCAAGACCCTTATAGCGTTGAATTGGCTCTTTGTATCGCTTACCCTGCTGCTGAAGCTTGCCAAGAAGTGCTTCTAGCTCCTGTTGAGAGTAGGTATATATCACTTCATTCGCCTTAGAACCAGCGTTGATAACCTCAATGCGGTGCAATGGTGGAACAGCTGCGAAAACTCGGCCAGCCTCAACTAGAGGCCTCATGTACCTGAAGAAGAGTGTGAGCAAAAGGGTTCGAATGTGAGCGCCATCGACATCAGCGTCGCTCATCAGGATGACCTTGCCATATCTGGCGGCATCAAGATCAAAACTTCTTCCCGAGCCAGCACCGATCACCTGGATGATGGATGCGCACTCCGTGTTTGACAACATGTCCGAGACGGACGCCTTTTGAACGTTGAGAATCTTTCCACGGATAGGCAGGAGTGCCTGGTAGTCACTGCTTCGCGCGAGCTTTGCTGTGCCGAGCGCCGAGTCACCCTCAACGATGAAGAGTTCAGAGTCCATTGTGTCTTGTGTGCGGCAATCCACGAGTTTCGTTGGAAGAGATGAACTTTCCAAGGCGTTTTTGCGTCGCTGCGTTTCCTTGTGCGTTCTAGCAGAGATTCGCGACTTCATTTCAGCCACGATCTTTTCCAGCAACAATGCGGTTTGAGCCTTGTCATCGCGTTTGACGCTTCCGAAGCGTTCTGCGAGCGATTTGGCAATCACATTGGCAACGATATTCTTCACCGCAGGAGTGCCGAGAACCTCTTTGGTTTGCCCTTCGAATTGAGGCTCTGCCAGACGCACAGTTACGACCGCGGTCAGCCCGGCCATGACGTCTTCTTTTTCAATCTTGTCGTTGCCGACCTTGAGCTTTCTGGCGTTCGATTCGATCTGGCTCCGGAAAACCTTGAGCAAAGACTGCTCGAATCCCGAGACGTGTGTTCCACCCTTGGGCGTAGCGATGATGTTCACGTATGACTTGAGCTCGGTGTCGTAACCGGTACCCCAACGCACAGCTACTTCGACTGCGCACTCACGCTCGACATCTCGAGAGACCATGTTTCCAGATTCATCCAACACCGGAATCGTCTCTGTGAACTTGCCCTGTCCTGACAAACGCCAAGTGGACGTAAGTGGTGCATCCTTGGCTAGAAAGTCGGCATACTCGACGATTCCCCCTAGGTAACGGAATTCTTGGTGCTCCTTCTCGGGGCCCCGCTCATCGGTGATCGAAATGCCAAGACCAGGAACCAAAAACGCTGTCTGGCGTGCTCGACCGACTAGTTCGTCGGTTGAAAAGTGGGCATCCTTGATGAAAATCTGTGGGTCGACCCAATAGCGCACCCTCGTGCCTGAGACACCCTTGGAGACCTTGCCCACCTCACGGAGAATCGAGCCGTCTTCGAACGGTTTGAAAGGATTCGAGGGTGAAATGCCACCCTTGTCTTCAAATACGCCAGGCTCGCCGCGTCGGAACGACATCGCATAGGTCTTACCTTCGCGGTCCACTTCGACATCCAAGCGCTCTGAGAGCGCATTAACCACCGACGCGCCAACACCATGGAGGCCACCCGAGGCTGCATAAGAGCCCGATCCGAACTTGCCACCGGCGTGCAACTTAGTGAAGACAACCTCAACACCAGAAAGTCCAGTCTTTGGCTCTATGTCTACCGGAATACCGCGGGCACGGTCGCGAACTTCAACGGAGTTATCTTTGTGAAGTATCACGTCAATTTTGTCGCCGTGCCCGGCCAGAGCCTCGTCGACAGAGTTGTCGATGATTTCCCAGAGGCAGTGCATAAGACCACGAGAGTCGGTTGAGCCGATGTACATTCCCGGTCGTTTGCGGACAGCCTCGAGACCCTCTAGAACCGAGAGATGGCGGGCTGAATAGTCTGAATTGGGCACCTAAAAAGAGTATCCGCAGAGGTCCGAAAAGGCTTATGTGACACGGTTTTCGAGCGAAATCGATTGAATTTCTTCGCAGTTAGCGAAATGCGGCTTCAAAGGGCACGAATCAGGCCTCTTATGTGTTCTTATTGTCAGAGAAGGGATTCATCATGAGCCAAGACACCACCGCAGAACTAGAACTAAACGACCAGGTAGAAGGGTCTAACGCCGCCCTCACCGCGCATGACCGTTGCGATGTCTGCGGGGCTCAGGCATACATCCGTGTTGAGTTGGCTAGCGGAGACCTAATCTTCTGCTCACACCACGGCAACGAAAAGAAGGCACAGCTTGAGCCTGTGGCTGTTTCTTGGCACGACGAGAGTTCGAAGCTACTCGCTCGCTAGTTCTTCTTCTAACTTCCAAACTTCAGCAATAAGGTCGGCCAATTGGTCGGCCTTTTTTGCATCCATCAGTGCCGGCAAATCAATACCTGCTCTAGTCGAAATCGCAACCAAAATCTCGTTGAGCAAACTCGCATTTCTCGACAGAACGGGGCCGTGAAGCATCGTCGCGACAAGAGCTCCTGAACGGAAAACCAATGGAAGATCGCATTCGGTGTTCAAGTATCCAAGAACCTTTACATCGCCATCATCCGCCACCTCGAACTTTGAGGTCCGAGCATCCCGTGTTGACTGCGACAATCCTTGGAGAGCACCCGAGGCAACAATGCGTTCAAAGCCTGTCGAAACTGCCATGAACGGAATATCAGAATCTAGAACGCGCTCGATTACGGAGTCGAAATTCGGCATGCGGTGCTCGATGTCAGCCCACGCGGCTTCCGATCCGTGCCCCAAGAAAAGCAAATCAAAACCATCGGAAAGCTGGTCTTCGCTCGTGATTCCGATCACGACTGAGTCAACCCCTCGCCAATCGAGTTGCTTTTTGATGACTGAAACGTTCCCGAGGTCGCCGTTTAGATTCAGGTGATCGGGAAAAAAGACACCGAGCTTGATCATCTTTCAACCGCCTCAGGGTCTGTGAAGCCCAAAATGCGACGAGTGCGGCGCATTGCGTCGGCTGAGAAAATGACGGTCTTAATGGAGTTGTTCGGCTTGGGCAGAGAGAAGAACTTTTCAAGAGCCGTTTCCAGGTCAGCCTCGACCTCGGCAACCGGGACATCACTGTAGGCGAGCCTCAAAGCTATTTCTGCAAAGTTGTATCCACTAACGATGTCCACGTGAGAAAGCGCTGACATGTCGACAGTCCATAACCAGGACGGGTCATGCACATCTCGACCTATTGCAACCATGATTTGTTCGGGATTCGTGCTGAGATTGTCCAGATTCAACTGAAAACTCATCGGGTTCTGCACGAGGATGAATTCGACATCCTCTCCCCTGACATTAGCGATCTCGCCACGCGCAAACACCGGAGGCAACTCGCTGAGCGTCGAAGCCGCAAGGTTCAGGTCAAATTCGCCACCAAGGAACTCCGCCGCACTTGAGAGAGCCGCGATCGAATCGAGCGCATAGTGAAGACCGCGGTTAGGGAGACTAAATGTAGCCGAGCTGCCGTTCACTATTGCGTGTGCAGTCAACCCATTTAGCGAAAGTATCTCGGCCGAAGCCTGCGGCCTCGCAAGAACGCTCAGGTAGGTAGGAGCCGACCCAAGACCGTGCTTGGTTCTTGAAATCTCTTCACCGGCGATTCCAAACCAGACAACACTTTTGGTTGGAAGTGTCTGACCGATCATGATTGTGTTTTGGTCATCCGCGTTTAAGAGAACCGTTCCCTTGGTTCGCTTTGCTACTAATTCGAGCTTCTCCCGAACAAGGGCCGGGTCTACAAATCGGTCGAGTTGATCTTCCAAAACATTCAAAATGGTGGATTGCCGCGGTGAGATACGCGCAGTAATTTCCGCTGCGTGACCCTCATCCATTTCCAGAATGGCAACATCACCCGCAATCCGACCAAGAACGTTAGAACGCTCCAAGATTGCCGAGAAAAACCCTTGGGCGATGTTCGCAGTGGACGGGTTGGTAAAAACGTGCTTGCCATGCGCGCGAGCGATAGCGACAAACATTTTTGTGGTTGTTGATTTGCCGGCAGAACCGGTCACGACAATCAATCCGTCTGGGAAGCTGTTAAGAGTTTTTGACAGCAGCCCAGGAGCAATCTTGCTCAAAACCAACCCGGGCAGAGCGGATCCTCCACCGGGACGAACCATTCTGATGAGCAAGCGAACAGCCCGCCCAATCAGAATGGCTGGAAGATAGAACATTAGTTCTCTAGATAGTCGCGAAGCATCTGTGAGCGCGAAGGGTGACGAAGCTTCGACATGGTCTTAGATTCGATCTGTCGGATTCGCTCTCGCGTCACGCCGAATTCTTCACCAATTTGGTCGAGGGTCTTCTGAACTCCATCGCCCAAGCCAAAACGGCTGCGAATAACGCCAGCCTCACGCGGGTGCAGTGAGTCAAGAATTCGCTCCAGCTCACGTTGCAACATTGTGAAACCGACTGCGTCAGCTGGCACAACAGCCTCAGTGTCCTCGATGAGGTCACCGAATTCGCTGTCGCCATCTTCGCCAAGCGGGGTTGAAAGTGAAATAGGTTCGCGACCATACTTCTGAACTTCGACAACTTTCTCAGGAGTCATGTCTAGTTCGCGGGCCAATTCTTCTGGAGTCGGTTCGCGGCCTAGGTCCTGAAGCAGCTGGCGCTGAACTCGCGCAAGCTTGTTGATTACTTCAACCATGTGAACCGGAATACGGATGGTGCGAGCCTGGTCAGCCATCGCACGAGTGATCGCCTGGCGAATCCACCAAGTTGCATAGGTGGAGAACTTGTAACCCTTGGTGTAGTCGAATTTTTCGACCGCACGAATCAAACCTAGGTTTCCTTCTTGGATGAGGTCAAGGAACTGCATTCCACGGCCGGTGTAACGCTTCGCAAGCGAAACTACAAGGCGAAGGTTGGCTTCCAGAAGGTGGCTCTTAGCTCGTTGACCATCCTTGACGACCCATTTGAGGTCTCTCTCGGCCTCGCGAGTCAGTTTGGTGTCGGTTGCAAGCTTCTCTTCCGCAAATAGACCGGCTTCGATTCGCTTGGCAAGTTCGACTTCAAGCTCAGCGTTTAGAAGCGCGACCTTACCGATTTGCTTTAGGTAGTCCTTTACAGGGTCTGCGGTTGCGCCGGTGATTGTGGTCGTCTGAACCGGAATGTCATCTTCTTCACGGTTCGAAAGGACTAGAGCTCCTTCGGGTACGACGATTTTTTCCTTCTCGTCTTCGTCGTGCTCGTCGTCGTGGTGGTCTTCTACCGCGGTTAGGTCGATGGCAGAAGCGGCTTCAGCGACGATCTCTTCGACCGAGACCAAGTCATCAACATCATCGATTTCGACGTCATCGTCATCGCCGAGCTTTGGAGCCTTCTTTGCCTTGGCCGGCTTGGCCTTGGTTGCGGCAGGTGCAGCACTCTTTGCAGCCTTTGGGGCCGCCTTGACCGGCTTTGCCTCAACCGCTACCTCTACCTCTAGCTTGGCAGCTACCTTGGCTTTAGCAGCAGGTGCCTTAGCTTTTGGTTCAGCCTTTACAGCAGCAGGCTTAGCCTTAGGTTCGGTCTTCGTCGCGACCGCCTTTGCTTTAGTCTCAGTTTTCGGAGCCGACTTTACGGTTGACTTTGGAGCGGCGTCGGCTTTTGGCTTAGCGGCCTTAGGTGCTGCAGGAATGATCGTTGCTTCTTTCTTAGTCGGTTCCCCCGAAGATTTGTTCTGCCCTGGGTGCAGCAGGCTTGACAGGAAACCGCGCTTTTTGCCGTCTTCAGTGCTCTTGGCCACATCTACCTCTCAGAATCAACAACCTGCTGATCCGGGCATTACTAAGACCCATGTCAAATCCGCGTGAGCGGAGACTGGGTCTTCTGCAATTATGTCACGAAAGTCAAGTTTGTTTGATCATTTGCGTACTTTTGCTTCACGTGCAACAACGTTGCTTACTTGCCTATCCCCGCCGCGATAGCCGCACGCCTGGAACGATAGAAGAAAAACAAGCCCAGCGACATGATGAATAGTTGCAGTGGCAAAGCCAGCTTGAAGGCATCTAGGTTGTAGAGCTGACGATTGTCAACTAGCCCCAAGTCTCTAATCAGGTCTAGGCACATGCCGATTAGAAACATGGATGAAAACGTCGCCACGAAACCACCGGAGTTGATGATGCCGTTAGCCGAGCCAATTCGAGATTCCGAAATGGTTGTCCTTGAGTAGTCAAAAGCAATCATGGATGCAGGCCCGCCCAGCCCAATAACCAGAACCAAGAGAACCAGTTGCCAAAGTGGATTGCGCCCAGGCGTCAGAAAAATGAGCAGCCAGGCAAAAACCATCGCTGAGTAAATTGAGGTCACCAGCACATGGCGTCTTTGAGGGTGTGTCACGCATACGTGGCTGAGAATCGGCCCAACGAAAAAACCAATGAAAACAAAGGAGCTGAGCAGTGCGGTTGCAACGCCCTTATCCACCAATTCGCCTTGGACAAGGAAGGGGTATCCCCAAAGCAAGATGAAAAGTGAGCCGCTCGATTGAAGCGTGAAATGTACCCAAAAAGCTTTCCAAGTATGGGCATCACGCCAGTTGAGACGGAAGCTCTCGGCGAGCATGGGACCCGGAATCATCGTCACCTGCTGTTGTTTGGGGTCGTCTCGGATGAAAAGAGTGGCCACGGAAGCGGCGACCAATGCTAGGGCCGAAATGGAACCAAAGGCTGGCGCCCAACCGGCGAAGCCCAAAAGCCATGCGAACGGTATCGCCGAGCCGAGCTGCCCTAACTGACCTAGGTTGGCGAAAAGTTGGGTGTATCTGGTCGCTCGCGAACCTGGAATCCAGCTATTGATCAATCTGATCATCGAAATGAAGACGAATGCGTCACCGAAGCCAACAATCGCTCTTCCGATAACCGCAACGGGAAACAGTGGTGAAACCGCAACGATTAGGTTTCCCATTCCCGTAATGAGGCTGCCTGCGATTATTAGCCTCCTCGGTCCAAAACGGTCAAGCAGGATACCCGCTGGCACTTGCATGACGGCATAGACAAGCAGTTGTGCCACCGTGAGTGTCGATAGCGAAGCAGCGCTGACCTGGAATCGGTCTGTCGCTGAAAGCGATGCGACGCCCATTGAGCTTCGCTCAACCACGGTTACGAAATACGCGAAAACGCTCGCGCCGAGAATTAGGCGAACTCGGGTTTTACCCAATCGGCTACCCTTCAGAGCTTTCGGTGCTCTCTCCTGAGTTCTTTAGCCTGCTTGCCAAGTAATCCTCAAGTTCCGCCGCGATCTCATCGGCGTTCGGAACTTTACTGTCGGGCTTGCGAATCGGCGCCTGGTTAGGACCCGAAGCATCATTCAAGTAGCCCTGCTCTAGATTTGCAATCATCCGAGCCAACTCATCGTTTTCGGCAACCTGGGCCTCGAGCTTCGCGGTGAACCTAACGCCTTCATCGCGCAAGTCATCCATTGGGAAAACCAGGCCGGTGGCTGCAGTGACTTGCTCGAAAGCAACTACCGCTGCCTGAGGGTATTCACTCTCGGCTAGATAGTGAGGAACCAAGAGCACAAATCCGGCTGTCGGAATCTCTTGTGCAGCGAAACGGTATTCGAGTAGGTGCAGAACGTTGCCAGGGACTTGGGTCTGAGGTCGCCACTCCGACGTCTGTTCGATTAGGTTCTTTCTGTTTCCCGAAACCGTCACACCAACCGATCGAGTGTGCGGGAGAGGGAAAGGGATCGCATGCACCCATGTGAAATCAGAAACCGCGTAGATGTCCAGGATGAGACTCATGGCATCGCTGAAGGCTTCCCAGCGGAAATCAGGCTCGTAGCCGTGCAGATAAAGGAATGGCTGTCTAGCTTCATCCCAAACCAAGTAGATACCCAAAACTGCAGGCTCGTATGACTCAATGTGGTCTTTCTCGAAATACATCACTGGCCGACGCGAGCGGTAGTCGAGCAACTCATCGTTGTTAAACGAGATCAACAACTTGTGCTCAAGATTCGAGAAAATTTGGTCCGAGAACTGGGAAATCGTGGACCCGGCATCCGTGAACCCGCTTAGCCCACCTAGCATGTGCAACCCAAGCGTCACTTCTACACCCACATCGTGTGTGGTGAACAAGTCTCGGGGTTGAACCATGTCTAAATCCTATCTAGATGCGTCCACAGTTAGCATGGTGAGCATGAAGAACATCAAGCTTTCAGTCACAGCAAAAATTCCAGCAGCCAAGAGCGACTCTGTTGTAGTAATCGGCGTTTCCGGACAGGGTAAGGGCCTATCGCTTGCACCGCACATCTCGGACACTTCTGGCCTAGCAGAGTTGAATCTCATCGCACTAGGCGCAACTTCGAAGCCTGAATCTCTAATTCGCGTGCCAGGAGCCAATGGGTCCATTTTCGCGCTGGT
>JBEDKF010000022.1:0-7921 GCA_041172305.1 Actinomycetota bacterium | reverse complement strand
GTCATAACTACCGCGAGACCAACGCCCACGGCGGTTCCGATAAGGATGTCGGCTTTGCTGAACCTTTGAGGTTTATAAGCGCGAATCAGAAAGAGAATGGCGGCGGCCGCCGTGAATCGCAAAGCCATCATGCCCCATAGGCTTCCGGCTGCAGTCAATTCTTTGGCTGCTAGATAGCTTGCGCCCCAAACGAATGCGGCGCCGATTAGAACAATGTCCACCTGAGCGCTCTTGGTGAAACCGCCTAGGCGATTCACTTTCGAACGAAGAATCTGTTTAGCCGCCCCTGTGCGATTGCCGCTCCGAGGAGAATGACGATTCCACCAACCGGTTGGTTCCAGGTGATGTGTTCACCCAAAAGAAGCGCCCCCAAGAGCACGCCAACCAGCGGTGTGATGTAGGTGACCGAGCTGGCAATAGCGCTGCCGACCTTGTTGATGATGTCGTAATAGGCGACGTAGGCGTAGCCGGTGCCGATGAATCCGAGAATCAGCATCGAACCAACCGGAATCGGAGAAAGTTCGCCAACGAAAGCCGGCCCAGTTAGAAGGTAAAGCGGCAACATGGTCAAAGCGGAAGTCGAAACCTGAACAAATACGGCGCTATCGGTGCCGATGGGCATCGTCGAAATGTATTTGCGAGTGAATGGTGTGCCGAACCCGTAGCAGGTGACGGCTAACACGAGTGCACCGATGGCAAGAGGGTCGTTTACGCCAAAGCCCGCCCAGATGGCCAGGACAATTGCAACGCCAATCAAACCGAGCGATAGCCCGATGATCACGAAGCGCTTTGGCTTTTCATCCCTGAAGGCAATCATGATTGCGATGACGGTGAAAATGGGAGTGCTGGCATTCAAGATGCTCGCAAGCGCGCTAGAAACATGTTGTTGGGCGTAGCCAAAAAGTGCCGCCGGAACACCACTCATGAGCAGGCCGCCGACCCAGATCAGAGCCCATTGCCTGGCGCTCGCCGGAAGCTTGTGTCTGCGAATAACAAGAATCAGCCCAAGAACGACTGCACCGAGTGCGGTTCGCCAGAAGGCGATGCCGAACGGGCTGAGAATCTGAAGACCCTCTTTAATAAACAGAAAAGAAGAGCCCCAGATTAGGCCCAGCAGTGTGAAGCTGAGCACCCATCCGGGGCTTTTCTGAGACGTCATGCGCCCAGTCTATTAGTGGGTTGACGGAGCCTGTTCCACCTCTGAGCGGTCGCCTGACCAAAGAGTGTGGAAGGTTCCATCCATGTCGACGCGCTTATAGGTGTGTGCACCGAAGAAGTCGCGCTGGCCCTGAACTAGAGCGGCTGACAAGCGAGGTGAACGCAGGCCGTCGTAGTAAGACAGTGATGAAGCGAAAGCAGGAACCGGGATTCCGGCTAGCGATGCGTTTGCAACAACCTGGCGCCATGAGCTGACCGAGTTTGCTACGGCCTGCTTGAAGTATGGGTCGAAGATCAGAGACTGAAGCTCTGGGTTCTTGTCATACGCATCGGCAATGCGGTTTAGGAACTGCGCACGGATGATGCAACCGCCGCGCCAGATCTTTGAAACGGCACCTAGGTTGATCTCCCAGCCGTATTCCTTCGCGCCGGCACGGATGGCATCGAAGCCCTGTGCGTAAGCAACCAGCTTTGAAGCGTAAAGCGCACGGCGCACATCCTCAACGAAGGCCGCCTTGTCGGCAACGCTCCATGCGGTTGCGTCTGCAGGTAGGCCATCAACGGCTGCGCGCTGCGATGCCTGTGATGAAAGTGAACGAGCAAATACAGCTTCGGCGATGCCCGAAACCGGGGTGCCTAGGTTTAGAGCGGTCTGAACGGTCCAAACACCGGTGCCCTTTGAGCCAGCCTGGTCAAGGATGACGTCGACTAGTGGCTTGCCGGTCTTTGAGTCGACCTGCTTTAGAACTTCAGCGGTGATCTCGATTAGGAATGACTCAAGGTCACCCTTGTTCCACTCGTTGAAGATGTCTGCAATCTCGGCAGGGGTGTAAGCGCCCGCCTGGCGAAGAATGTCGTAGGCCTCGGCGATTAGCTGCATGTCTGCATACTCGATGCCGTTGTGAATCATCTTCACGAAGTGGCCAGCACCATCGGTGCCAACGTGGGTAACACAAGGCTCGCCCTCGGCAATCGCCGCGATTGAAGCAAGGATTGGGCCAAGGGTCTTGTAGGCCTCAGCTGAACCACCAGGCATGATCGAAGGGCCCTTTAGTGCGCCCTCCTCACCGCCCGAGATTCCGGCGCCGACGAAGTTGATGCCCTTGGCAGAGACATCTTTCTCGCGACGGATGGTGTCGGTGAACAATGCGTTGCCACCGTCAACGATGATGTCGCCTGGCTCGAAGCGCTCAGCGAGCTGCGAAATCACAGCGTCGGTGCCCTTGCCGGCCTGAACCATGATGATTGCGGTGCGTGGCTTGGCAAGCGATGCGACGAACTCGTCGATAGTTGCTGAAGCGATGAAGCCGGCCTCTGGGTGTTCGGCCATAAGTAGGTCAGTGCGCTCAACTGAGCGGTTGTAGATTGCAACGGTGTTGCCCTCGCGGCTGGCAAGGTTGCGCGCCAAGTTAGAACCCATTACTGCGAGCCCGACGACTCCGATATTTGCTGATGCGGTCATGATTTTCCTAAACCTCTTTATGAAGTGGGTAAGTGGGGAAGTGTGACGAGTTGGCCGTATAAATAAGCTGGCTCTGTTCGCTCGTCATTGCGCGGACTTATCAATAACAATATCGCAATTTCGCTGCCATTGCGCTGTTATCTGCTGTTTGCCGCGGCTTTAGCCTTTTCTGCGAATCGCTTGACGTGAATCGCATTGAACGGAGTGGCGGCCACCGATGCTGCTTGGCCGCAAGCCTTGGCCGCGAAACGAGCCGCGTCAACCGAAACATCTCGAGCGGCTTCGTTTGCGTCGAAGGCGGCTTGGCGCGTTTGGGTTTCGGTGGCATTGCCCTTCATCCATGCGACAAGGGTCTCTAGCGCCAGGCGAGGGCGGTGGTCATCGGGTTCGGCGCGTTCGAAAATCGCGAGAACGCCGAGGGCTTCGGAGTGGGCTGCTTCGGCCGCGATCAGATGATCGGCATCTGTGAATGACATGAATTGGGCCTAGCCGGCCAAGCCCGGGAAGGCGGCGCTGATCGCAGAAATCACGGTTGAAATGCCGATGGCAAGAAGCAGCAGACCAAAGATTCTGGTGACCACCATTAGACCGTTCTCGCCGAGCAGGTGCTCGACAGGTTCGGCAGCGAGAAGCAAAATTCCGGTTAGGGCAGAAAGCGCAAGGATGATCAGCAGGTTGGAAATCTGAACGAAACCCTCCGCGTTGTTGCCGAGCGCGATCACTGTGGCGATAGCGCCGGGGCCAGCCATCATCGGGATTGCGAGTGGAACCACTGCCGCACCAGCCGGGGCTGCCTTGACCTCGCGAGGCTTCTTGCCCATCACCATGCTCCAGCCGTAGGCGCAGATGACGAATGCGCCGGCAATGCGGAACGAGTTCATGTCGATGCTGAGCGAACGCAAAATGATGTCGCCGAGGAAGTAGGCGATGATCAGCGTTAGGCCCGCGACGCCGGCAGTCTTTAGTGCAGTGATGCGACGCTGTGACTTCGTCATCTCGCTGGTCAGGTTCAAGAACACCGGCAAGGATGTGATTGGGCTGACAATGGCGAATAGGGCAATCAGGGTGGTGACATCGCTGCTGAACTTCATGAGTTCAGTCTATGGTTGTGGATTCTCGGGAATGACTTCGGCGCTGGCTGGTTAACATTGGTGTGCGAGGTAACTCGCTTTCCGGCATTGCTCTTCAAAGGCGTTCGAGCAGTCACTCTCAAAGGTCTCTGATGGCAAACTTGCTCTATAAACTCGGTCAACTTTCGGCACGTCGCGCTTGGCTCGTTATTGTCACCTGGGTGCTGATTCTCGCCGCAACCGGCGCTTCGATGGCAATCTTCGGTGGCAAGCTCACCACGACCATGTCGCTGCCGGGAACCCCATCCCAGGTTGTCATTGATGACCTGCAGAAGTCTTTTCCCGAGGCAACCAATGGTTCGGGTGAAGTCGTTATTCACAAGACCAACGGCAGGGCTTTCACCGTTCCAGAAAAGGCTTTGATTGCCGACCTTTTGGCCGAAGTTGAATCCCAGCCGAGCGTTGCCACCGCAATGAACCCATTCAAGACCGAGGCCGAACTCGCCAAGAATCGTGCAGAATTGGCCGATGGTCAGGCAAAGCTCGACTCTGCACCGCAAGAACTCAAGGATGCTCAGGCGAAACTTGACGCGGGCAAGGCAAAACTAGCGGCTAGCCAGACCGAGCTCAACGCCGGCAAGAGCAAGCTTGCCGCCGCCGCCAAGGACCTCGATTCGAAGCTTGTTCAGGTCGATGGTGCAATCGCTCAGATGAAGGCCGGCGGAGCACCGCAGGCGCAGATTGATGCACTGCTAGGCAACCGAGCTCAGATCTTGGCCGGCCAGGCCGAGATTGCCAAGCAGAAGGCTGCCCTAGTGGCCGGCCAGGCGAAGATCGACGCGGGTTTGGCTGATGTTGTTACCGGCCAGGCCAAAATCGACGAGGGCGTCGCGGCAATTGCCGACAACACCGCCAAGCTTGCCTCCGCATCGAAGATTCTCGCTGCGATGAAGAACTTCCACACAGTCTCGACCGATGGCCAAACCGCATCCCTAACCGTCCAGTTCAATAAGCCTGCCGGCGAGTTGAGCACCGAAGAGATTGCCGCCGTTGGCGCGGTGTTCGAAGAGGCCAAACTCAAGAACATCCAGATCGAACTAAGCCAGTCACTGACCAAGTCGCTACCTTCGCTTGGTGGCCCGGCCGAAGTTATCGGTCTATTGAGCGCTGCCGTGGTTCTGTTTGTCATGCTCGGCACGCTCGTGGCAGCCGGCCTTCCGGTGCTGGGCGCTCTTCTGGGCGTCGCGGTTTCGGCAACCGGTGCGCTTGCCCTTTCATCCTTGGTCGAAATGAACTCAACCACTCCGATGCTCGGTGTGATGCTGGGCCTTGCCGTGGGCATCGACTACTCGCTATTCATTTTGAACCGCCACCGCCGCCAGTTGAAGTCTGGCGTTGAGATGCGCGAGTCGATCGGATTGGCCAATGGCACCTCGGGTAATGCTGTTGTCTTTGCCGGGCTCACCGTCATCATCGCGCTGGTTGCACTGAATGTCACCGGTGTCGGCTTCCTGGGTCTGATGGGTAGCGTCGGCGCTATCTCCATCGTTGTTGCCGTCCTGGTTGCCGTTACCTTTACTCCGGCGATGATGTCGCTGGTTGGCCTAAAAGTGCTCTCAAAGAAGGAGCGCGCTTCGGCCGGAACCGCAGAGAGCAAGCAAGAAGTTGCGGAGCCTAAAAACGCCTCGCGACCAGTGCTGGCAACTAAGAAACCGTGGTTGTCGATTTTGGTTGTGGCCATCGTGATGGGCATTGCTGCTCAGCCGTTGAGCTCGCTTCGCCTTGGTCTTCCTGATGGGTCGTCTGAGCCGGTCAGCTCTACCCAATACAAGGCTTTCAAGCTAACCGAGGCCGCCTTTGGTGCTGGCATCAATGGCCCGGTCGTGGCTGTTGCAACGGCCGACCGCAAGGTAGCCGGGCAGGAAGCGACCGATCTTCAGGCCGATATCGCCACCGATCTCATGAAGGTCGACAGCGTGGTCAGTGTCATCCCTGCTGCTATCTCAGACGACCAGACCAAGCTGCTTTTCCAAATCATTCCAACCGATGGCCCTGCTAGCGAGTCGACCGAAAAGTTGGTTTTCGCTGTTCGCGGTTTGGCCGATGAATTGAAGAGCAAGTATGGGGTGGAGCTCGGCGTGACCGGTTCAACCGCGGCTCAGATCGATATTTCGAAAAAGCTCGCGGATGCTTTGCCTCTTTACCTCGGTGCGGTTCTGATTCTCTCGATGTTCGTCCTCATCCTGGTGTTCCGTTCGCTGGTTGTGCCTCTGATTGCCAGCGCCGGCTTCCTGCTGACCGTTATGGCAACCCTGGGCTCGACAGTAGCTGTCTTCCAATGGGGTTGGCTCGGAGCAATTTTCGACATTCACGACCCGGGCCCAATCATGAGCTTCGTGCCGACGCTAATCATCGGAGTTGTCTTCGGTTTGGCAATGGACTACCAGCTGTTCCTGGGTTCAGGTATGCGCGAAGCATACGTGCACGGAAAGTCGGCCAAGGATGCCGTCAACTTCGGCATGCACCTCAGCAGCCGTGTTGTAATCGCCGCAGCAATCATCATGATCACCGTGTTTGGAGGCTTTGCTTTCTCAGAGTCGACCACGATTCGTCCGATTGGTTTCGGTTTGGCAGCAGGCGTTTTGTTCGACGCGTTCTTGGTCCGTTTGGTTCTCATCCCAGCGATCATGACCTTGATTGGCAAGGCAGCCTGGTGGATTCCTAAGTGGCTTGACCGCATCCTGCCTGACGTCGACGTCGAGGGTGCAGCGTTGGAGCGCGAACACCTACACTAAAGTGCATGACACCTAGAACTCTGTTTCGACGTTTTGCGTTTGCTGAAGCCGTAACTTGGACGCTGCTGATTGGTGGCTTGATAGCTAAGGCAACCATCGGTGCACCTCAACCTTTGGTTACAGCAATCGGTGGATTGCACGGTGCGGTGTTCTTGGCTTACGCCGTAATCGCATCAATTACTGGCGTTAACCAACGTTGGGGATTTGGGCGAACTGTGCTTGCTGTTGCGTTAGCGATTCTGCCTTATGCGACCATCCCTTTTGAGATGCACGTCGATCGAACCGGCCGCCTAGTTGGGCATTGGAGGCGCGAACACTCCGGTGACAGCCGCGACGACCACTGGTTTGACCGTCAATATCGCTGGTTCATCGTTCGCCCAGCAGTGCTGTTCCTTTCAATGCTCTTAGTTGTCTCGACCATCTTCGCCGCCTTGCTTTTGGTAGGCCCGCCCGGTGGATGGCCTAAGCAATAATTGACCAATGACTGACCTGCAGATTTCTTACCCGGATGACCTTCCGGTAAGTCAGCGTAGGGAAGAGATTCTTGCGGCGATTCGCGACCACCAGGTTGTGATCATCGCCGGTGCGACTGGTTCGGGTAAAACCACCCAGTTGCCCAAGATGTGTCTCGAACTAGGTCGAACCAGCATCGCTCACACTCAGCCGCGCAGAATTGCGGCCCGAGCCGTTGCCGAGCGCATCAGTGAAGAACTCAAGGTTGAACTCGGTGGGCTGGTTGGCTACCAAGTTCGCTTCACCGACAAGGTGAGTGCCGAGACCAAGGTTAAGGTCATGACCGACGGCATTCTGTTGAACGCGATGCAGCGCCACCGGAACCTCGAGCAATACGACACCATCATCATCGATGAGGCTCACGAGCGCAGTCTGAACATCGACTTCTTGCTGGGCTACCTAAAACAGTTATTGCCAAAGCGCCCAGACCTCAAAGTCATCGTCACCTCGGCGACGATCGACCCGGAGTCATTCAGCCGCCACTTCAACGATGCCCCGATCATCGAGGTATCTGGCCGAACCTTTCCAATCGAGGTGCGCTATCGCCCAACCGAGCGTGAAGCGCACGACGACACCGACCCGGATGAAGAGACCACGGCATCCGACTACATCGATGGCATCATCAAGGCTCTCAAAGAGCTTGAAAGAGAAGCCGAGGGTGACACCTTGGTTTTCTTGTCTGGAGAATCTGAGATCCGTGACGCGCAAGAGGCCATCCTTGGAAACATCACCAGCGGTGCACTCAACAAAAACACCGAAGTATTGCCGCTCTATGGTCGCCTAAGTGCCACCGAGCAGCACCTGGTTTTCCAACCGAGCAAAGTCGCAGGGCTTCGCCGGCGAATCATCCTGGCCACCAACGTCGCCGAGACCAGCCTTACGATTCCGAATATCAAGTATGTGATTGATGCTGGCACGGCCCG
>JBEDKF010000021.1:0-5195 GCA_041172305.1 Actinomycetota bacterium | reverse complement strand
ACCATCGTCACAATTTTCGACCAAGCACCATACGTGGTTAAGTCGCTCGAAAACCTCACCACCGAAGGCCTGTTGGGTCTCAGCTTCGCAATCATCATCATCCTGATCTTCTTGATGTCGGTTCGTTCGACGTTGGTAACGGCTATTTCTATTCCAACCTCGGTGCTGATCACATTCATCGGCCTCGGGTCGTTCGGTTACTCACTGAACCTGTTCACACTCAGCGCTCTGACCATTGCTATCGGTCGAGTAGTCGATGACTCCATCGTGGTTATCGAAAACATTAACCGCCACCTTTCTTATGGCGAGCCAAAGCGAGAGGCAATCTTGCGTTCGGTTCGTGAAGTTTCCGGTGCGATCACCGCGGCAACCATCACGACCATTGCCGTGTTCTTGCCTATCGCACTTGTCGGTGGCTTGGTTGGAGAGCTATTCCGGCCATTCGCTTTCACGTTTGCGATCGCACTAGCCGCGTCACTATTCGTGTCGCTAACCATCGTTCCGGTGCTCGCATACTGGTTCTTGAAGGCGCCGGCCACAGTTGAGCACGCAGATTCCAAGGCTGCGGCCGCTCATGAGGCCAAGGTTCGCGAAGAGGAAGAGGCGAAGGAGCGCAAGAGCATCCTTCAGCGCGGTTACATCCCGATTCTGAACTGGACACAGAAGCGACCAGTTGCGACCCTAGTTTCTGCTTTTGCGATTCTTCTGATCACATTTGGTCTCGTGCCACAGCTGAAGACTGACTTCATCGGCTCTTCAGGATCAAACGGTTTCGTAATCAACCAGACATTGCCGGCTGGCAAAACTCTTGCCCAGCAAGATGAAGCCGCTGCAAAGGTCGAATCCATCCTTCTTGCAGAAGAAGAGATCGAAGTTGTCCAAACCACCATCGGATCTTCGGGTGATGGTCGCGTGGCCTTCGGCGCTTCTGCCGGCGGCATTTCTATCCAGGTAACCACCAAGGAGGGTGTCGACCAGGCCGCCCTTCAGGCCAAGCTTGAGAAGTCATTCACTGCCGACGCGAGCCTTGGAACCGTCAAGTTCGGCTCTGGTGGCGGAGGCTTTGGTTCATCGAGCACCATCGATGTCAAGGTAGTTGCCCCTAACGAAGCCAAGTTGAATGACGCAATTGCAGTCGTTCAAAAGGCGATGAAGGGCACCAAGGATGTTTCGGAGATCACCAACTCGCTCGCCGACAAGCAGCGAACCCTGCGTGTGACCGTTGACCGAAAGGCTGCAGCCAAGAAGGGCCTAACCGAAATCACCGTCGGCGGTCTTGTTTCAGCTGCCATGAAGCCATCGAGCATCGGCAAGGTCAACATCGACAGCAACGAAACCGCGATCTATGTCGTAAAGACAGACATCCCAGACACCGTTGCCAAGGTCAAGAACATCCAGATTCCAACCGCAACCGGCCTAACCAAACTTTCAACGATCGCGAAGATCGAAGAGGTTGAGGTTCCGGTTGCAATCAAGAGCGAAAAGGGTGACAGAACCGCAAACGTTTCGCTCACTCCTTCGGGCGACAACCTGGGAGCAATCTCGGCCGATGTCACGAAGCGTTTGGCTGGAGTTGAATTGCCGGTTGGCACCACGGCAACCATCGGCGGTGTCAGCGCCTCACAGGCCGAGTCATTTGGCCAGTTGGGTCTCGCTCTGCTAGCAGCAATCGCAATCGTGTTCATTGTCATGGTTGCAACCTTCTCAAGCATCATCCAGCCATTGATTCTGTTGATCTCGATTCCATTCGCGGCAACCGGTGCTTTTGTAATGTTGTTGGCTACCGACACTGCCCTAGGCGTGCCGGCTCTGATTGGTATGTTGCTTCTCGTTGGAATTGTTGTGACAAACGCGATTGTTCTAATCGACCTGATCAACCAGTACCGCCGAGAGGGTCGACCAACTCAGGAAGCCATCATGGATGGAGCGCGCCAACGTCTTCGCCCTATCTTGATGACCGCTTTGGCGACCATCTTCGCCCTTACCCCAATGGCGCTCGGACTAACCGGCGGTGGCGGATTCATTTCCCAGCCTCTGGCAGTGGTCGTTATCGGTGGCCTATTCTCGTCAACCATCCTGACCCTGGTGATTGTGCCAGTTCTTTACTGGTTGGTCGAGGGCCGCAAAGAGCGCAAGGCATTGCGTGGCAAGCGGGCTTGGAAGCCACTGAAGGCAGGCAAGAAGGCAGCCAAGAAGGCATAGCCTCGGCGCTAGAATTGGGAGGTCTCCGGCAATGTCGGAGGCCTCCCCTATTTTTGGAATGTGATTGAGATTTCTGACAACCTAGTTTGGATCGACTGCGAGATGACCGGGCTAAACCCCGAGAAAGATTGCCTTGTCGAAGTCGCCGTGGTCATTACCAACTCAGAGCTCGAAATCCTGGATGAAGGTTTGAACATTGTGATCAAGCCTCGCCCCGAATCATGGGCCAATATGAATGACTTCGTGCGAAACATGCACACCGAATCCGGCTTGATTAATGATGTCGAGGATGGTCTAGAGCTCGCAGACGCCGAACAGTTGATTCTCGACTACGTAAAGCGCTTCGTTCCGGAGGCACGTCAGGCTCCCCTAGCCGGAAACACTATTGGCACCGACCGAATGTTCTTGAACCGCTACATGCCTGCTCTGGATTCGCACCTGCACTACAGAAACATCGACGTTTCATCTATCAAAGAACTCACTCGCCGCTGGTACCCGCGCGCCTACTTCCAACTGCCAAAGAAGCAGGGTGGGCACCGAGCACTCGCTGACATTCTTGAATCGATTACCGAACTTCGCTACTACCGCAACACCGTGTTGGTGCCTCTACCTGGCCCCACCTCAGATGAGGCAAAGCAAGCAGCGGCAAATCTGAAGTCGTCCGAGTCCATCTAATCTGATAGACTTTTCCGGTTGTTGCGCTTCGGCACAACACTCATGGTGGGTATAGCTCAGCTGGTAGAGCACCTGGTTGTGGTCCAGGGGGTCGCGGGTTCAAGCCCCGTTACTCACCCCATGAAACAAAAAAATCCCCGGTCATCGCGACCGGGGATTTTTTATCAGCTTTTTAGGCGTTTGCCTTCTCGATTAGCAGCTCGCGAACTCGACCGGCATCAGCCGACCCCTTCATCGCCTGCATAACAGCACCGATAACGGCTCCTGCAGCCTGCATGCGGCCCTCTCGGATGGCATCTAGAACATCTGGCTGCTTGGCCAGTGCTGCGTCGATGGCGGCGATTAGAGCGCCGTCATCAGAAACAACCTCAAGGCCTCGAGCAGCAACGATCTCGGTCGGTGAACCTTCACCATTTAGAACGTAGGTCAGAACCTCACGAGCCAGACGGTCATTGAGCTTTCCGGCGTCAACCAGCTGAGCAAGCTCGGAAACGTGCGCTCCAGAAATCTCGAGCTCGGTCACATCCTTGTCCTGGCTGTTTGCGATTCGGGCAAGCTCACCTGTCCACCACTTGCGGGCTGCCTGTGGCTTCGCGCCGGCCTTGACGGTCTCTTCGATTTGGTCGAGGAGGTCGGCGTTGACAACGTCACGGAACTCTAGGTCTGCAAAACCCCACTCTGCCTGAACGCGCTTGCGACGGTCAGCCGGCTTCTCAGGAAGTTTTGCACGAAGAGACTCGATGAGCTCCTTCGAAGGCTGAACCGGAACAAGGTCTGGCTCTGGGAAGTAGCGGTAGTCGTCGGCATCTGACTTCGGACGTCCGGCGCTGGTTGCGCCCTTGTCTTCGTGCCAGTGGCGAGTCTCCTGGACGATTGCGGTGCCCTTGGCAAGAAGTGCTGCCTGGCGCTGAATCTCGTAGCGAACGGCACGCTCGATTGAGCGAAGCGAGTTCACGTTCTTGGTCTCGGTGCGGGTTCCCAACTTCTCTTGGCCGTGTGGGCGAAGCGAGACGTTGGCGTCGCAGCGCACGTTGCCGCGCTCCATCTTGGCGTCTGAGACACCCAAGCCCTTGACGATCTCACGAATCGAACGCACGTATGCTGCCGCAAGCTCAGGGGCCTCTGCACCAGCGCCATAGACGGGCTTAGTGACGATTTCGACCAGCGGAACACCGGCGCGGTTGTAGTCAACGAGTGAATACTCCGCACCCTGGATGCGGCCGGTAGAACCACCGATGTGGGTCAGCTTGCCTGCGTCCTCTTCCATGTGCGCGCGCTCGATCTGAACGGTGTGAACCGAGCCAGATGGAAGTTCAACGGTCAATTGGCCTTCAAACGCAATTGGCTCGTCGTACTGCGAGGTCTGGAAGTTCTTGGCAAGGTCAGGATAGAAGTAGTTCTTGCGAGCGAAACGACCGTTTGGCGCGATTTCACAACCAAGCGCTAGTCCGATTGAGATGCTCGACTCGACCGCGGTGCGGTTCACTGCTGGCAGCGCACCCGGAAGCGCGATACAGATTGGGCAAACGTTGGTGTTTGGCTCGTCGCCGAACTCGTTGCGGCAACCACAGAACATCTTGGTTTTGGTGTTCAACTCAACGTGAACCTCTAGACCAATGACGACCTCGAACATCTCGAGAGCCTTTTCGTAGTTCATCAATTCGTCTTTAGCCATTAGCCGCGAACCTCCAACTCAGGTGCAAAGTCAATCATTCGCTTGCCCCAGATGTCTTCGTGCATCTTTTCGAGGGCAGCACCCACCTGGTAGAGGCGAGCATCAGCGCGAGCCGGAGCCAACAACTGGATGCCGGTCGGAAGCCCATCCTCGTCGGCCAAGCCGTTCGGAACAGACATACCCGGGATGCCGGCGAGGTTAGCCGGGATGGTTGCGATGTCGTTTAGGTACATCGCCAACGGGTCTTCCAGCTTCTCGCCGATCTTGAAGGCTGTGGTTGGAGCGGTTGGTGAGATCAGAACATCAGCCTTCTCAAACGCCGCTGCAAAGTCGCGCTGGATCAGGGTGCGAACCTTTAGAGCCGCGCCATAGAAGTGCTCGTATGAGCCGCTCGACAAGGCGTAGGTTCCAAGGATGATTCGTCGCTTAACCTCAGGGCCAAAGCCGGCCTCACGGGTTGCAGCCATGACGCGCTCGATAGTCGGGTTGCCCTCTGGGGCAACGCGAAGTCCGAAACGAACTGAGTCGAACTTGGCGAGGTTTGAAGACGCCTCGGCAGGAAGAATCAGGTAGTAGGCGGCGATTGCATACTCGAAGTTAGGGCAAGAAACCTCAACGATTTCAGCGCCTGCCTGCTCAAGCA
>JBEDKF010000020.1:0-3859 GCA_041172305.1 Actinomycetota bacterium | reverse complement strand
AGAACTGAGTGTCAGCGTTGAAGCTGGTCAGGTAGAGGTAGCCAAGGGTCAGCAAGATTGGGCCGATAACCATGAACATCTTGTACTTGCCGGTGCGGCTGGTGATCTGACCAGAGATGATCGTCGCGGTCATCATTCCGGCAACCATTGGAAGCATCATGAAGCCTGCCTCGGTCGGGGTCGCACCCATCACGATCTGAAGAAGAAGTGGCAAGGTCATCATGCCGCCGAACATGCCAACACCAACCAAGACACCAAGGATGGTGGCCATTGAGAAGGTGCGTGACTTGAAGAGCTTGAGCGGAAGCAGCGCAGCATCTCCGGCTGCACGCTCGGCCATGATGAACGCGATGATTCCTACGCCGCCGATGATGTACATCGAGATCGATTCGAAGCTATCCCAGCCCCAGTCGCGGCCATTCTCTGCAACGAGAAGCAAAGGAACAACTGCGATAACGATGGTCATTGCACCAAGCCAGTCGATGCGCTGCTTCTTGGCGGTGTGTGGAACGTGTAGGAACGAGACCACCATGAACAGTGCAACGATGCCGATTGGCAGGTTGATCAGGAACACCCAGCGCCAGCCGTTGATCCATAGGATCTGGTCGGCTCCGGCGAATAGACCACCGATGATTGGGCCAAGCACGGATGAAGTCGCGAAGACGCCAAGGAACATTCCCTGGTAGCGAGCGCGCTCGCGTGGTGGAACGATGTCGGCAAGCACGGTCAGCGCCAAGGTGAATAGACCACCGGCACCGATGCCCTGAACTGCACGCCAGGCTGCTAGCTGGAACATGTCAGCCGCGGTGCCACATAGAAGCGAACCAAAAATGAAGATGGTGATCGCCACGATGAACAGGCGACGGCGACCAAGGATGTCACCGAGCTTTCCATAGATAGGAGTGGTGACGGTCGAGGTGATCAAGTATGCGGTGGTAACCCACGCCTGCAACTCGAGACCCTTTAGGTCGTCGGCGATCGTGCGCATAGCCGCACCGACAACCGACTGGTCTAGAGCCGACAGGAACATACCTGACATTAGGCCGACTAGAACCAACATGATTTGTTTGTGAGTCATCTCACCTGAAATAGCTGAGGCTGCCGCGGCTGCCTTGCGTTCTGCACGTGCCATAAGAGGCTCCGTTTCTGTCTTGAATCTCTATCGCGAGAGTTTGCCCTCGGATGTTTCGCCTATCGAAGTTAGGCTTGAACGTATGTTCCAGCCTAACCCCAGAAGCGGCTCAAGCCTAGTCAAGCGCCTCTTGACTATTTTTACTGCCGGCGCGCTCGTCTTCTGTGGATTAGTGGCGCCGGTTTGGGCGGCTGGGCAAACTCCGGCACCCGAGAACACCATTCAGCCGGTGGTGGACCCAACCGTTGTGCCAATGCCTTCGCCAACAGCAATCGGCGACCCTCCCGGGTCGATCGGTGGTCCGACTCCGACCCCAACCCAAACCCCGACCCCGTCACCTCCGGTGTTGTGTGGTGTCTGCTTCAATCCCGGCGCCTACTCGCTAACCAAGGCCAATTCACTTTGGGTGGTTGCCAACAAGCAGCGCCCGCTAAACCCACTCACCTATAAGCCTTCTCTTGGATATTTCAAGGGTGTGGCCGTAGCCAAAGTCACCGCCACCGCGCTGACCCAAATGGCCGCAGGCATGGCTAAGGACAAGGCAGGAACACTCCTGTTGAACTCTGGTTACCGCAGCTTCGACACCCAGGTAATTGTTCACAAAAACCAAGTAGCTCGGCTCGGGCTAAAAGCCGGTGAGGCCCTCGCCGCGCGCCCAGGATACTCAGAACACCAAACCGGGTTGGCGGCTGACGTCAGCGCATCTGGCCAGGGTTGCGTGATTCAGGTTTGCTTCGCCAAGACCAAGGCAGGGAAGTGGCTGGCGGCGAACGCCTGGCAATACGGTTTCATCCTGCGCTACCCAGATGGGCAGACGAAGACCACCGGCTACCAGTTCGAACCTTGGCACTTCAGGTATGTCGGTGTGCAGCTAGCAACCGAGATGAAGTCGCAGAACATCACAGTGCTCGAGAAGTTCTGGAACCTGCCGGCTGCACCGGCCTACACCTACTAAAGGCTTAGCCCAGCGATTTACCAAGCGGTCTAGCCGAGAACGGCGTCGACCAAAGTTTTGGCCTCGTTCTGAACCTGCTCTAGGTGAGCCTGCCCCTTAAACGACTCGGCATAAATCTTGTAGACGTTCTCGGTGCCAGATGGACGAGCAGCGAACCAGGCGTTCTCCGTCTCAACTTTCAGGCCACCAAGCGCCGCCCCGTTTCCCGGGGCATGGGTCAAGATCGCAGTGATTTGCTCACCGGCAAGCGAGGTCGCCGAAACATCCGAGGCCGAGAGCTTGCCGAGCTTGCTCTTCTGCTCAAGGGTTGCCGGTGCGTCAATGCGTTCATAAACCGAAGCGCCGAACTTGTCGGTCAGCTCCGCATAACGCTGCGTCGGAGTCTTGCCGGTGACAGCGGTGATTTCAGCGGCGAGCAGGGCCAGGATGAGGCCATCCTTGTCGGTCGACCAAGACTTGCCATTTAGGCGCAAGAAAGATGCGCCGGCAGACTCCTCACCACCGAAGCCAACCGAACCATCGATCAGGCCTGGCACGAACCACTTGAAACCAACCGGAACCTCGATCAGGCGTCGGCCCAAATCTTCGACCACGCGGTTGATGATCGATGAAGAAACCATGGTCTTGCCAACGGCTGCAACGGCCGCCCAACCCGGGCGATTGCGATATAGATAGTCAATGCCAACCGCAAGGAAGTGATTCGGGTTCATCAGCCCGCCATCGCGAGTCACGATTCCATGACGGTCGGCGTCAGCATCGTTGCCCGTCGAAATGTCGAAGCGTGAGCGGCCTTCGATGAGCGAAGCCATAGCGTGCGGCGACGAGCAGTCCATGCGAATCTTGCCATCCCAGTCGAGAGTCATGAAACCAAACTGGAAGTCGACGTTCGGGTTAACCACCGTCAGGTTCAGCGCATAGCGCTCACCGATCGCACCCCAATAGTCAACCGAAGCGCCACCCATTGGGTCGGCACCGATAGAGACACCAGCGTCGCGAATCGAGTCCATGTTTAAGACGCTGCCGAGTTGGTCGATGTAGTTTTCGCGGAAGTGAAACTTCACCGCGCTTGGGGTCGCGCGCTTCACCTCGCGAAGACCGCCAAGGATGATTTCGTTCGCGCGAGCGGCAATCCAGTTGGTCGCATCCGAATCAGCCGGGCCACCGTGAGGAGGGTTGTACTTGAAGCCACCGTCGGTAGGCGGGTTGTGGCTCGGGGTGATTACCAGCCCATCGGCCATCGAGCGGTCGCCCGGCTGCTTGCCCTCGTTGTGGTTGATGATTGCAACCGAAACCGCTGGGGTCGGAACATACCGGCCCTCGGCATCGACCATGGTCAGCACATCATTGCCAGCGAGCACCTCAAGGGCGGTCTGTTCGGCCGGGCCAGAAAGCGCGTGGGTGTCCTTGCCGACATAAATCGGGCCATGGATGTTCTCGCGCTGGCGAAACTCACAAATCGCCTGAGTGATGGCCAGGATGTGCTGCTCGTTGAAAGAACCATTCAAGGATGTGCCGCGGTGGCCGCTGGTTCCGAAGGTTACCTTTTGTTCGGCGGTGGACACATCCGGGGTTATTTCGAAGTAAGCCTCGATCAGCTTGTCGATGTTGACTAGATCAGATTCTTGGGCCTTTTGCCCCGCGCGCTCACTCATAACTCTATTTTCGCCCTAACCTTTAACAATGGCTACGAAAACAAGTAACAGTTCAACCAAGAAGACCTATTCATACCTGGGTCCGGTTGGCACGTTTACCGAGCTTGCCCTGGCCCAGGT
>JBEDKF010000019.1:0-37894 GCA_041172305.1 Actinomycetota bacterium | reverse complement strand
GGGTGCAAAGTTTCGAACTAGTTTGGAATAGCGCCTTCGACGTTCCGTCCGAGGAAATCAAGACTCTGCTTCCAGATGAGAAAGCACTGATGTCTGGGACCTCGATGCAACTATTCCGTTGCGTTTTCTGAAACCGCTTATATACGGCCTGAATCTTCACTAAGTTATGGAGTGTGAGCACAATCAACGGCATTAGTTTCCTCCACGAAAATCCAATCGGTAGATTGCCGATTTTGAACGTGAAACCTTCGGTCGAATCAGGCCGATGGCCGGCAAAAGCCTTCAAGGGTGAAGTAATCCCCTTCAGCGCAAATGTCTTCCGTGAGGGTCACGATGCCCTAGGTGTCGAGTTACTGCTCGCCTCTCCAACCGGAAAACAGCAGATCCACAGAATGGTCGCGGGCGCTCCGGGCAGCGACCTTTGGCACACCTCGGTTCAGCTGGACGAACAGGGGCTCTGGACCTACCAAATTCGAGCTTTTGCTGACGAGTTTGAGACCTGGCATCACAATGCCAGCGTGAAGATAGCTGTTGGGGTTGACGAAGAGCTAATGATGCTCGAGGGCATCGCCGTTTTCACTCGTGCCGCTGCCGAGAAGGGCCGTACGGCAGCAAATGCAAAGTTACTTGTGGAACTCGCAGAGAAACTTTCCGACACCTCTCGCCCGGCAAAAGACCGTCTCGCCGAGGCTGAAACCGCGGCTGTTCACAAGGCAGTTGCCGCACAACCGCTGCGTTCTCTAGTTACCTTGAGTGAAGAATTTCGAATCAACTGCGAAAGAGAACTTGCCGGCTCGGGTGCCTGGTACGAGTTCTTCCCAAGATCTGAAGGGGCGACCTTCGATTCGAAAACAAAATCTTGGACCTCCGGAACCTTCAAGACTGCCGCGAAGCGCCTTCCAGCAGTGGCCGAAATGGGCTTTGACATCCTTTACATGCCACCGATTCACCCGATTGGCGTGGCATTCCGAAAGGGACCAAACAACACACTAACCGCCGGCCCTCAGGACCCTGGTTCGCCTTGGGCAATCGGCTCCTCTGCCGGGGGTCACGATGCAATCCACCCTGACCTGGGCACAAAAAAAGACTTCGTTGCTTTCATAAAGACCGCTAACGGCTTGGGTCTAGAAATTGCGATGGACTTGGCCCTCCAGGCTTCTCCCGACCATCCCTGGGTAAAGACCAACCCTGAGTGGTTCACAACGCGTGCCGATGGAACGATTGCCTACGCCGAGAACCCTCCAAAGAAATACCAGGATATCTACCCAATCAACTTCGACAATGACCCTGAAGGCATCCACTTTGAGGTCTTGAGAGTCGTGAAGCACTGGATTTCATTGGGTGTGCACATTTTCCGCGTGGATAACCCTCACACGAAGCCAGTAGCTTTCTGGGAGTGGCTCATCGGCGAAATCAACCGCGAATTTCCCGACGTCATCTTCTTGGCAGAGGCATTCACACGACCATCGATGATGCACGCCCTGGGCAAAGTGGGCTTCCAGCAGTCCTATACATACTTCACCTGGAGAAACACGAAACAGGAACTCGAAAGCTATCTAACCGAGCTCGTGCACACCAGTGCCGATTTCTTCCGGCCTAACTTCTGGGTGTCTACGCCCGACATTCTGACCGAGTACCTACAGTTCGGAGGCCCGGCTGCGCACAAGATTCGTGCAGTCTTGGCTTCAATGTGCACTCCTAACTGGGGAATGTATGCCGGCTATGAACTATGTGAATCGGTGGCCCGCCCGGGCGCAGAGGAGCACATCGACAGCGAGAAGTTTGAATATCGCCCTCGCGACTGGGAGGCTGCCAAGAAGGGCGGCAGAAGCATTGCCGACTTCATTACAAAACTCAACGAGATTCGGGCGGCTCACCCAGCCGTTCGACAGCTCCGGAATCTAGAACTCCAACACACTGACGATTCTGCGATCCTGGCATTCTCAAAGCACCTGGCAGCGGAGCACAACGAGAGTGGCAAATCAGACACCATCCTGGTCGTCGTGAATGTCGACCCTCATGCGGTTCGCGAGACTATGGTTCGTCTAAACCTAGAGAAGCTTGGCTTGCCTCACGGCGCTAGGTTCGAGGTGAAAGACCTGCTCACGGGTGACAAGTATGAGTGGTCTAGCGACAACTACGTGCGCCTTGATTCGTTCACGAACCCTGCACACATCTTCCAAATCGGCAAAGTTCTTTAGGAGAAAACCCATGGCTATCCGAAAAAAGACCGCCGATTCACTGCCGGAGATTTCGAGCGACTTGCTTTGGTCGGTTAGCGCGGGTTCGCACCACGAACCGCACTCGCTGCTGGGCGTTCACCCTCACGAAAAGGGATGGGTCATCCGCGCACTGCGCCCTCTAGCCAAAAGTGTTTCGGCAGAGCTTTCTGGCGAGAGCATCGAACTAAGCCACGTCGAAAATGGCCTTTGGCAAGGTTACGTTGCCACCAAGAAGGTTCCCGACTACCGAATCAATACGTCATACCCGGATGGCTCGCAGTGGCGAGCAGACGATTCATACCGCCACGTGCCTACCGTCGGTGAACTCGACCTACACCTGATTAGCGAAGGGCGCCACGAGGACCTCTGGAATGCTCTGGGCTCGCACATCCATTCGGTCAAAGGTGAACTCGGAGTTAGCCAAGGCGTTAGGTTTGCCGTCTGGGCGCCGAATGCGCGAGCAGGCAGAGTGGTTGGCGACTTCAACAACTGGAACGGAATCGCTCACGCCATGCGCGTGATGGGCTCTTCGGGAGTCTGGGAAATCTTCATCCCAGGCATCGGCGCTGGAACCAAATACAAGTATGAAATTCTTACGCGAGACGGAAACTGGATCACGAAAATTGACCCGCTCGCGCAGCACACCGAAGTTCCGCCTTCAACTGCCTCAATTGTCACCGAGTCAAAGCACAAATGGGCGGACCAAACCTGGATTGCTGCGCGAACCAAACGCGATGCTCTCAAGTCGCCAATGTCTATCTATGAGCTCCACGCTGGCTCGTGGCGCCAGGGTCTTGACTACCGAACCATGGCCGATGAGTTGATTCCCTACGTCCTAGAACTTGGTTTCACGCACGTCGAATTCATGCCTCTTGCTGAACACCCTTATGCGCCATCTTGGGGCTATCAGGTCACCGGTTATTACGCTCCGACTTCACGCTTCGGCTCACCAGATGACCTCAAGTATCTAATCGACCGCCTGCACCAGGCCGGTATCGGTGTGATTCTCGACTGGGTCCCAGCCCACTTCCCCAAAGACGAATGGGCTCTCGCTAAGTTCGACGGTCAGCCACTTTATGAGCACGCCGACCCTCGCCGCGGCGAGCACCCCGACTGGGGCACTCTGATCTTTGACTTTGGTCGTAACGAGGTTAAGAACTTTCTAGTGGCCAATGCCCTCTATTGGCTAGAGGAGTTCCACATCGATGGCCTTCGCGTTGATGCCGTGGCTTCGATGCTCTATCTCGACTATTCACGCGAAGGAAATAACTGGTTGCCAAACCAGTACGGCGGGCGAGAGAACCTCGACGCGATCGCTTTCATGCAAGAGGTCAACGCAACGGCCTACCGCCGCAACCCCGGAGTCATGCTCATTGCCGAAGAATCGACCAGCTGGGGCGGCGTCAGCTCGCCAACGGATGGTGGCGGTTTGGGCTTCGGCTTCAAGTGGAACATGGGCTGGATGAACGACACCCTTCAGTACATCGAGAAGGACCCTGCCTATCGCAAGTATCACCATGGAGAACTGACATTCTCGATGCTCTACGCCTATGACGAGAAGTTTGTTCTGCCGATCAGCCACGATGAAGTCGTGCATGGCAAGGGCTCGCTCTTGGCAAAGATGCCGGGCGACCGTTGGCAACAACTTGCTAACGTGCGCGCCTACCTCGCTTTCATGTGGGCCCATCCAGGCAAGCAGTTGTTGTTTATGGGTTCTGAGTTTGGTCAGCAGTCGGAATGGAACCAGGAGCGCGGCCTCGAGTGGTGGATTCTCGATCAGCCGAGCCACCGCGGCCTTCAGACCCTCGTGGGGGCATTGAACAAGGTTTATGTTGATCACCCGGCGATGTGGCAACTCGACCACCACTACAGCGGTTTCCAATGGATCGATGGCGGTAATGCCGACCAAAACCTGCTGACTTTCTTGCGCTACGACGACGCGGGAACCCCGATTGCCGTTGTCATCAACTTTGCCGGTCACCCATATCACGATTTCAAATTGGGTCTACCGAAGCCAGGGTCATGGCTTGAGATCTTGAACACGGATGCCGAAATCTATGGAGGTTCGGGAGTCGGTAACTTTGGTCGCATCGAAGCGAATGGAGACGGAAGTCACGGGCAGCCACACTCGGCCAATATTTCGATTCCGCCACTCGGTGCGGTTTGGTTCAAACCGGCTAACTAGTAGAGCAGTGCAGCCAACTGACGGCGTGCGTCAGCTAGTTCTGGCTGGTCTGGAGGGCAGATTAGGAATAGCTCCAATAGGTGCTTCCTCAGAAGCTCCCTCTCGTCTCCAAAAACAGTTGCAAAACGCGTCAAAATGGTCGAGAAAGCCTGCCCCGGATGACCTACCGCCATGCACGCGTCTGCCTTTAGGGTGACTTCTGCGATTGTGTTCGGTGCCGAACCCAAGACTTTTTCAAAGTCGATTCCAGAGGTTCGAATCAATAGTTTCGCTTGCGCTAAACCCGAGGCCGCAAGGCTGTCGGCAGGATTCTCGTTTAGCGCGGCTTCATACTGGTTGACCGCTTCTGCATAGTCGCCAGCATCAATGGCGTCATAAGCAGCCTGATGGCGCGGCGGCATTGCTGGAGGCAACTGCTCGCCGGTTGGCTCTTGAACGGTGATTACGCCGTTCATGCCGTTCTCCGCCGCAATCTCCAACACTCGCTCGAATACAACCTGGATGTTCTCTTCGGGCTGGTCACCCTCAAACAGCGGAACAGGTTGACCTTTTAGAAGGGCCAATACGGTGGGGGCAGAAGCAACTTTGAAGGCTTTGGCAACGTTGACGTTTGAATCGAGGTCAAACTGAAGCAAGAGAATGCGACCGGCCATGGCCTGTGTCAACTTCGCCAGTTTGCCGGTCAAAGTCTTGCTTTGCTCACTCCAGCCAGCGTAGAACTCAATGATGACTGGCAGCTCGTTCGAGATCTCGACAAAGTTTCGCAGATTAGTCTCGTTGCCCTGCGCAACCAGTGAAGGCAAGGTCAGGATGTCAGGGCGCACGCCTGGTGCCCCAGTGTTTGGCTGGCCGGCTGGTGTCGGCACAGCCTCAGGTTTGCGCAGGGAAGAAAGGTCAACAGCACCGGCAAGGCTCGCTCGAGACATGAAATCAGACACTACAAACCTCTAACACTTACTAGGCCCTGAGTAACACCAATCAGGCGAATCTTGGCCGTTTCCGACAGCGCCGGCACGAAGAACAACATCATGTTTCCGTAAATCGAACGCACTCCCTTGGTTGAACCATTTGCACCCAAGATCAAAGCTTCCTGGCCCGAAACCCCAACGGCGGTGCCGACCTTGGTTGGGCGAATTAGGTATGTGTCAGTCATGTACACAGCAACCAAGGCCCCGGCTTGCGAGGTCGAAAGGCTGATTACGTTCGCATCGCCAAGTTTGTGGGTGAATGCAATCTTGCCGTTCTCCAGGTTCTTTACCTGCGCGACTTGGCTGCTTGAGACCTGCTTGTAGAACTCATCCTTGCTTGTGTCGAAGAGTTCTGCGCTGAGGCTGCTGGCGCCCTTGTTGATTAGGTCACCATACGTTGCCGGAACCGACTGCGGCGGAACCTTCAAGAACAGCGAGTTTGCATCTACCGGGATGGCTCCGGTTTCGGCACCTGGCACCGCAGGAATCTTAGCCCCGGGCATCAACCTGACGGTGTACCAAACCTGATAGTTCTCACGAGGTGATTTTTGCTGCAGCACGACTAGCTGCGGCAGAGCCGCGTCGCCCGGCTCATCGGTAACAGCCATTACGCTTCTTGGCCAAGTCGTTGATGCGGCTGGGAGGCTAAACGACAGCGGCTTTGCCACAACTGCTGGCATGACTGCAATCTTGTTGTCCTTCGAGCGAAGGAAATAGTGCACGGTCCGGAGATTCAGTGCAGGGCCGGCAAATCGAGGGCTTAGGAACTTCTTATCGTTGCTGGCATCGGCCTTTTTCGCGGCGGCAGCCACATCTCTAAGAATGCGCCCAAGTTGTGCCTCAGTGACTACCGGAGGCGAGACCTCGCCAGCGCTCGCAGTTGGTGAGGAGGTTGGCGCGGCGCTATCCTGACCCACCGAGCAACCGCTCAGTAAACCAATGGTCGCGAGGGCAGCTGGAATCACCATTGCCCTTCTGCCCGCCGCACGACGACCACGAGCCGGGGCAAACTTTACCTTGCGGCGTTCCTTGTACTTTGGGCCAGACGGAGCCTTAGGAAGTCGGCGCTTTGGGCCTCGCTTGCGTCGCAAATCAGTGAAGTGCCAAATGGTGAGCACGACGGCGGCCAGCAGCAAAGCGGCTCCGGCAATCAACATCGCGTTCGACAGTGTCAAATCGAAGAAGATTGGCCAAACAATCTTTATCTGACCCGGCGTTGCCTTTAGGCCGTTGCTGGCAATCAAGACCGCCGCATCATCCTGGGTTGAAATTTTGAGTGATGCCGACCCTGTGCCCTTGGCTTCTTCGCGCCATAAGTCGGAACCGACCGGTGAAAAGCCAGCCGCCACACCAAGGGTTTGCTTGGCCTCAATCTCAGACTTGCTCTTTGACAACGCAAGCTCGGTCACGGTGCTCTTGCCCACGAAAGCCAAGACGTCATTCTCTCTACCGCTGGATAGAAACACTCCGGCATCCGCACCGGTGACACTGATGGTTGGGTTTCCCGGATGCAGGCTGAGCGTCGAATTCGGGATTACCGCAAAGGGGCTCGTATGTTCAAACTCGGCCGAGATTGAAACGCTAGTCGGCGGCGCCCAAATCGTGCGCTGTGCATAACCAAGACCTGCAAGCACGACGGACACGACGAATACCGCGGCGGCGATCAACAGACGCATGCGATATCCAATCAGGGTAAACTTGAGGCAGGTTAAAAGCCTGCCTACATTCTACCGAAGCGCCTAGGAGCAGCATCTTGTCTGTCGAAGAGACCGAATTCCCCGTAGCCATGCGTGGCTACGAGCGCGGCCCAGTTGACGACGCCTTGCTCGACCTGCGCAAGCAAGTGCTGCAGCTTTCATCGCAGAACTCCCAGCTTGCGAATGAGCTTCGCGAAACCGCAAAGGCGCTCCAGGAGGCTCGCGAAGAGCTTCAAGAGGCCGGCAAGCCAACCTATACCGGTGTCGGTGCTCGCGCGGCCCTAATTCTTAGCACCGCAGAAGACCAGGCTGCCCACTTGCTAGCCGAGGCAGAGCGGGAAGCAGACCGTAAGCGCAAGGCTTTGGCGCTAGAGGTTGAGGCCCAGCATGGCGAAGCCAAGGGCTACTATGACTCTCTGGTCTCTGAAGCTCAGCGCCGCAGCGACCGCATCATTGGTGCCGCTCGAAGCGACTATGACGAAATTATTGCTAAGGCTAAGCAGGAAGCGGCACGAATCGCCGATGAAGCGATGCGCGAAGCCGGCTCGATCCGTGGCGCTATCTCGACCGAAGTGGCCAAGATGCGCGCTGCGGCAAGACGAGACATCCAATCGCAAAAGGCAGAGGTCGAGCGCGACCTGGCTGAGCGCAAGCTAATCGCCTTCCGCGAGAACTCTCGCAATCTTGACTTTGACAGTGCAGCTGCCCTCCTAACCGAGCAAGCGAGAATCGACCTTGAGCTCGAACTAACCGCACGCCGATCTGAAGCCGAAGCCGAATACCTGCAGAAGCACCAAGAGGCTGTGGCCACAACCCAGAAATACCTGGATGACGCCAACGCACAGCTCTCGAACGCATTGACTCGCGCAAATGCGGCGAGACTCGAAGCCGAAACTCTTGAGGCGGCCGCGATCTCATTCAACCAGCAGATGACCACTGCAAGTCGCCAGAAAGCCGACGCAATTATTGCGGCCGCAGACTCTGAAGCTCGTAGCATCGTGGCTAGCGCCCAAATCGCGGCGGCTCGTGAGATCGCTCTGGCTACCGAAGCGACCGTAAAGATTTCATCCGAGCGCGACTCCGTCGACGTTTACCTCAAGAACCTACGTGCCGTGCTCGACAACGCTGGCACGCCACGCACCTAAATCATCCATAGCAGAGTAGGTTTGTGAGCATGCAGGGGCAAACAAAGATCACAAATGCGTTCCAACTGGGTCTGCTCGGTGGGCTCGGTGTTCTCACCGCGGTCGTTATTGGTGGCGCAATCCAAACACTTGCCGACATCATCACTTATGTGGCGGCAGCCATCTTTATCGCACTAGGCCTAGAACCCGTGGTTGCAAAGCTTGAAAGCCTGAACCTCAAGCGTTCTCTAGCCATCCTGGTAGTTGTGCTCGGCTTGCTTGGAGCCATTACGGCTCTGGTTTGGGCAATCTTCCCTCCGCTTGCATCAGAGGGTGCGAAGTTCATCGCATCAGCCCCTTCGGTTATCAAAGGCTTCGGCGAGCTTCCACTGATCATTAAGCTCGATGCCCAGCTTGGCGGCGCCATTTCGAGCGCCATCACTAGCACCTCCGACTTCCTAAGCAATTCGGCGAATTGGCCAAAACTGGTCGGTGGCGTGGTGCAGGTTGGCGTAAACATCTTCAACGGTTTCTTCGCAGGATTAGTCATCCTCATTCTGAGCCTTTATTTCATGGCTTCTCTAAACCGATTCAAGGCATTCCTATTCGGGTTGGTGCCCGCATCGAAGCGCGATAAATTCAGTGACATCGCAGATCAGGTGGCTACTTCGGTAGGTCGTTACGTTATCGGGCAGTTCGGAATCGCAGCACTAAACGCAACTCTGAGCTACATTTTCATGTTGATTATGGGAATCCCGTTCGCAGTTGTTCTCGCATCGATTGTGCTGCTCCTCGGGTTGATTCCTCTCGTCGGAAACGTCACCAGTTCGGCAATCATCACACTCGTTGCTCTCAGTGTTTCGCCGACCACAGCACTGATTGCTGCCGTTTACTGCTTGATCTACATGCAAATCGAGTCTTACGTGATCAGCCCAAAGATCATGAATAAGGCGGTTGCCGTGCCGGGTGCGGTCGTGGTGGTCGCGGCTTTGTCTGGAGGTGCGCTGCTAGGAGTCCTAGGCGCGCTCGTGGCGATTCCGGTAGCGGCGTCAGCGATTCTGATCATCCGCCAAATCTTGATGCCTCACCAGGACGCAAAGTAATAGCTCGCTAGAGAGTTATCGCTTCCGGAAGCGGGAACGCGGCCGGGTTCACAATCTTCACAATTTCATTCAACACTCGAGTGGTTGCGGCCTCGCCAACCCAAAGGTGCTTAGCGCCATCGACACCAATAATTTGGATATCCTCGACGCCCGAAAAGCGTTCTTTGGCCGCGTCCGGCTGTAGGTAGTCGTCAAATTCAGGCACCAGTGCGTGCAGCGGCTTACTCTGGCCGTTCCAACGCAAAAGCTCTTCTTCCGATGTTCTGTGAAGCGGCGGTGATAGCAAAATAGCGCCACGGATAGCGTGATCCGGCCCATACTTGAGGGCCAACTCGGTGCCAAATGACCAGCCAAGCAACCAAAGGTTAGGCAAACCGCGCGATTGAGCAAACGCGACCGCTGCGGCAACATCCGCCTGCTCGGTTTCACCGTGCCCGAACTCGCCTTCGCTCGTGCCGTGAGGCGAAGAAGTTCCTCGCGTATTGAAACGAAGGACCGCAAGATCAGCAAGGTAAGGCAGTCGGTTGGCCGCCTTGCGCAACACATGCGAATCCATGAAACCACCATGGGTGGGCAGCGGGTGGAGGGTTATGAGAGCTGCAACCGGGCTCTTGCCCACTGGCATTGC
Organism: Actinomycetota bacterium; assembly: GCA_041172305.1. GTDB lineage: Bacteria > Actinomycetota > Actinomycetes > Actinomycetales > Microbacteriaceae > Rhodoluna. Next base: position 27,967 of record JBEDKF010000019.1, on the reverse strand, counting down.
CAACTCCCCTATCAACTTCAAGCCATCTGCCGTGACCAGCTCAATGGCCTCCCGAGCAGCCGGCAACTCGACGCCCGATCGGATCTCGATTATTTCGCTCAAAGCAACGGCCCTTGAAAAGACTTCCAGCAGGCTGTGTGGAAATGACGGCGAGTTTCGACGCCGCGAATTTCATCCCAGGCAACGATGTGGCTGAGGCCTTTGGTTATCTGTAGGTTGCAGTGTGGGCAGACCCAGGTTTTTCCGTCGTTTGCGTTTGCGCCAATGCTCGTTTGAGTGGTGTATTCGACGCCGCGTTTGAGTTCGGTTCTTCGAATGCCTAAACGGACTGCGCTTAGATCTAGATCTTCAATGGGTTCGACTTTTGGCTTCCCACGGCTTGGTCTATTGCTACGCGGCATTAGTACCATCCGAGCTTGTCGGAGTGTGCCAGAGCGCCACAAGGGGCGCCATACCTGGCCTTGATGTATTTCACACCCCAGCGAATCTGAGTCTCTGGGTTGGTCAGCCAGTCGCCGCCCTCTGTAGACATCTTGCTGCCAGGCAAGGATTGAGGGATGCCATAGGCTCCGGAGCTCTTGTTGGCGGCGTTCACGCGCCAATTCGATTCACGCTCCCACAACTTCACTAGGCATGAGTACTGATCTTCACCAAACTTCATGCTGGTTAGCAAGTCAAAGGCGTAGGCCTTGGCTGTGCCCGGGCTCGGCATTGTCGCAGCTTCAACGAACATGGCTGCAGCGTCGCTGCCGGTCACGATGTTGAATCCGCCACGGGTGAAAAGAATCTTCTGAGTGCTCGAGTAACCGTAGGTTTGGGTCGGGTCGGCTTCATTTTCGAAATCAAAAGTCATCATGGTGCTCGCGCTGGCGATGGTTCCAGAGTACGGATCAACAACGGTCACTAGAACGAAAGAAACCGAGAATAGGAAACCCCAAAGTGGGCGGAAAAAGTGGCGCTTGAGCTTCGGGATTCTCGGGCGGTGTAGGGGTGTCTTATCAAAGGCTAGGTCGGCGTAACGACCAACCTTTTGCGACAGCGACGGCTGCAAAGCCTCGTGTCTACCCATGAAATACCTCTTGAATCTAGCGGAGCTACCAGTCTACCCGAGGAGGGTTTTAGGCGCTAGGAACCGGCTGCTTCGGGCACTTCACCAGAACGCCCTGGATGGCAGCCTTTTCGGCAGCGGTAACCCAGAGCTTGTATTTTGCCTTTACCGCGACCTGGCGAGCCACGTAGGCGCACCTGAACGACTTGTTAGGAGGTAACCATGTCGCCGCATCTCCATCGCCTTTAGCCGAATTTGTCGGGCCATCCACCGCAAGGAGGTTTAGTGGATCGTTGTAGAAGGCATAGCGCGAGTCAGAACTGAGTTGCTGAGCCCCCTTTTGCCACGCATCACTTACCGCTACCACGTGATCTATTTGCACGGCCAAGGATGTCTTGACCCCACGCACGAACTTGATTGTCTTGCCCGTATAAGGGTCGATCAGAGTTCCAGTGGCGACAAGGCAGGATTCACCCGCGCGCCAAGTAATCGAGGTTAGATCTCGTTTCAGAACGAAATTTCTAGTGTCGCAGCCAAATTTGCTGCCCCAACCGTCACTGAAAAGATCTCTAGAGTATCCGGTCTTGGGGGCCCTACCCTTGACAGCTAATTTGCCTAAAACGGTTGAGGCCAACGGTTGACTAGCCGCCTCGGCAGGCAACGGAGCAGATTCAATTGCGGGAGTGAAAAGTGCCAGCGCTAGCGCACCGGACATTAGGAACCTAGCGGTTTTGTTCAATTTGGAGTGCCTCGATGACGCGATCGATGAAGGCGTCGACTTGGGCCTCAACATAGCCACCACGCTTTGCATTAAAGACCACGCGTCTAACCTCATCCACGGTAATCGGAGCTTGCGAATCGAAGTGTCGAACCAGATGAGCACAAAGAGCATCCACCTGTTTGCGGCTATAACCTCGAAGCAAGAAGCCGGTGCTGGAGAAGCGCTTGCCGTTCGGTCGCAGCAATCGACCCTTCACTAGGCCAACCACTCTTGCAAGACGATCGTCCAAGGCATAACTGCCCTTTTCAAGCTTCTGACGTTGAATCTCTCGGGCAGCAAAACTGTCTTCAAGCTTGTCCATGGCAGCGTCCACAATTTCAGGTAGGTATCCCCCGGGCACGAGATCGAACTCAGTGTTTCGAATGTCATGTGCGGTTACACCTGATTCGGTTGGTGCGGCAAACTGCGACCGAGCTCGGCCGATGAACGCTTCAACCTGTTCGGTCGAGTAACCCGGCTTTTTTGTAGCTGACTTCGGAAATGTGAAACTCATGTGGTCGCTTTCGGCCCCTCTTTATTGGGCGATTGGGAAGAAGATGCTGGCGAAAAGGTAGGCGATCAGTGCGGCTGGAAGAATCGAATCCATTCGATCCATGATTCCCCCGTGGCCAGGCAGAAGCGAACTCATGTCCTTGACGCCGAGGTCACGCTTGATTAGAGATTCCGCGAGATCGCCGAAGACTGCAGCCAAAAGCATTACCGCCGCAAAAATCAGACCTTGCCACCAGGTGCCGTGGAATCCGAGCACTATAAATGCGAACGATGATGCTGTTCCAGCAACAATTGAGGCGATAAGGCCCTCGACACTCTTTTTCGGGCTAACACCCGGGGCCATCTGGTGCTTGCCCAACTTGCGGCCAACCAAGTAGCCCATCGTGTCGACCATGGAGACAGTAACCACAAAAGCAATTACCCAAAGTGCGCCATCTTCAGGGCGACGCAGCAGCAACACGGCAAAACTGGTCATCAAGGGCAAGTAGATGACTACGAATGCCGAGGCCGCAAAGTCTTTGATCGTCGTTCTGAATGCCTGCAAAGGCGCTTGGCGGCGTTCCCAGAGAAGGTGAACGGAGCGCCACAGAATCAAGGCTGCAACCGTGGCTAGTGAGATCAGCCATTGCGCTTCTGCACCGCCGAAGAAAGCGGCGGGCATGATCAGGATTGCGCCGATCACACTCGGAACGCGAGGCACATACCAACCCTTGATTCGCAGAGCGGTTGAAAGCTCCCACGCGCCGGCACCGGCCGCAGCAGCCGCGAGCACCATGAACAGCTCTTTATAAATCAGCACAGAGAGCAGAAAAGCGCCACCGAGCAACAGTCCTACAGCAATCGACTTCGATAGGCTGCGACCGGCTGGGGCGCTTTGCTGACTTGACATTAGACCTCGAGTAGCTCGGCTTCTTTGCGCTTCAAAGCTTCGTCGATTGCGTCGACGTAGGTCTTGGTGAGAGCATCAAGCTCTTTCTCGGCGCGTGAAATCTCGTCGTCGCCGGCTAGGCCGTCCTTCTTGGCGGCTGCCAGGTCGTCGTTGCCCTTGCGGCGTAGATTGCGAACGACAACGCGGTGGTCTTCTGCCTTGCCCTTAACGAGCTTTACATAGTCGCGGCGACGCTCTTCGGTGAGGTCCGGCAAAGTGACGCGGATGAGGTTTCCATCGTTCTGAGGGTTTGCATCAAGATTTGGCATCTCGCGAAGAGCCTGCTCGATTGCCTTCAAAGCACCCTTGTCGTAAGGCGTGATTACGATCGTGCGCGCCTCAGGGTTTGCCAACTGACCAAGCTGACCTAGCGGGGTCGGGGTGCCGTAGTAGTCGACCATTACCTTCTGGAATAACTGTGGGTTTGCGCGACCGGTGCGAACGTTGGCGAAGTCTTCCTTGGCAGATTCAACAGCCTTGGCCATCTTCTCTTTCGAGGTTGCAAGAATTTCTGAAAGCATTTTGTTCTCCTGTTTTTCTAAAACACGTTAAACCTAGGCGGTTACAAACGTGCCAATCTTCTTGCCGATGATGGCGTCTGTGACGTTGCCCTGGCCCTGCATGCCGAAGACGCGCATTGGCATCTTGTTATCCATGCAGAGGCTGAAAGCTGTGGCATCGACAACCTTTAAGCCCTGGACAAGGGCATCCTGGTAGGTAATCGAGTCAAGCTTTACTGCACTCGGGTCTTTTTTAGGGTCTGCCGAATAGACTCCGTCGACACCGTTCTTCGCAACGAGGACCTCGTCGGCGTGAATCTCAAGGGCGCGCTGCGCTGCAACTGTGTCGGTTGAGAAGTATGGGAGACCGGCTCCGGCACCGAAGATTACGACGCGACCTTTTTCAAGGTGGCGGATTGCGCGCAACGGGATGTAGGTCTCAGTGACCTGCGCCATGTTGATCGCAGACTGAACGCGGGTGCTAACCCCGGCCTGCTCTAGGAAGTCTTGAAGCGCCAATGCATTCATTACGGTTCCGAGCATGCCCATGTAGTCTGCGCGGGCGCGATCCATTCCGCGCTGAGAAAGCTCGGCGCCGCGGAAGAAGTTTCCTCCGCCGACAACAATTGCGACCTCTGCGGTCTTAGCGCCTTCGGCAATTTCGCGCGCCATCTCGGCAACAATGTCAGGGTTCACACCCAGGGTTCCTCCGCCGAAGGCTTCACCCGAAAGCTTGAGCAGAACGCGGCGCTTCTTCTGTGACATGGGAAACCCTCCTGGAGTCTGTGATTTTCTTTTTCTATTGTAAACGAGCAGCAAAAAAGGCTCGGCCGAAATCGACCGAGCCTTTGATGTTTTTAGCTTTTGTTATGCACCGACGCGGAAGCGCACGAATGCTGAGACAGTAACGCCTGCGTTCTCTAGAACCTTGGCAACTGACTGCTTGGTGTCCTTTGCGAAGTCCTGCTCTAGAAGCACGTTCTCCTTGAAGAAGCCGGTTACACGGCCTTCAACGATCTTTGAAAGCGCTGCCTCTGGCTTGCCTTCGTTGCGTGCGGTCTCTTCGGCGATGCGACGCTCGGTTGCTACGGTCTCAGCGTCAACGTCTTCACGAGAAAGAACGGTTGGTGAGAACGCTGCAATATGAACGGCAACATCGTGAGCGGTTTCTGCATCTGCACCTGAGTAAGCAACAAGAACGCCAACCTGAGGAGGTAGGTCCTTGCTGGTGCGGTGTAGGTAAGCGTCTACTGCTGCATCCTTTAGAGATGCAACACGACGAAGCTCTACCTTCTCGCCCATGATTGCTGCCTCGTCGTTGATTGCCTCTGAAACAGTCTTGCCACCGAGGTTTGCAGCAAGTGCAGCCTCAAGGGTTTCTGCTCCAGCTGCTGCGATTGCGTCAGCAACCGAGTCAGCTAGCTCAACGAACTTAGGGGTCTTTGCAACGAAGTCAGTCTCGCAAGCAAGCTCTACTAGGTAGCCGGTGCCACCGTTCACGCGAGCAAGGATTAGACCGTTGCTGGTGGTGCGGCCTTCGCGCTTGGTAACGCCCTTTAGGCCCTTTAGACGAAGGAACTCAAGAGCCTTGTCGACGTTGCCGTCAGCCTCGTCAAGAGCACCCTTGCAGTCCATCATTCCGGCGCCGCTGCGGTCGCGCAACGCCTTTACATCTGCGGCGGTGTAGTTTGCCATCTTTACTTTGCTTCCTCTACTGCAACAGCTTCTGCTGGTGCTTCAACGGTCTCGGTTGCGGTCTCTGCAGGTGCTGCAACTGCCTCGGCTGCTGCGGTGCCCTGCTCTAGAAGCTCGCGCTCCCACTCAGCTAGAGGCTCAGCTGCTGCCTCTGGCTTTGCGTGACGAGCGATTAGGCCTTCGGCAACGGCATCTGCGATAACGCGGGTTAGAAGGTGAACTGAACGAATAGCGTCGTCGTTACCTGGAATACCGATTGTGACCTCATCTGGGTCACAGTTGGTGTCGAGGATACCGATAACTGGAATGCCCAGCTTCTTTGCCTCAGTGATTGCTAGGTGCTCCTTGTTGGTGTCAACAACCCAGATCGCTGATGGAGTCTTGGTGATGTTGCGGATACCGCCTAGAGCCTTCTCTAGCTTGTCCTTCTCGCGGCGAAGGATAAGTAGTTCCTTCTTGGTTAGACCAGTCTTGGTCGCGCCTGAGAAGTCCATAACCTCAAGTTCCTTTAGACGTGAAAGACGTCCCTGGATGGTCTGGAAGTTGGTCAAAAGACCACCCAACCAACGCTGGTTGATGTATGGCTGGCCAACACGGATAGCCTGCTCTGCGATTGCTTCCTGAGCCTGCTTCTTGGTACCTACGAATAGGATGCTGCCGCCGTGTGCAACGGTCTCCTTGACGAAGTCGTATGCCTTGTCGATGATGGCAAGCGACTGCTGAAGGTCAATGATGTAGATGCCTGAACGGTCGGTCAGGATGAAGCGACGCATCTTTGGGTTCCAACGACGGGTCTGGTGACCGAAGTGAACGCCGCTGTCGAGCAGCTGGCGGATTGTTACAACTGCCATGGCAGTCTCCTTTTTCGGCGCGCAAAGGCGCCACTCAGTTTTCTGTTCCAAACGGTTGTCTGGTACACCTGGTGCCGGATCTGTTTCGCCGAGATTCCTCTCGGACTGAGTGAAACGTGGATCTGATTCGACACGCGAAGTCAACAGGCGCGCAAAACACACGTGTTGCTAGTTATCAGCATAGCAGTTTCGCGAGCGGTTTCTCCACCTCTTTGCCACTGTTTATGCGACTTTCGAGCGCATGAGGCAGCCTTACTTCATGACCAAAATTGCCGCACTTTCGCTTGCCGCATTCGCGATTGTTGGGTCTACCAGCACAAGTTGGCAGGTCCCCTTCGATATTCCTCATCGACTTGTTCGGCAATATCTCCAACCGGCGAGCGACTACTCCGCGGGGCATCGTGGCGTGGACTACGAGATTGAGTCTGGCGAACCGCTCTTCGCTACTGCGGATGGTGTGGTGACCGTCGCGCGCAAGATTGTCAATCGAGGCGTTCTCGCGATCAAGCACGGTGCGGGTTTGGTGAGTGAGCTCGAACCCGCATGCTCGGATCTTCCCGTTGGCACCAACGTTCACAAGGGTGAGCTGGTTGGTTGGGCTTGCCCGCCAGACGACGATTACAGCCAACACTGCCCGGATGACCTATGCGTTCACTTTTCCCTGCGTTTCGAAGGCAAATATTTGTCCCCCTTGGCCTTGATAGGAGGGCTCAACCCTTCGCGCTTGCTGCCCTACGCTCGCGGGTGAGCATTTTTATAGCCGTCTTTCAAACGTTCGATAGAAACGTGGGTGTAAATCTGAGTAGTGCCGAGGCTCGCGTGACCAAGTAGCTCCTGGACCGCCCTCAGATCTGCTCCGCCATCGAGCAAATGCGTTGCCGCGCTGTGCCGAAGCGAGTGTGGGCCGGCAACACCGGTCGCCGTATTTTCAAGGAGTGCCGCAACCAGGGAGTAGATTTGCCGTACCCCAATGCGAGCCCCTCTCGAGTTCAGGAACATGGCCGAGCCTGTTTTTTCCTGCACGAGGGCGTTTCTACCGTGGCGGAGCCAGTCATCTAGCGCATCGCGAGCTGGTTGTCCAAAGGGAACCATTCGCTCCTTAGAGCCCTTACCCATTAGGCGCACAATGTTCCGGCTGTAATCCACGTTGCCGAGGTCAAGCCCCGCAAGTTCACTGACACGTGCCCCAGTTGCGTAGAGAAGTTCTACCATCGCGAGGTCTCGTAGGCCACCCGGATTGTCAATGGTTGCCTTGGTCTGCAGTGCTTTGAACACCTGGTCAAGGCTTTCTCTAGACACGACCTTTGGAAGCGACCTACTCGCTTTCGGCGAGCGCAACCTCAAGCCGGGGTCTTCAGCTAAGTGACCAGCCTTCGTGAGCCACAGGGTGAATGCCCGAGCGGCAGCACTCCTTCTTGCGATCGTGGCTTTAGAAGCTCCCTTTTCGCTTTGCTTCCATAGCCAGTCTCGCAACGTGTCCAGCGTTATCTCATTTACAAGTCGACTCGAACCGATCATGGTTACGAGGTCTTGAATGTCGGCTAGGTATGCCTTCAGCGTGTTTGGTGAATAACCCTTGCTCGACCGAAGATAGGTCGCGAAATCGACCTGCGCTCGTTCGATTGAGATAGACATGCTTCAAAGATACTTAGGCGGTGGTCAAAGCTTGCGCCTCCATCCGGACGAGTCGCGATCAATCAACCCTAGGAGCGACAAGCTGGCAATTCCGACTTCCGCCTCTGACCTGGTCAATCCTCCCTCGCCGCAAATTCTTGAAATGTCGGCAATTCTTGCTCCGATCACATCGAGCACTCGGGTTTCCAAGGCCCCTAATCCCTCGACCGTGTTCGTGAGTGCACCCTCACCTTCTCCGATCAGTTCGAGAATGTCAGCCGAGCAGGTAATTAGCTGAGCTTTGAAATCTCTTATGAGCTGATGGCAGCCGTCTGAGCCTGGTGAGTTTATTGCTCCAGGGACGGCACCAACGGGCCTACTAAGGTCGACTGCTCGATTTGCCGTACTAACCGCACCTGATCTGGCATGCGCCTCAACCAGGAGTGTTGCATCTCCGAGAGCGGCAATGAGCCGGTTTCGTTGCAGAAACCGCCATTTGGTTGGCTCAGCGCCCGGTGGCAGCTCACTCAGGAGAAGCCCTCTCGCAGCAATGTCCTTGAATAACTCGCGATTTCCCGAAGGATAAAGCCGATCTAAACCACCGGCCATGACCGCGATAGTGCTTCCCTCTACGGCAAGTGTGGACCGATGGGCATGAGCGTCAATTCCATAGGCTCCGCCCGAAATAACTGTGTAACCTCGACTCACCATTGGCCCTACCAACTCACTGGTTGAATTCTCTCCATAACTGGTGGCGATTCTCGAACCAACCACCGATAGTGATCTTTCCGGGTTTGATTGACCCTTGCCGAGCCCCCAAAGCCCCCTGGGAGCATGGTTACCCAGGTCGTTGAGCCTCACCGGCCAGTGTTCTGAATCTTTAGTCATGAACCAGCCGTCTAACGCCGAAATCGCCTCAACGGCCTGGCGTACTCTCGAGGGAGAAAGCCTTGGGTGCCAGCGCTCACGGGCATCGGCCAGAGTCCTTTCAAATCGGCCGAACTTTTGCATTTCTAGCCAATCTGAGCCCGCTTCGGAGAACAGCGCAACGTACTCCTTGGCCGAAGTGCGTGAAAGCTCGAGTGCCAGCGCGCTAGCCGCACCAAATGTAGTTATAAGTTGCCCCGCAAACGCGTCTCCTGGCTCACAGATAACAGACCAGGTTATGGCAGCAAAAAACTCGAGTAAATCCTCACCCGATTCTCGACGAAGAACGGAGTTACAAAGTGCATGTATCTCCGATTCGGGCAATCTGAGGTCGCTGGCTGTTACCACGAAGAACCTCCATCTTCGCCGCGAAGCATGGCCGCCTTGGCGACATCTTCAGCCGTGACGAAATCCCGACCATTCAAATCGGCGTTGGACCAAGCCATGCGAAGGCACCGATCGTAACCGCGCATGCTTAGTTGCCCTCTTTCTAGAGCCTTATCGAGCATCGAAGTTGAATCTGTGGCCAATCTCAGATTCTTCCGAAGGTACGAGCCTGGAATCTCTGAATTTCTGGACCAAGGCGTGTCTCGCAGTCTCTTTTGCGCGCGCGCCCGAGCTTCGATAACCCGCCCCCTTATCTCAGCGCTCGATCTACCCACTTGTTGGGCACCCATTCGGGCAAGGGCAACTTGGGCTGGATTGGTTGGATGCAGCCTAAGCCTCACATCAATTCGATCTAACAGGGGCCCAGATAATTTGGTGAAATAGGCCAAGCGCGCGGCAACCGGACAAATGCAAGCTCTGCCGTTGCCTGAGAACTTCCCACACGGGCAGGGGTTTGCTGCCAAAATCAACTGAAATCTAGCGGGGAATCGGGCGAGGCCAGCAGTTCGACTAATCAGCACTTCGCCAGACTCCAACGGCTGCCGCAAGGCTTCCAAGATTGGCCGCTGAAACTCGGGGGCTTCATCGAGGAACAACACACCGTTGTTGGCCATTGAAACTAAACCGGGCCGCGGAAGGGATGCTCCTCCCCCGATAAGTGAAGTCAAACTTGCTGTGTGATGAGGCGCCTCAAAAGGGCGCTTTGACGCTAGTTCTGGTGAAACCTTAAGCCCCCCGCTACCCGAGATCGAACGAAGAGCTGTGGTTTCGAGGGATTCATCGAAATTGAGAGCCGGAAGAATCGAGGGCAGTCTCTCGGCCAGCATGGTTTTGCCTACTCCGGGCGGCCCCACCATAAGCATGTGATGCCCGCCGGCCGCGGCCAGCGTCAGAGCCTCAACGGCTTCATCCTGGCCTACGACATCCGAGAGATCGAGATCTTCACCTTGACTCTGGGCCGGCCGCGGTTTGCCGGCGGAGAATCGAGTGAGATCTCCCGCCGTCACATCGGCACCATGAAAACGGCACACCTGCGATAGGTTCTTGGCGCCTAGCACCTCGATGCCCTCTACGAGACTCGCCTCCTCAAGGTTTTCAAGGGGCACAATGAACTTGAACCAGCCCGCCGCTTTGGCGGAGAGAACTGCTGGCAATATTCCGGGCACACCACGAACCGATCCGTCCAAGCCCAATTCACCAAGGTGAATGAAGCTGGCCACAGATTCGGCGTTCACTTTTCCGGAACAAGAAAGAATGGCCACGGCAATTGCCAAATCGAAGCTGGCGCCCCGCTTAGGTACGGAGGCTGGCGAGAGATTTACTGTAACCCTTCGACTCGGCAAAGCAAGACCTGAATTCTGCGCCGCAGCCCTAACCCGATCGCGTGCTTCTGAGAGCGAAGCATCTGGAAGCCCAACCAGCACGAAGGATGGGAGGTTGCTTGATATCTCAGCCTCAATCTCGATTATTGTTCCCGCTAACCCGACGAGGCTTACCGCGTAGCTCTTAGAAACTGCCATCAGAACACTTCTTTAAGATGCTCGATGTGCACCTGGCCACCAGATATCAATACCGCGATTGCATCTAGGCGAACCCGTAAACCTGAGACTTGTCTTGCCAGACACCAATCCGCCGCCAGACGGCGCATCCGGGCGACTTTCGAGGGCGTGATGGCTTCAAATGGGTGACCAAACCCCGCCCCGTTTCTGGTCTTTACCTCCACAAACACCAGCCACTCTTTGTATTGAGCGACCAGATCGATTTCGCCAGCTTGCGTGCGCCAGTTTCGCTCGATTATTTGATAGCCGCGGTCGCTTAGGTACACGGCCGCACGGTCTTCTCCGTAGCGACCTAGGTCTTGTCTGAGATTCATAGCTACGAATCTGCTGCAGATTCTCGGGCCGAAGTGAAGTTCGCGGTGAAATGTGCATAAGCACCTGCCATATGGCAGGCGTGGAAAGGGCTATTCGCCTACTGCGAGTTCCTTAGGGATGTCGAAAGCTTTTCCAGACTGTTCTTCGACGTTGACGTCCTTGAAGGTCAGAACCCTTACGGTCTTCACAAAACGGTCTGTGCGATAGATGTCCCAAACCCAAACGTCGACCATGTTGAGCTCAAAGTAGAAATCGGCTGGGGTGTCTACACGCACCAAAGTGACTTCATTCGCCAGATAGAAACGGCGCTCGGTCTCAATCACATACTTGAACGTGCCGACGACGTCTTTGTACTCGCGGTACAGAGCAAGCTCTGCCTCGCGGTCGTAGTCGTCGATTTCGTTTTCGTCCATAGAAACAGTCTATTCCTCGAATGAAAGCTGGCCGTCGCCGAGAATTTTGGTCAACCAGGTGTGACGGTGTTCGCTGCTCGGCCCTGCTGACTTGATGGCAAGTATGTGACCTTCGGAGGCATAGCCCTTATGCCCTTCGAAGCCGAATTCAGGAAACTTCGTGGATAACTCAATCATCAGATTGTCACGCTCAACCTTGGAGATAACCGATGCGGCAGCTACAGACACACAATCGCGGTCTGCCTTGGGCCTAACCACAACGGGAATGCCCGACGCTTTTGCCCCAAGCCAGTTGTGAGAACCATCAAGGATGATGATTGCCCCCTCGCGAGCTATTGATTGCCGCAATTCCGCATTCGCGAGAAGTTGATCCAGAGCTCGTCCGGCCGAAAGCGCTAGCGCGTTGATGATGCCTTTGGCGTCAATCTCGGCCGCGCTAGCCATGCCCACCGCGTAACCGGAGACCCAATCCTGAACGGGTGTGAAGATCTCATTGCGGGCTTTTTCGCCAAGAAGTTTCGAGTCTTTGAGGTTTGCTGGCCAAGGCTGCTCGGCGCGAGGGTCACGTGAATCAAGGATTGCAACTCCCACGGCGACGGGGCCGGCGATGGCACCGCGGCCAACCTCATCCATGCCGATTATGAATCGAGCGCCGCCCGACCAGAGCTCGCGCTCGAGATTAAGGCTTGGGAACGTCTTTGAAGACATTTGAAAAGTTGTCGAGCCAAATCCAGTGTTCAACCGGCCAGGTGATGATTACGGCACGACCGACGATGAACTGCTTGCCGACGAAGCCCTTGCTTGGAAGGTCTCCATGGAAACGAGAGTCTTCGCTGTTTGGACGGTTGTCGCCCATTACCCAGATCGAACCCTCAGGAACGGTCACGTCAAAAGTTTTTTCTGACGGTTTGATGTCTTTGCCAAGATAGGTTTCGGTTATGACCTTGCCGTTGATGGTCAACTTTCCGCTGACATCACAGCAAACAATGTGGTCGCCGCCGATGCCGATTACACGCTTTACAAGGTGTTGACTGCTGTCTGGAGCCGTCAACCCGAACGAAGACAAGAACCAATCCGCGACGGCCGCGACCGGCGTCTGCTCGGTGTTTTCAATGGTGCCAAGCCAGCCGCCTGGATCCTTGAAGACAACCACGTCGCCGCGTTCAATCGGAATGACGTCTGGCACGAGCTCGTTTACCAGGATTCGGTCATCAATTTGAAGCGTTTGGAGCATCGAACCCGATGGCACGAAAAATGAGCGAACTAGAAACGTCTTGATTAAAAGAGAAAGCACCAACGCCGAACCGACGATAACAAGTAGGTCGATAAAGAAGGAAACGAAAACGTTCTTCCTGAATCGATTCCACTTGGAACCGGGGTGGCGTGGTGCTTTTCTTTTAGGGCTTAGAAACTGCCCAAGGTTTGTCATGGCTTTAGTGTAAGCAGGCCAGATTAGTTCTTGGCGTCGCGCTTCTCGGCGATCTTCGCCTTCTTGCCGCGTAGGTCGCGTAGGAAGTAAAGCTTCGCACGACGGACAGCACCGCGTGAGACAACTTCGATCTTCTCTAGAACTGGTGAGTGAACCGGGAAGGTACGCTCTACACCGACCTGGAAAGATACCTTACGAACAGTGAAGGTCTCGCGAACCGATTCGCCCGACTTGCGGATAACGATGCCCTTGAAAACCTGGACACGGCTGCGGTTACCTTCAATGATGTTTACGTGAACGTTGACGGTGTCACCAACGCGGAACGCTGGGATGTCTGAACGTAGTGATGCTGCGTCGACTGAGTCGAGAATGTGCATTTTGAATCCATCTCTGTTACTGCACGCAGGTCAACAACGGGTAAGTTTTTGATGATTTGTGTTCATGTGCCTAACTCCCCTGCGGCAGAGCATTTAAGGCGAACAACCTGTTTATTCTAGCGGTTATTGGCTACTCAGGCAATAAGTCAGGCCGAACGCGCTTCGTGCGCTCGATCTGTTGGTCTTTGCGCCACTTAGCAATCAGAGCGTGATTTCCGCTCAACAACACATCTGGCACCTCGAGCTCACGCCACACGGCTGGCTTGGTGTAGCTCGGATACTCAAGCAGGCCATCCGAGTGAGACTCTTCAATCAAGCTTTCTGCGTTGCCGATGACACCCGGAATTAGACGGGCGATGGCCTCAACCATGGCGATTGCGGCAACCTCACCGCCGTTCAACACATAGTCGCCGAGGCTAATTAAACGGACTCGCCCTTTGGTTGCTGCGTAATCAACTACTCGTTGGTCGATGCCCTCGTAACGCCCGCAGGCAAAGACAATGTGATCCTCTTTGGCGAGCTCGTACGCTGTCGCCTGCTTGAACTGTTCGCCGGCTGGAGAGGTGAAAATTATGGTTACGTTGCCATCGGCAGGAAGAATCTCGTCGAAAGCCTCGCCCCAAGGCTCAGGTTTCATCAGCATTCCTGCGCCACCGCCATACGGGCTGTCGTCAACGGTTTTGTGTTTGTCGTGGGTGAAATCGCGAAGGTCATGCACCCGCAGGTCAATGATTTCTTTCTCGCGGGCCTTGCCCAGCAAAGAAATGTCTAGAGCCTTGAAGTACTCCGGAAAAATCGAAATAGCGTCAATGCGCACGATTAGTCCTCGACGACCTCTTCGAAAAGACCGCCCGGAGGCGTAATAGTTACCTCGCCCTTGGCAATGTCTACGGTTGGCACGAAAGCCTTAATGAATGGCAGCAGCACTTCGTCGGTTTCGGTTTTAACTGCGAGGCAGTCCTGTGCCGGGAGGTGATCGACACGGATGACCTCGCCAATCTGAACACCGTCACGGATTACCTTGAGGCCAATTAGCTGGTGGTCGTACCAGGCGTCTGGTTCCTCAGGCAGGATTTCGGCGTCCGAATTCACCAAAAGAATCGCTTTGATTAGGGTTTCTGCAGCGTTGCGGTCATCCACGTTCTCAAGAAATAGAACGGGTTGAGCGTTGTAGTAGCGGAGTTCCTTGACGGTGACGGTTTTTCCGAACCAAGGAGAAGTGTCTGGCACCTGCAGGTCGAGGACCGCGCCAGTTTTGAACCGAGTCTCAGGACTGTCGGTATATAGTTCGAGTTTGAAAGCTCCCTTTAGGCCATGCGCTTTGACAAGGCGGCCAACTCGGAGCGTGGTCTTGCTAGAAATCGGTGTCCACCACGTCTACGCGAACCTTCTTGCCATCGGCGAGAGCGTTTACGAGGGTGCGAAGCGCCTTAGCGGTGCGGCCGTTGCGCCCGATCACGCGGCCCAGATCGTCTGGGTGCACGTGAACCTCAAGCAAGTCTCCTCGCGAGGTTGATCGTGCAGTCACGGTAGCGTCGTCTGGATTGTCGACGATTCCCTTGACCAGGTGTTCGAGCGCAGCGGCTAGCACTTACTTAAGCTTCTTCTGCTGGAGCTGCAGCTTCTTCAGCTGCCTCTTCGACAACGGCTGCTTCTTCAGCTGCAGGAGCCTCTACGGTCTCTTCTGCTGCGTCTGCAACTGCGTCTTCGATTACGGCTACTGCCTCATCAGCTGCGTCTGCAGCCTCAGCGATAACATCTTCAGATGCCGCAGCATCTGAAGCCTCTGCGATGTCAGCTGCAGGAGTCTCTTCGACCTTTGGAGCAACCTTGATCTCGGCCTTTGGCACGAGAACGGTCTTCTTCTTGGTGTCGATTACGTACTCAGCCTTCGCTTCCTTCACCTGGACGGTGTTCTTAGCGTTCTTGTCGCCCTTTGACTTCTGAAGGTCACCGGTGAGCTTTAGTAGGACTGCTACCTGCTCGGTTGGCTGGGCGCCAACGCCAAGCCAGTACTGAGCGCGCTCAGAGTTGATTTCGATGATTGATGGGTTCTCGGTTGGCACGTAGCGACCGATCTCCTCGATTGCGCGGCCGTCACGCGCGGTGCGTGAGTCAGCTACGACGATGCGGTAGTGAGGTGCACGGATCTTGCCCATGCGCTTGAGGCGAATTTTTACAGCCACGATTGCTCCTGTTTTTCGTAATGGTGCGAACGTTCAACCGTGAGCGTGGGGGCACACTCGGTGAAAAAGCTCTAGGGGTTACCGGACACGTTTGGTTAGAGGGTCAAACGTACGGCAACCTCTCTATTCTGCCAGATATTGCGCAGATGCGCTACTCACTCGCGCCGATTTTTCGAGGGTTTGGGTTAGTTTCCCAACCCAAATGCAGAACCAGCGCTGTCGCCGGCAGATCCCGCGGGCTTTCCTCCGGCAAGGCGGGCAGCCTCTTCGGCCGCGCGCTTGGCAGGGTTGCCCGACTTTGAGCCCTTCTTGCCCTTGTCTTTGTTTTTCGACTTCGCGCTTCCGAAACCGCCCATACCTGGCATGTTTGGCATACCTGGCATCTGTGGAACTCCACCCTTTGACAAAGTTTTCATCATCTTTGCGGCCTGTTCGAAGCGGTTGACGAGCGAATTGACGTCGGTGACAGTCATTCCCGAACCCTTGGCAATACGAAGGCGACGCGATCCATTCAAAATCTTTGGTTGACGGCGCTCAGCCGGGGTCATCGATCGAATTATTGCCTCGGTTCGATCAATTTCCTTCTCATCGAAGTTTTCGAGTTGCTGACGCATCTGGCCGGCACCAGGCAACATCGCCAGCATGCTCTTCATGGAACCCATTTTGCGAAGTTGCTGCATTTGATCGAGGAAGTCTTCAAGCGTGAAGCTGTCTTTGGCAAGCTTCTCAGCCATTGCACGTGCTTCGGTTTCGTCGAACTGACGCTGAGTCTGCTCGATGAGGGTGAGGATGTCACCCATATCAAGGATGCGGCTTGCCATGCGGTCAGGGTAAAACGGCTCGAATGCATCCATGCCCTCGCCATTAGAGGCAAAAATGATTGGTTTACCGGTAACGGAGGCGACAGAAAGCGCGGCACCACCGCGAGCATCGCCGTCCAGCTTGGTGAGCACAGAACCGGTGATTCCGACGCCCTCATCGAAGGCCTTGGCTACGTTAACCGCATCCTGACCAACCATCGAGTCAATGACGAAGAGAACTTCATCCGGGTTGACGGCGTCTCGAATGTCTTTGGCCTGCTTCATCAACTCTTCGTCGATGCCAAGGCGACCGGCGGTGTCGACGATAACGACGCTGAACATCTTCTGTTCAGCGTGCTTGATCGAATCCTTGGCAACCTTGACCGGGTTACCTACGCCATTGCCCGGCTCTGGCGCAAAAACCTGAACGCCAACGCGCTCACCAACAACCTGCAGCTGGTTCACCGCGTTTGGGCGCTGTAGGTCGGCAGCGACAAGCAATGGTGTGTGCCCCTGGTCTTTGAGCCACTTCGAAAGCTTTCCGGCGAGAGTCGTCTTACCCGAACCCTGCAAACCGGCAAGCATGATGACGGTCGGCGGCTTCTTGGCGAAGTTGAGCTTGTGCTGTTCGCCACCAAGGATGGCCACCAGCTCTTCGTTCACAATCTGAACTACCTGCTGGGCTGGGTTCAGAGCCTTTGAAACCTCATCGCCAAGCGCGCGTTCACGAACGGCACCAGTGAAATTCTTTACTACGTCAAGAGCAACGTCTGCCTCGAGGAGGGCACGACGGATTTCGCGCAGCGTCGCATCGATGTCAGCCGGGCTGAGCTTGCCCTTGCTACGCAGATTCTTGAACGTTTCGACTAAACGATCGGAAAGATTGCCAAACATCCTGGTTGCTCCTAACTCACGAGTCCGCGGGCGAACTCGGTTGCGTCAAAGAACGCAAAATCATTTATACCTTCGCCGACACCAACAAGCTTGACCGGAATGCCGAGTTCGCGCTGAATCGAATAGACGATTCCGCCCTTCGCGGTTCCATCAAGTTTGGTCAAGACAACGCCGGTTACATTCGCAATTTCGGCAAATGCCTTCGCTTGTGACATACCGTTCTGCCCGGTAGTCGCGTCAAGTACTAACAAAACCTCTGAGATTTTGGCCTGTTTTTCAACCACGCGGCGAATCTTGTCGAGTTCGCCCATCAGGTCGGTCTTGTTCTGGAGGCGGCCAGCTGTGTCGATGATCACGATGTCGGCATCTGCCTTGATTGCGGCCTCCACAGATTCAAAAGCTACCGAGGCAGGATCCTGCCCTTCAGCCTTCGGACGAACCAAGGTTGCGCCAGCTCGATCTGCCCAAGTGGCAACCTGCTCGACGGCGGCGGCTCGGAAGGTGTCTGCAGCGCCGATAAAGACGTTCCACTCCCCCTCGCTCAGCCAGTTGGCTAGCTTTCCGATGGTTGTTGTCTTACCCACACCGTTGACACCAACTACGAGAAACACGTATGGCAGCTTGCCATCGCTTAGGTTGAGAGCCTTGTCGTCTCGCTCTAGATTCTCGGCGATTACAGAAGCCAAGATGTCTTTAAGCTCTTGTTCTGAAGTTGCACCTGACTTCTTAGCTTGATCTTTAACCGAAGCGACGATTGCCATCGAAGCTTCAATTCCAAAGTCAGCCTGAATCAGGATGTCTTCGAGTTCATCGAGGTTTTCTGGGTTGAACTTAACTCGGCTAAACAGCGACCGAATACCCTTCTTCGCACTGCGCTTAGGCAATTCAACGGCAACCAGCTCAGGCTCAGGCTCGGGCTCAGGCTCAGGTGTCGGGTCAGGATTCGGCTCAGGTTCTCGAGCCGCTAGCTGGATTGGTTCAGGTTCAGAAATTGTGACCGAGTCGACATAGGCGGCGTCAGCCGTCTCGGCGACGACGTCATGATTTTGAACCATGTCAAGTTCTTCAGGTGCATCAGCCTCAACAACCGGAGCCTCAACTTCGGTGTTGCGCTTCTTCTTCCAAAACAGGAATCCCGCCATGGTTAAGCCTTGTCCAGCAGACGCTGACCCACGACAGCCGAGACGCCATCCTGGCGCATCGAAACGCCATAGAGCGCATCGGCGATCTCCATGGTTCGCTTCTGGTGGGTGATGATGATCAGCTGTGAACTGGAGCGTAGGTCTTCGAAGATCTTGAGCAAACGACCGAGGTTTGCGTCATCAAGAGCAGCCTCAACCTCATCCATGACATAGAACGGCGAAGGGCGCGCCTTGAAGATTGCAACCATCAGTGCAACGGCTGCCAGCGAACGCTCACCACCAGACAGCAATGAGAGACGCTCGATGCGCTTTCCCGCAGGCTTGACGGTGACTTCTAGGCCTGTTGTAAGCATGTCATCAGGGTTGGTGAGGAAGATTGAGCCGGTTCCGCCAGGGAACAAGGTAGGGAAAACGGTTTCGAACGCCTTACGCGTGTCTTCGAAGGCATCCGCGAAAATCACCTGCATCTTGGTGTCCAGGTCTTCGATGATCTGAAGCAGATCCTTGCGCGTTTGAGTTAGATCTGCGAGTTGTTCGGTCAAGAATTTGTGGCGCTGTTCGAGAGCTGCAAACTCTTCGAGAGCCAGCGGGTTAACTTTTCCGAGACGCTCGAAGAGACGCTCAGATTCGCGGAGTCGCTTGGTTTGCTCATCACGGTTGAAGGTTTCATCCGGCGCATACTCGGCTAGCAAGATGTCTTGCTCCAGGCCAAGTTCATCATTGGCACGTGAAACAAGATTGGCCAAGTTGAGGCGCTTTTCGTGGTTGCCCAATTCAAAATCGTGAACGCTCTGGGTCAGGCTTGCCAGCTTCATCTGGATGTCTGCTGTTTCGCCACGCAGACGAACCAACTCTTCGTTCTGGTGCGCGCGTGCTGCTTCTAGCTCGTGAAGGCGAACCTTGGCCTGGGATGCGCTCTCGGCAACCGCGTTCATTACTATCGGCAAGGCCTGCAGCACTCGGCGAGCGCTTTCGAGCTGCTTTGCTTGGGCGGCTGCAGCGGCCCGAGACTTCTCAATCGCCTCCTGCGCTTCAGCGATTTGTTCGCGAAGGCTCTTGGCGCGCTCGGCTTCAACCCGGACTCGCTCTACAGCGGCACCTAGGTCGACTCGCAGTTCGAGCTCGCGCTGACGTTCTTGTTCGAGGTTCTCCGAAAGCGTCTGGCGGTTAGCCATGTCGAGAGCAGGTCTCTCCTGAGAGGCAAACTTATCGTGCGCCTCAACTGCCTCGGCCAGAGCCTCTTCGGCGACAGCAATTGAAGCCACAGCTTGGTCGGCAACGCGAGATAGACGATCTACTTCGGCGTCAGATGCTTCCACCTGCACTCGCAGGCGACCTAGCTTTTCGGCGTTGGCCGCCAAAGTTGCGTCGTGTTCGTTCAAAGCGGCTAGAGCCTGCTTTGCAGACTGCTTCGCGGCCTCTTCGGTAGAACGAGCCTGAGCCAGTTCCCCCTTTAGGTCATCGATTTGCTTCGAAACCTTAGCCAACTTGGCTTCGGCTCCATCGCGCTCAGCAACAAGTTCTAGCTTGGATGGCTTGTTGGCCGAACCGCCACGGATGACTGACTCAGTCAGCACATCACCATCGAGGGTAATCAGAATCAGCTTTAGGGCACTCTTATCAGCCTTATAGAGTGTGCGCGCCGACTCCAGATCATCGACGATAACGACGTCGGCTAGCAGCGCAAGAACGCCCGATGGAGCTTCGACAACCTCAGCGGCTGGTCGCGCACCCGACACCGTAGGGAGCGATCCCGCCTTGCCCTTTGCGTCTACGTCAGCGACGATGAGCTCTACGCGCCCGCCATCTGCATTCTTGAGGTGCTCAATGGCGGCAAGTCCGTCTTCACGAGAATCGGCTACAAGTGCGTCTGCCAATGGGCCAAGTGCGGCTGCGATTGCGGTTTCAAAACCGCTCTGAATCTTCATGTGGCTGGCGACAAGGCCACGGATGCCACGTAGCCCAGCGGCAGATAGTTCGGACGCGCCATCCTTCTGCTCTAGCATCAGGTTTAGCGCGGAGCGCTTAGCCGATAGCGAGTCGCGTTCACGCTCTGCGCCGTGAAGCTCCTCGCGAACCGACTCGATTTTTGCCGATGCAACCGAAACCGCTTTCTGAGCAGCTTCGTAGCGAGCTTCAAGCCCGTTATCCGCGTCCTTCGCTCCCGAGTCAGACTGCAATTGGGAGTCAAGCGTTTCGTACTCAGCCTGGCGTGCTGAACGACGTTCCTGAGCTTCGGCCAGCGCGCTTTGGTGGCGAGCAACCTCGTCGCGCTTGCTCGCCAATCGAGACTCAGCAACAGCTGCCTCATTAGCTAGTCGCGACTTATCTAGATCAAACTTTGAAATGAGTGCGTTCTGTTCGGCAACTTCGTTGTCGAACTTCTCCAGCACGTCTCTTGCCTCACTGCGAGCCACTTCGGCATCATGCAGGGCTGCCTTGAGTGCCTCAACCGCTAGGGCCAGGTCAGCGCCCGACTTCTCGGCCGCAAGAGCCTCGGCCTCAAGCGCACTCGGGTCAATCTGCGCACCGGCAACATCAGCCTGAGAGCCGAGCAATGCCACTCGTTGGTTGGCAATCGAAAGCAGCGAGCGTAGACGCTCCGCTAAAGAGTCGAACTGGTATGAAAGGTTGCGCGCCGTATCGAGCTCGGTAGACACCTGAGCCGCCTCGAGTTGCCCCAGGCGAGCAGTGTTCTCAGTCAGAAGAGTCTGAAGGATATTGCGCTCTCCGCGGCGATCAGCCTCAGACTTCGCTGTCTCTTCAAGCGCCTTGTGCAAATCGGTGATGTCGGCAGCCAGGATTCGAGCCTTGGCGTCGCGAACGGTTGCTGCAATACCCTGAGCCTCACGAGCAACCTCAGCCTGCTGACCGAGAGGCTTCAATTGGCGTCGCACTTCACCGGCAAGATCGTTTAGACGAGTGAGATTTGCCTGCATCGCCTCGAGTTTGCGCTGGGTTTTTTCTTTGCGACGGCGGTGTTTCAAAATTCCGGCGGCTTCTTCAATGAACCCGCGGCGTTCTTCGGGGGTTGCTCGCAAAACGCTATCGAGCTGACCCTGACCAACGATTACGTGCATTTCGCGCCCTAGACCAGAGTCGCTCAAGAGCTCTTGGACGTCGAGCAGACGACAAGCGTCGCCATTGATCGCATATTCGCTGCCACCGTTGCGGAACAGTGTTCGAGAAATCGTTACCTCGGTGTAGTCGATTGGCAGCGCGCCATCCGAGTTATCGATGGTGAGGATGACCTCTGCGCGGCCGAGTGGACCCTTGGTTGAGGTTCCCGCAAAGATGACGTCTTCCATCTTGCCGCCGCGAAGGCTCTTAGCGCCCTGCTCACCCATTACCCAGGCGAGAGCATCAACGACGTTCGATTTACCCGAACCGTTTGGGCCAACCACGGCGGTAACGCCCGGTTCGAATGCGAATGTGGTCGGCTGGGCGAAGGACTTAAAGCCCTTGAGGGTGAGGCTCTTGAGATACAAGCTGAGTCACTCCCCTTTGGCTGCATCGACGGTGGTGCGCAGGAAAAGCGCAGTAATCAAAATTACCGCATTCTGGGGTTGGTTTTTGCCAAAGAGGCTGGTTAGCCCTTGAGTTTCTGACACTTCGGGCAGAAGTGCGAACCCCGGTTCATCCAGTTTTCTCGTTTGATTTGCGTGCCGCACCGTTTGCAAGGCAATCCGGTCATACCGTAGGCGTTCAGTGAGACTGCAAAATAGCCCGATTCGCCATTTACATTCTTGTATTGCTCGTCGAAGCTGGTGCCACCCTCGGTGACCGCTTTCGCCAGGATTTCGCGCACGTGTTGAAGAAGTTCTTTGGCTTTCGGAGCAGTCAAAGACGCGGCTGGCTGGTCGTAGTGCAATTGGGCTCGCCAAAGGGCTTCATCCGCGTAGATGTTTCCGATGCCGCTAAGAGTCTGCTGATCAAGCAGCACTCGCTTCACGCCCGATTGCTTCTTTTTGAACTTTTCGAGCACGAATTTTTCGTTGAAGTCGGGGTCGAGTGGGTCTCGCATGATGTGTGCCGCAGATGCTGGGATCAGGTCTCTCCACCAATTCGCATGGCCGGCTGCGTTCTCGCCAAGCCCGTCGCTAAACCCGCCTGGAAGACCATCCGGGGTTGCTTCGAGTACATCAATAGCCAACGAGCCAAAGCGTCGCTGGTCGATAAAACGCATCTCGACTCGCTCGCCTGTTTCAGAAACCGCATGGATAACCACTCGAGTGAGTTTGTCTTCTGCGAACCCAGGAGTGCGAAGCAGCATCTGCCCGCTCATGCCCAGATGGCCGACCATTGCCAATTTGCGGCTTCCAACTCGGTTTGAGGGCAACTCGAGTGGCATCCAGAGAAATTTGCCGCGGCGGACGACGGCAAGAATTTTGGAGCCGATCAACGTGGCCTTGAAGTCTTCGACTCCACCTATGTGCCTCTTGAATGACCGAGTATCTAGAACGTCAATGGCAACCACCGTGGCGTTGGTCAATGCCGGCGCTAAACCAGCTCGCACTGTTTCAACCTCTGGTAACTCTGGCATTACTTCGACTTTTTAGGTTTCGGCAGCTTTGAGAGTGCATCGATTGCCGCTTGGGTCTCGGCCAGTTTTTTGCTGCGACCAAGGCCTGAACCAAGTAGCTTTCCGTCAATGCTCACGCTGGCGAAGAAGGTGCGGTCGTGATCTGGCCCTTCGTGGGTCGTCACGTATTCCGGCGCTGGCTTCGATTGAGCCTGAGCAAACTCGCCGAGTGTTGTCTTTGGGTCGCTGTTTGCGCGAAGCGAATCGGTGTCTTCGAGCAGCGGAAAGACTAGTTTGCGAATGATGCCTTCAGCCGCCTCGAGCCCCTGCGAAACGTAGGCTGCGCCAAGGATCGCTTCGAACGCATCAGCCAGAAGGTTCGGCTTCTCTCGACCACCGGTCTGGTCCTCGCCTTTGCCAAGTCTCAAGAATTCGCCAAGTCCGATTGACGTCGCAACTTGCGAAAGCGCGGTAGCCGAGACCACAGCGTTCTTCACCTTGGTTAGTTCGCCTTCAGGAAGGTCGGTGAGCAAATCATGGATGTGTGCAGTAACAACAAAACCCAACACCGAGTCCCCGAGAAACTCGAGGCGTTCGTTGTTGGGTGTGTTGCCATTCTCATACGCGTATGAGCGATGGGTAAGTGCGAGTTCGAGCAGCTGTGGCTCGATGTCAACGCCTAAGCGGTTGCTGAGTACGTCGACGTTCACGCTAAGACCAAAAAGTCTTAAGCGTCAGCGACCTTGCGGCCCTTGTACTCAAGGAATAGCGCGTTGCCGGCTGAATCCTCAACTACCTTGGCGCGGTGGGGCAAGCTGTAAACGGTCTTGCCATTCTCAATGGTCTTGACCAAGGTAACCTCAGCGGCCTTCCACTGCGAACGACGTGCGTGAGTGCGGGCGCGAGATAGGCGTCTCTTTGGTACTGGCATGGTACTTACTCTTCCTTTTGCGTAAAACTCTGTAGTGCAGCGAATCTGGAATCAACCGGAACTTCGTGCACGTGGTGCGGGTTTTCAGCCAACTTCAAACCACAGTCCGGGCACAGGCCAAGACAGTTCTTTCGACAAACTGGTTTGAACGGGAGGCTTAGAACAACCGCGTCACGGATGACTTGCTCAAGATCGATTTGCTCGTCAGTGACGACAAATTCATCCTCGTTGGTTAAAGAATAGGCGAAAAGCTCCTGAAAATCTACTTCAACAGGCAGAGTTAGTGGATCGAGGCATCGACTGCACTCGCCATCGGCATCAGCAAAGACCTCGCCGGTGGCCAAAATGCCCTCGTGAACCGACTCGAGTCGAAGATCAAGATCGAGGTCGAGGCCGGCAGGAACGTTGATGAAATCATCACCCAAAGCCTCTGGAACCACGATGTCGAGCTTGTATTCACGCATGGCACCCGCTTTGTGCATGAGGTCGTGAACTGAAATCACGTATGGAGATGCGGCGCTCATGTGCTTAATTCTTTCTGTTTGCCGCCGAGGTTGCGAGTGCTCTTGCAACGGCGTTAGAGACATATTTTGTCACTGAACCTTCAAGGTCAGCAACCTGCTTTACCAATGAGCTCGAGACGTGGCCGTGCTCTGGGTCTGCTGGGATGAAAATGGTTTCGACTCCGGCTAGGTCTCGATTGACCTGTGCCATTGGCAGTTCGTAGTCGAGGTCAACATTACTGCGGAAGCCTTTGACCAAAACAGAGGCACCAACCATGCGGCAGTAGTTGACCAGAAGCCCACTGTCTAGAGTGTCTACGACTACCTTTGCGTTGCTGTGGATGCCGTGCTCCGCGAGGCTCGCGCGAATTAGCTCGACGCGTTCGGCGCTCGAAAAACGCGGGGTCTTTCCTGGATTGTGGACTACGACCACATGCAATTCATCCACGACCTTTGTGGCTCGGGCAATGATGTCGAGGTGACCGAGGGTGATCGGGTCGAAAGAACCTGGGTAAACAGCAATCGTTGACATGTCTAAAGGTTAGCCGAGTCGCTCACTTGAATGCACGCCCGCAGATTATGCCTTCGCCAAATTGTTCTGCCTCGCCTGGTCTTCGCGCTCGAGAACCGCGGCCAGCAAAGTGTTCTTTTCGAGGGTTGGGTCGCCATCGAGAATCTGCTCTGCAGTTTTACGGGCGGCCTGAATGAGCTTTGCATCCTGGATGACTCGAAGCAGTTTCAAGCTTGAACGACCACCCGATTGCGTGGCACCGAGGACATCTCCTTCGCGCCGCAACTCCAAATCGATCTCGCTGAGTTCAAAACCGTCTAGGGTCGCTGCAACCGCTCTTACCCGCTCGAGGGCAAGCGAATCTTCTTCGGCGGAGGTTAGAAGAAGGCAAAGCCCGGCATTGCCACCTCGGCCTACACGCCCGCGCAACTGGTGAAGCTGACTGATTCCGAATCGATCGGCATCGAGAATAACCATGACCGTTGCGTTTGGGACGTCGACGCCAACCTCGATAACGGTTGTTGAAACAAGAACATCGATCTCTCTAGCAGCGAAGCGCCCCATCACGTCTGCTTTTTCATCGGCGCTCATCCGACCGTGAAGTGTTTCAATTCTTAGACCCGCCAGAGCCGGGATTCCTCGAAGCGATTCGGTCATGCCGATTGCCGAAGCAAGCGGTTGACGTGGCTTCTTCGCAAGCTCCGCGGCCATCTCATCGGTTCCATCGGAGAAAACCAACTCTTCTTCGGCAAGGCCGCCTGATTCGATTAGCTCCTCCCCCGGGTCATCCTCGTCGATTCGTGGGCACACCACGAACGCCTGGCGACCCGTAGCCACCTCTTCGGCAATTCGGGTCCAGGTGCGGGCAACCAATGCCGGTTGCGAGAGCTGAACAACGTGACTCGTGATTCCCTGACGGCCAGCCGGCAGCTCGGTCAAAGTTGATACGTCTAGGTCGCCGAAGACAGTAACCGCCAAGGTTCGTGGAATCGGGGTCGCGGTCATTGTCAAAACGTGTGGAGGAAGCTTGCCCTTGTTTCGCAATGCTTCACGCTGGTCGACTCCGAAGCGGTGCTGCTCGTCGATCACGATGAAACCTAAATCCAAGAACTCGACATTGTCAGCGATGAGAGCGTGAGTTCCGACAACAATCCGAGCTTTACCGCTAACCATTTGCAGCAACGCTCGCTTGCGTTCCGCCGTCGGCATTTGGCCGGTCAAGAGGGTTAGCCCGACCTCTTTGGCGATCTCCTCGCCCAGAGATTTTTGAATTGATTTGAAATGTTGCGCCGCCAAGACTTCGGTGGGTGCCAGCAAAGCCGATTGCCCGCCCGAGTCAGCTACGGCAAGCATCGCTCGAAGCGCTACCAATGTTTTTCCTGAACCGACTTCGCCCTGGAGCAACCGATTCATCGGATGCGTGGCTGCCAAATCTTCGGTGATTTGGTTGCCGACCTCTACCTGCCCATTGGTCAGAGTAAATGGCAACGCCGCATCAAATTTGGCACTCAGCCCGTTCGATTGAGCGATACGTGACGTGGCAGGCGTTGAGAGGTTCTCGAAGCGGCGCTTCAGAAGGGTTGCCTGAAGTAAGAATGCTTCGTGATATTTGAGAGTGTCCCTGGCCTGCTGCCAGTCGGCTTGCACGTCTGGTCGATGAATCTTATTTATCGCTTCCTGAAGAGAAATCAAGCCGTTTGTCTTCACGACTTCTGCCGGCAACTCATCCTCGATTGGCGCGAGCGTATCCAGCACCACCGCCATCGCGCGCTGAATGGCCCACGTGGTCACGGCCGAGGCTGCCGGATAGATCGGGATCGGAAGTTCGGCCCAACGCTTTGCATCGGCATCTGAGATCTCTTCTGGAAACAGTTCATACTCGGGGTGAGAGAGCTGCAACTTGCCGTTGTAACTGCCGATTTTTCCAGCGAACATCCCTCGCATACCGGCGCGGAGATCTTTGGCTCGCCAAGCTTGATTGAAGAACGAGAGCGACATCGAGCCGTGCCCATCTGTGATGCGCACTTCTAGGATGCTGCCGTTGCGGCCCTTCATCCTGCGCTCTCTCACTTCGAGGATGTCGGCAACGACGGTTGCAGATTCACCAATTGGCAGTTCGGAAATCGGAGTAAGTGCACCTCGTGTTGCATAGCGTCGGGGGAAGTGCTGGATAAGGTCGGCGACTGTTCTGAGACCAAGGTGCTTCGCGAACGACTTCGCGGTGCGGTCGCCCAGCACGCGGTCAAGAGGTTCGAGTGGAAGCAGCATTCAACTATCTTCGCCTGTCACTCCCAGCCCTAGCGGTAGGCTTGACCGGTTATGACAAGAATCATTAGTGGCGTTGCCGGCTCTCGCAAGCTAGCCAGCCCAGCCAAATCCACCCGCCCAACCAGCGATCGCATTCGCGAGTCGATTTTCAACCGCCTGCAGGCGCGCGACTGGATCGACAACAAACGAGTTCTCGACTTGTATGCCGGAACTGGCGCACTGGCACTCGAAGCCGTCAGCCGCGGAGCGATTTACGCGATGATGGTCGAGCGTGATGGCCAGGCCGCTGCCGTGTGCGTCAACAACGCAAACATGATTCAGAAGGCGATGGCAAGCGAAGGGTTCTATGACCAGGTCACCAAGGTCGCTCAGAAGGCTGTCACGTCATTCTTGAGCACCGACACATTGGTTTACGACCTCGTGTTCATCGACCCGCCGTACGACATCAGCAACGAAGAGGTGGCGACGAACTTGAAGGCTTTGATGCCTCGCCTCGCCAAGGATGCAATTGTGATGCTTGAGCGCTCTAGCCGCAGCGGTGCAGTTGAACTGCCCGAGTTCTTAGAGCTAGACGAAGAAAAGAACTTTGGCGATACCACTGTTTTTTGGTTGAACAAGATCTAGCAATCGAAGTTAAAGCAAAAACCCCGACCTTTGAGGTCGGGGTTTTCTTTTGGCTTTAGTTGAAGAAGCCCTTAAGAGAACGCTCTTCTTCGCCAATATAAATCTGCTGCGGGCGGCCAATCTTGGTCGCAGCGTCCATGTTCATTTCACGCCAGTGAGCGATCCATCCCGGAAGTCGGCCAAGGGCAAACAAAGCGGTGAACATGCGAGGCGGGAAGCCAAGAGCCTTGTAGATGACGCCGGTGTAGAAGTCGACGTTCGGGTAAAGCT
>JBEDKF010000018.1:0-9560 GCA_041172305.1 Actinomycetota bacterium | reverse complement strand
TCAACCCATTCGGACATCTCTTGGAGATTCTTTGCTTTCTTTTCCTCATTCATGTTTCTTCACTTTCTTCGGATTATTGATTTGAGTGAAGCGAAAAATTATTAACATAAACAGGCTTCTTGGAGATAGTAGCAAATGGATCTCTTACTCAGTTTTTTGATGAATCGAAACGACCAGACATGCGAGCCCTACTATGAACACGATTGGGCCAAGGTTTGGGTTCAAGAATGAGCACGGGACTCCGAAACCGGTGATTGCGTAACCCCAAATTTGCAGTTGACGTGAGCCTTTGGGATTGTTGTATCCGTCCAAGGTGATAACTGCGTTTCGGACCACGAATGCAAGTAGGCCTGCTGCGATCGCAACCGCGACAAACAAACCCCCACCGTAAAACCAGAACCCATCTGGATAAGTCACCTCATGACCAAACTCCTCAGACGGGTATTCGATTTCTGCCAGCTTGTCATTCCAGGCCGATAGTGCGCCGAAGAGGAACCCTAATATCGCAGCGATGATGAAGGCTGCCGTCACGTTTGCCCAACGTTCGATTCTCAAAGACTTCATTTTTCGAAACCTATCTCTGTCATTGCTTAGCCAAAAACAGTATCCCCAACTGGGTAGTTGCAACCATAGTTAGCCTCAGTCAGCAAATCAGTCGCAGGGAGCTTGGAATCCAAATTCCAACTTGCCTTGGATGGATTACGGACGCGAACAAAGAGATAGTGACAATCAAACTGCACTTTCATGGATGCCGAGTTTGGGTTTTGAAATCCGCTTTGGAGGCCCTTGTCGATAGTTTCGACCCAGCCAGCGCTAACGGCAAGCGTCGATGCGTAGTATCTACCGTATTCAGTCGGATAAACCATCAGGGTGGGACTCCAACTCCAGAGCGTCCTAGACCAGTTAGCTCGCTGAATCATGCTGAACCCTAACCAGGGATCCGCAACAATCGGGTAAGCAAACGATTTCGAGTTTGCGTCAACTATTTGAATCAATAGATTGCCTTTTACTTCAAAACGAGTTGTCACGTCCGCACCCCTTGCATCTCTTGCCCACGGCTGTGCAATCCCGGCAATCCACTTACCCTTTTCGTCAACAGCATCCACGGCTCCGGTGGAATCATCCAAAACTAACTTCGCGCCTTTTGGCAGGCTGAATCGATACTGAAAACTATTCGCTGAATCAGCACTTTTTATGATGCTGGTGATTGCCACGGAACCATCCGTCTTTACGACCGGCACCGTATAAGTACCGTTCAAGTTGTCAAACGCAACTAAACCATCAGCGACCGGCGTAGCCCGCTTCGCTTTCGAGGCGAATGGTAATCCAACGGAAATCTGCCCTGAAGGAGAATTGACGGAGATCCCGTCACGCGCATCCCAAGGAACTTCGATTCTCGTTGCGCCATCGTCAAACCGAACAGCCACCTGTGAACTATCAACGGCGACGCCCAAACTTCGATTTGAGAGCAGTTCTGGGGCCGAATTGTCCTGCGGTGCTGACACCGACCTAAGTGTGTTCATTACGTAGTTTGTTGGATTTTCGTTTGCAAATGCCGAAAGGTTCGGCGTGAGTAGAACGGCGACAATTCCAGTCAATGCAGCCAGTCGATGTGCTTTTTTCATAATTCCCCAATCAAGTATTCGAAGCCCCCGCACTCGAACCTATAGGGGTTGCACCTACCCGCATTTCCAAACTTCGGACAATTTCGGGCACACTTTGGGCATTTTCGGACATTTGGGTGGTTCCGTTGAAGTTGTTGTGGACTTACCCCGATAGTTGTTTGGTCGACAGGAATGAATTCGAGGTCTCGAGTCTTGACCCTTGTGAAGCGGCAGCTAGACCCGGAGGTAACCCCATGAGCAACACATCCAAGAATTTTGATTTGCGCGAGGTATTGGGCGATCTCTTGAGCCAGGGCAAAGAGCGCGCTGCAGATTTCGGGCAGCCAAGAACCGTAAGCGAGCCAACCTCGGCGCAGATCGAGGTAGCAGTTTTGGCCTCTTTAGCCGAGGCACCGAAGAATGCAGCTGAAATTGTCTCGGCCCTCAGCTTGAGCAGCGCTGGCACCTGGGTGCCAACCGTTGGCAAAATTCATCCGATTTTGACTGCCCTCACCGAGGAGAAAAAGGCCTCGGCTAAGACCGACGGCGACCGAAAGGTTTACTCGATCACGAAGGCTGGCAAAGCGGCCCTCAAAGAAGCAGCCGAGAACCCTGTTGTCGAAACCGCTGATGCTCGGTCGACGCGTGCCACCAAGAACTTGATTGACTGCGACACCTCGTTCCTCAAGAGCGCGACGAAGCTCGGCCCAGTAATGCTCGACGTT
Source organism: Actinomycetota bacterium (assembly GCA_041172305.1). Lineage (GTDB taxonomy): Bacteria > Actinomycetota > Actinomycetes > Actinomycetales > Microbacteriaceae > Rhodoluna. Next base: position 7,231 of record JBEDKF010000018.1, on the reverse strand, counting down.
GCCCAGACCGGAACCCGCGAGCAGCAGCAGGCGGCTGCGGCGGTGCTCGATGAGCTGCGAGACAAACTGCACGGCATTCTTGCCGGAAAGTAAGCGTTGAACAACCCTGCTCTGAAATCTCGTTACCGTCGCATCCTGCGATTTGCCTCGCTCGCGCTAGCCGAGCTTTGGTGGTTTGAACTGTTCTTGCCGCAGATTGGCCTGGCCAAACTCGGTGCACGCGGGCGGATCCGAAGATTGAAACGCCTTGCCCGAAAGTTTCACGACCTAGCCGCCGACCTCGGTGGTCTGATGGTCAAGGTTGGACAGTTCCTTTCGGCACGCCTAGATGTGTTGCCGGAATCGGTAACCAAAGAACTCGAAGGTCTCCAGGATGAGGTTGCGCCGGAACCATTTGAGAAGATTCTTGCCCTAATCGCAAACGAGCTCGAGCTTGACCCGGCAGTAGCCTTCGCGAGCATCACGGCCGAGCAGATTGCCGCAGCATCTCTGGGGCAGGCCTATCGCGCCAGGCTATCCCCTGGCCTTGCTGCAGACCTCGGCTACGAAGACGTAATCGTCAAGGTTCTCCGACCGGGAATCGAGCAGATTGTCGAGGTTGACCTAAAGGCGCTGCGCAAAATCGGCGGCTGGCTCTCACGAGTGAAGTTAGTTTCGCGTCGAACCGATGCGCCAGCACTGGTTGAAGAGTTTGCCGCAACTACGCTCGAAGAAATCGACTACCGTCACGAGGCACAGAACCTCGAGCGTTTCGCTGCAAACTTCGCCAACGATGCCAGAGTTTCGACCCCCGAAATCATTTGGGAGCGCAGTGCGCGACGAGTGTTGACCCTCAGCGATGTCTCGGCAATCAAAATCTCTGACGTCGACGCACTCATCGAGGCCGGCCTGAATCCAAACGCTGTCGCAGCCGAACTAGCGCGAGTTACCTTCGAGCAGTTCTTCGTGACCGGGTTCTTCCACGCCGACCCACATCCTGGCAACATCTTCGTAAAGCCAATGCCCGAGGAGTCTGGCGTTGACTTCACACTAACTTTCATTGACTTCGGCATGATGGGTGAGATTAGCGAAGACCTGCGAAACAATCTTCAGCGCTTTTTGTTCGCCGTCGCATCTAGAGATGCACGCGGATGGGTTGCGGCCTGCGAGCGTCTGGGAGTGTTGTTGCCTTCGGCAGACACCGTCATCCTTGAACGCGCTATTTCCGAGCTCTTCGATCGGTTCGGGGGCATTGGAGTGGGCGAGCTGGTTCAAACCGACCCTCGCGAGCTTCGCGAGTTTGCCCTACGGTTTAGCGATATTCTGCGGACTCTGCCTTTCCAACTTCCAAACGACTTCTTGTTCTTGATTCGCGCGCTTTCGCTGATTTCAGGTGTTGCCAGCACGCTGAACCGAGAATTCAACATCTGGGACGCCATCGATCCATTCGCTCGCAGCCTGCTCAATGGAGCCGGTTCGGGTGTCGCAAAGAACCTTGGCAAGGAAGTTTTGTCATTTGCGACCACGGTCGGGCGCTTGCCTGGGCGCATCGATGACCTGATTTCGAGATTTGATGCCGGCCAAGTAATCATTAGAAACCCCGAACTCGAAACGCGCATCAGATCGCTCGATGCGAGTGTTCGCCGTGCCACCTCAGGGTTGCTCTTTGTTGGCATCTTCTTGGGTGGATTGTTCGTGAACCAGCAGGACCCGACACTTAGCTATTGGCTGCTCGGCATCTCGGCTGTTCCACTCATCCACGCTCTGGGTTTCGGCAGAATCAGCCGCTAATCGCTAGGCACGGTAGACCCTCCAACTAGTATCAGTCGCATGTCTTACAAAGTTGATTTTCAAAACGTCTCGAACATCGGCCTGGAGTCTTCGCCTCACGCCGAAACCCTCGCCGGCTTGCGCGCAAATGAGGCTCGATATTTCAAGAATAAGTACGACGCAGACTTCGTGACCGAGCCCGCCGACAAGGCAAAAATCCTGGTCGACTACGTCTCTGCTGTTTTGCTAGAGCGCGATATCGTCATTGCCTCAAAGCCGCTTGAGGCAACCGAACTTTTCGTTGAGGGCGTTCGCTGGACATATGTCTTCTTTGAAAGCGGCCTCGCGGTCAATGTTCTCTACACACTCGAACCTGGAGGAAAGCGCGCCGTCGGCTTCAAGCTATCGATGGGCATGGATGTTCCTCAAGAACTTGCCACAAAATTCAAGTTTGCCCGCCAGAAGTCAAAACTTGCAGGCGAAATCCGCGGAACGTTCTTCGTTATTAAAGGCGAGTACTAAACCCGAAGCGCAAGCATGAACTGGCCGCCACCGGGGGTGATTTGGGTTTCGAAATCCATGTCTGGGGCGAACCTGGCGAGTCGGTCTAGAAGCCACTCTGCCGCTTGATCGGCATCAGCCTGTGATGGGCAGCGCGCGACGATTTCGCGACCCCCCTTGCGGCCAAGACGTTCTACCGATTCGAAAATCGGAGACGGGTCGACAACAAAAAGATCTGGTGACCACGGCACAACCGGGGCAATCTTGCCCTTCATGGTGTTGCAGGCTCGGTGGGCTAGGCGTTCGACCGCTGCCGAACCCTTCTTGGCTTTGGCAGCCGCATAGTTATCGATGCTTGGACCTAGGTCTGAGTTAGTTGAGGCATCCGGGTCAACCGCTGCATCACACAACCAGCAACGCCAACCATCCGTGGTGCCAACTTCGTTCAAATCGCTCATGGAAGCAGATTACGCTATAGAAGGATTCGAGGAGGAACCACCCGTGGCAATGTCAGACGCAGAAAAGCAAGCCCTCAAAGAGACTATGGCCGAGCGCGCCAAGGCTCGCAAAAAGATGGGGCCAGCAGAGCACGAGCAAGACGTTCACGAAAAGATCGCCGCCATGTCTCCCGCCGATCGCGCCATCGGTGAAAAAGTACATGCGCTAGTCAAGAAGGTAGCGCCTGGCCTTCAGCCGAAGACTTGGTACGGAATGCAGGCATACTGCGACGCTGCGGGCAAGACGGTTCTCTTCTTCCAGGATTCCGGCAAGTTCAAGTCGCGCTATTCGACCCTGGGGTTCCAAGACACGGCGAACCTGGATGATGACTTGATGTGGGCGACTTCATTTGCCGTGATGGGCTGGAGTGCCGGCGTCGAGAAGCAAATAACCGAACTGGTTAAGCGCGCTATTAGCTAACTAAAGCGCACGAAGTTCGCCGAGTGATTCGGCTCCGCCGAGCGACTTGACAGTCAATGCGGTGTGCAGCTCTTCGTGAGTTGCATCGTCGATCAAGCCATTGCGCTGCAGGAGTTTGAGCGCAACCAACGGCGCAGGTCTCAACGATCCGTCAGCGATTTTCACGGCAACACCGTGACCTGATTTCAGGCCAATCGCGAAGACACCTTCTGCGCCAAGCTTTGAAACCATGCCGTGCTGCATGATTACCGCGTCTGGCGACTTGGTGTCGCCCACAGCCCATGGATGCGCCAACATCGCGTTTACAATCTCGGTCTCGGTGGCGGCAAACTTGCCGATGGCACGTGCGAGACCTTCGACTGTGATGGTGTGCAGCGGCGCACCGCAGCCGTCGATGGTCGAATGCAAAATCGGCTCACCCGAAAATTCAACGAGCACCTCGGCAACCAACGCCTGAAGCGAGTGCTGCGGGTCGAGATAGGTTTCAACATCCCAGCCCGCGGCCTTTGAAGCAGCCAAGAACCCTGCATGCTTGCCTGAACAATTGAACGCGGCCTTGGATTCTCCGGCGGCTTGGGCGCGAGCGGCCTGGTTTCCCGGCCAAGCCGGTGGGCACTGAAGCGCGTTTTCATCCAAGCCGACGCCGGCCAGGATTCCATCGACCAATGCGATGTGACGGCCGGTGCCTTGGTGGCTGCCGGCACAGATAGCGAGTTCTTCGCCAACCAGATCGAGACCCGCACGGCGCATTGCAACGACCTGTAACGGCTTGACCGCGCTGCGAGGGTAAATCAGGCGCTTGGCAACGCCTAGGTGGTCGATGAGTTTTCCATCAGGGCCAGTCAAGGCCGCTATGCCTCGGTGGCGAGACTCCACGAGCCCGTCTCGCTCGAGCACCGCCACCTCAACAAAATCAAGAGGATGCGGAGTTAGCGCCGAAACCGTGGCTGAAAGAGCTGACATGTCTAGTGAGCCGGCGCTTTCTCTTTGCGCGTGCCGATGAGACCAACCGAAGCCGCAGTAACCAGCAGGATCGACATGAACAGCGTGACCCCAACTACGTCCAACCCAAAGATGACGCTGGTCAGTGGAGCGGCGATTGCGCCACCGAGTGAGTTAGTGAAACCAATCAAGCCAGCCGCGGTTCCTGCGCGAACAGCGTGGTCGCGCATCGCCAAGCCCAGCATATTGGCCATGCAGAAACCCATCGCCGAAATGGATAGTGCGAAGCCGATGATTGAGGTGGCTAGCGTGTGGAGGCTGAATATGTTCGTGGTGGTCATGAACAGCGCCGCGAAAACGGACTGACCTAGCCCGTATCGAAGCAGTGAGATGCTCGCAAAACGTTTCAAGAGGCTGCGGTTAATGGCGTTGGCCGAAAACATCACGATTGTCACCGTTGCGAAGGCATAGGTGTATTCGGTTGGAGTTAGGTCGAAGCCATCCTGCAGCGCAAACGGTGCACCTGCGATGAAGACACAGACCTGCCCGAAGAGCAAGCCGCCCGTGATGGCCATTGCGACAAACCGACGGTCACGCAGAATTTGACCCCAAGAAGCAAAAGTGGTTTTGAAGCTCAACTGGGTGCGCTTTTCGCGCGGCAGCGATTCGGGCATGAGCCAAGCGGCCAAGGCGAGAACGGCGGCACCGAGACCGGTCAAGAAGATGAAGACCACGTGCCAGTCACCGAGCAGGAGCAATTGACCACCGACGAGCGGCGCAACTACCGGTGCCAGGCTCGAAATTGCGGCCTGAGTCGAATACAGTCGCGAAGCGTTTTGACCGGATGCGACATCGCGGATGAAGGCGTTATTGATTACGAAACCGGCAGCGGCCGAGAATCCAAGGATGTAGCGCGCAACGATCATCCAAGTCACATCGGTCGCAAAAAGGCAGGCGATCGAAGCAAGGATGAAAACCGAAAGCGCGATCAAGAGTGGGCGACGGCGGCCGAGTGCGTCGATCAATGGGCCGACGAAAAGCTGCCCCGAAGCCATTCCAAGCAGAGATGCCGTGATGGTTAGCTGAACCATGGTGTCGGTGGTGTTCATGTAGATCATCAGGGCAGGAAGCGCCGGCAGATACATGTCGAATTGGAAAGGCCCAAGCGATGAAATCAGCGAGAGCGTGGCAGTTTGACGTTTCTTTATTGACATTAAGCGAGGACCTTCTTGATGCGTTGCACCGAGACCGACTCTGAGGTGCCCAACGCTTGTGCAAATAGGCTAACCCGCAACTCTTCGATAAGCCATCTAGCCGCGGTCAACTTTGCACTTGAGTCTGCAGATAGCGGGAATTTACCGCCGGCGAAGACATAGAGACCGATCGCCTGATCTAACTCGAGTGATGCCATGCGATCACGCTCGGAGTTGTCAACCAACTTCTCGATGCGCAGTTTTATTGCCTGCAAATAAACAAGGATTCTTGGCAGACGACCAAGCCCGGCTGCGCTTATGAAACCTGGATTTAGCAGTTCGGTGACGTGCTGTTTTTCGGCTGCTAGCACTGAGAGGAAGTCGAAGCCATTCACCGAGGAGATTGCCTTGTTTGCTTCGCGAGCCGCCCCGGCAATTTTTGTCACCAAAGTTGCTACTTCAAAAGCGGTCTCGACGATGGTCGCGGAAACCGCATCTCGAACCTTTTCGAATTCCGGGCGAGTGAAGATCAGGCCATCTGCCTCAACTTTTTGTAGTTCGCTTGCTGCCAAGGCAAAAATTACGTCATCGATGAAAGCGGAGAAGCTGGAATAAGGCAGGCCGGCAATCGCCAACTTTTCATTCTGCGAAAGGTGCGATTCAACATACTTGGCAGGTGACGCAATCGCCGCCTTCACCAGAGCCACCACTCCCCGATGATGATGGCGAACCTGCTCGGATTCGGTCGAAAACAGGCGGATATCTACAGAGCCATTTGTTTGAGCAGCTAGCGCCGGGAAACCCCGCACAAGGTTTCCGCCATGCTTGCTTTCAACGCTGGAATCGAGCCTGTCAAAATCCCAGGAGGTCAGCCCATCTCGCTCGATTGGTGAGTGCACCTTCTCGACCACCTTGGCCACCGCTCCGCGACCGCTCTCAGAGAATTTGGCTTGAAGTGCAGCGAGGTCGACCCCTAGACCGAGTGGTCGACCGGCAGCATCGAGAGGTCGGTAGGTCATTCGCAGCGAGTTAGGCAAGCGAGAGACATCGAAGTCCTCCGCCGACATCTTGGTGCCGCTCAGCTGCTGAAGCGTCTTAGCAAGCAATACCAACAGGTTTCCGTTTGGTTCGGCGGGCAACTGGGCCAGCGCTTTTGCCGCCCAATCGGCAGCTGGAACAACGTTCTTGCGCACAGCCTTCGGCAGGCTGCGAATAAGCTCGGTGATCAGCTCCAAACGCATCCCAGGCACCAACCACTCGAACGGGTCGGACTCAAGGCTTGCCAAGATGGGCAGCGGCACATCCACCGAGACGCCATCATCGGTTGCCGACGGGTCGAAGCGATAACGCAATTTGAGGTTTTGCCCGTTGTGCGACCACTCCGTTGGGTGGTTGTGCTCATCAGGCGCTGCAATCTGCTCGCCCAGAAGATCTTCTCTAGTCATGGTGAGGAGATTTGGAGTTTCGACCTTTGCCCGGCGCCACCAACCCTCGAAGGTTCGCGTCGAAAACACCTCGGCCGGGATGCGTGAGATGTAGAAGCGATAGGCATCTTCTTCGTCGGGAGAATGCTGAGGCTTGCGTGCTCGATCGGCCTCGGCTTCAAGCTGCTTCATCAGCGAGCGGTTTAGTCGATCGAACTGCTGCTTTGAATCCCACTCCCCCTGCACGAGCGCGTGACGAACAAAAAGTTCGCGGCAAAGTTCAGCGTCGATTCGCGAGTACTGCATGCGTCGCGAAACCACGATCGGCACACCAAAAAGCATTACGCGTTCGTAAGCGACAACGGAACCCTGGGTCTTCTCCCAGTGCGGTTCACTGAAGGTGCGTCGACATAGGTCGCCGGCGAGCGGTTCGGCCCAGGCTGGGTCGATTGCGGCATTCATGCGCGCGAAAAGACGACTGGTTTCTACCAGTTCGGCGGTCAT
>JBEDKF010000017.1:0-7323 GCA_041172305.1 Actinomycetota bacterium | reverse complement strand
GGGGCCACCTCGACGAGTCGAGTTAGGTCATCCTGCTGCTCAGCCGGGTCGATGTGTGCGTATTTGTGGTTGTCAAACAGGCGGAAGAAGCGGTCGATGCGCACGTCGAATGATGACGGCTGCAACAGCGACATGTCTAGCGGCTCGAGGCCAATCTGGCCGGCTTCAATGGATGCACGGATATCGCGGTCTGACATAAGCATGGTTAAAGGTTATCGGTTAGATTAGCCCCATGACCTCACCCTCAGTTTTAGACCGATTTATCTCCTATTCGGATAGCCTGCGCGACTCACTCGCCGCGCGTGAAAACGTGATCGGGTTGATTCTGCTTGGTTCAACGGCCGACCACTCAAGAGTCGATGAGTGGAGCGACCACGACTTCTTTGTCATCACTACGCCAGGCACCGCCGAGGCAATGCGCCAAGACCTTACCTGGTTGCCTGACTTCGGTCAGATCGCTCTTGCTCCGCGCGAGACCGACCACGGGTTGAAGGTTGTCTACAAGGATGCACGCGTGCTTGAGTTTGCCGTCTTCGAAGATGCCGAGCTCGAAATCGCCGGGGTGAACAGCTATGCGGTCACTTTGGACAAGACCAACATCACCTCTCGGGTGGCCGAAATTGCCAAGCGTCCGGCGCAAAAGCCTTACTCGTTTGATCGCGAGTGGCAACTGTTTCTATCGCTGATTTTGATTGGTGTTGGTCGAGCTCGGAGAGGTGAACTTCTAATCGCCAGACAGTTCGTCGGCAGTTACGTTCTCAACCACGTGCTCGGATTTGTTCGACTTTGGCAGTCGCCGTTGGCCGGCACCGAAAGCAAAGAGGATAGCTTCAACCGCTTTCGCCGATTCGAACAGCAGTTTCCTGAACTGGGTCTTGAACTAGACCAGATTCAACAGCTGCCGGTTGAAAAATCGGCCGAGCAACTATTGAACCTCGCACTGCGGCTCGGCAAGGGGCACCTCACCGAGCAGCAGGTCGAGCAAGCCGAACTAGTTCGAGCGAGATTCGGTTTTCTTGCTGAAGAAGAAGGTTAGGGCAGCAAACCCAACCAAGAAGACGAAGTCCATCAACAAGGTGTTGGTGAATCCTTCGTTTAGCTGACCCTTGGCAACACCGTTGAAGAAGATGGTTCCGAACACGGCCACACCGAGCGATGATGCAATCGACTGGATTGCCGAAAGCACACCCGAAGCGGAGCCGACGAGTTCGTCGTCAACCGAGCTCAAGATCTTGTCAAACAGGGCTGCAATTACCAGGCCGGTTCCGAGTCCGGCGAGCGCCATTCCAGGAACAAGTTGCCAGACGTTGAAGTCTGCGAACGCTGTCACCGCGAACCAGAGCAACCCGGCACCGATGGCCTGGAAGGCAACACCCAGCTGGAAAACCGCCCGGCCGAGTTTCTCGGCGAGGAATGCGCCAGATAGGGTTCCGCCGATTGCGCTTCCCAAAGCGATAGGAATGTTCCACAATCCAGCATCACCGGCCGAGAATCCGTGACCAACCTGCAAGAACAAGGTGATGATCAGATACATGCCGACCATGCCAGCGAAGAACAAAGCGATGGCGCTGACGCCCAAGGTGTAGGCGCGCTTCTTGAAAATACGTGCATCGATCAAGCTCGTGCCACCTCGTGCCGCGCTGAAGCGCTGCTGAACCACAAATAGGTAGAAGCCAACCAGCGAAGCGGCGAACATGCCCCAGATCCACAGCGGCCAACCCTCGGTCTGACCCTGGATGAGTGGGTAAATCAATAGCGCTGACGAAACGAGAATAATCGCCGTTCCGAGTAGGTCAATCTTGATCGACTTATCGCCCGGGGTTCTAGGCAGAATCTTCCAAGCGATGATCGATGCGACCACACCTAGTGGAATGTTCACCAAGAACACTGAACGCCAGCCAAGGTCAAGGATGTTCGCCTGGATGATTGCTCCACCAACCACAGGGCCAAGGATTCCGCCGAGACCAAAGACCGGGCCGAACACTGCGAATGCCGATGCGTACTGCTCCGGCGGGAATGACGCGCGGATCAGACCAAAACCTTGCGGAAGCAGCATCGCTCCGAGGAATCCTTGAATGAATCTGAAGGCGATTAGCTGCTCTGGGGAGTCTGAGATGGCGCAGAGAGAGGATGCAAGGGTGAACCCGATGAGCCCGAAGAGGAACATGTTGCGGCGACCAAAACGGTCACCGAGGCGACCACCCAGCACTAGACCTGCGCCGAGGCTCAAGGTGTAACCACCGATGATCCACTGGAGGTCGGTGCTGCTCGCGCCAAGCTTTTCGGCCAGCGTTGGCCCGGCGACGTTCACGATTGTGCTGTCAAGCAAATCCATGATCTCTGCGGTCAGCATGACGGCTAGAACCAACCATCGGTATTTGTAGGCAGTTGCGGCACCAGATTTGGTTGGGGTGTTCATGGAGTTGCTAATGGTCGAGACCGACTTTCTTATAGATCCACTTCATCCAGCGTGGAGCCCACCAGTTTAGGTCGCCCAGCAGGCGCATCAAGGCAGGCACGAGCAGAGCACGAACAATCGTTGCATCGAGCAAGATCGCGAAGGCGATGCCTAAGCCGAGCATTTTCATGATGGTGACACCAGAGGTGATGAACGCCAAGAAGCTAACTGCCAAGACCAGAGCAGCGGCCGTGATGATTCGGCCCGAACGCTGAAGCCCGATTGCGACCGACTCGGTCGTTCCAAGCCCAGCCTCGTGCTGCTCCTTGATTCGGCTGAGCAGGAAGAGTTCGTAGTCCATCGAAAGCCCGAACGCGACAATCACGATGAGAACCAGCGAGGATGTGTCGATCGTGCCGGTGTTGATGAAGTCACCAATCAGCCACTGCAGATGGCCGCCGATGAACACCCAAGTCAAGAAACCGAGGGTCGCGCCCAACGAGACGACATTCAGCAATACCGCCTTGATTGGCAAAAGCACTGAGCCGGTGAAAAGGAATAGCAAAATCAGCGTCCAGAGGATGATCCAGGTGGCAGCTGCCGGAAGGTTCTTTTCAATGCCGAGCTGCGAGTCGGTATAGATGGCGGCAGCGCCGCCGACCAAAATTTTGTTATCGCCCGATTCGAGTGCACGGACCTGCTTGGTGAGTGCTAGCCCTTCGGTAGAGCGTGAGTCGATGTTGTGGATCGCAACAATGCGCTCGTATGAGCCGGTTGCATAGTCGGCAAAGGCCGGCGCATAACCGTCATCCAAGTTCCCCTTTTGAGCGATTCCGGAGGTGCTTTGAACGCGCACGATGTGCGGCTGCTTAGAGAGCGCGATGGTGTATTCGGCGATCTCGCTTTCCGTTGCGCCTTCTATGACGATGTCAACCGGCGAGCCTTCACGGGCGCTGAATCGGTCGCGAATCACGTCGCTAGCGATAACTGCTGGGTTGGTTCTAGGAAGAACGCGGTCATCCACCTGCCCAAAGACCACTCCGCCCGAGAGGCTCATCAAGCCGCCGAGCGCAATCATGGTGATCAGCAAAACCGGCAGCGGGCGTCGCATAACAAAGCGGGCAAGGCCGCTCCAGACCCCGGAATCCTTAGGCGATAGATCTCCACGAAGCACCTTGAGTTTGTTGACTCGGTCGCCCATTAGGTTGAGCAAGGCCGGCAAGGCAATCAACGCGCCGGCCACGGCCAAGAGCACGACCACAACGCCACCGATGGCGAACGACTTCAAGAAGTATTGAGGGAAGAAGAACATCGCGCCGAGAACGATGGCAACGGTCAGGCCCGAGAACAAAACCGTGCGACCGGCGGTGGCCATGGTTCGACGCACGGCTTCGGAAACCTCGGTGCCCAGCTTTCGCTCCTCACGGAAGCGGTTCACAATCAGCAAGGCATAGTCGATGCCAAGCCCGAGACCCATACCGGTGATGAGATTCAGCGCAAAGACCGAAGTGTCGGTGACCTGGGTTGCAATCCAGATGAAGAAGAACGAGCCAAGGATGGCGAGGCCGCCAACCATCATCGGCAACCCGGCCGAGAGAAGCGAACCAAAGACAAAAACGAGCAGAAGCATGGTCAGCGGAATCGCGATTGATTCCGCGGCCGCTAGGTCGCTCGAGATAGCGCCGTTAATCGCCGAAGTGATGGCCGCGTATCCGGCGACATAGATCTTCGCTCCCTCGAAGTCTCCGGTCAGCTCCTTGGTCATCTGACCACCGATGGCCGACTGCTTGGCATCGTCCTCGAGGTCAACGAAGAAATAGACGGCATTGCCATCGTCGCTGCGAAGCGAAACCGGGCTACCAAGGCTGTAATAGCTGCTGACGGTCTTCACACCCGCATAGCTATCTAGCTTTTCGGTCAGGTGCTTACCGGTGATTGCGCTTGCCGGCTGGTCGGCTCCATCGGCAAAGTCAGCCAGGATGACGATCTCGGGCTGTGCCAACTTGAAGTCATCCGTGAGGATTTCAATAACTCGAGCTGAGTCGCTGCCCGGGTCGTCATAGCCGCCGGCCTTAAGCCCGCCAAATGCTTGGAAACCCCAGATGGTTGAAAACAGAATCAGGGCAATGAAGCCCCAGAGTGACAACTTGCTGCGGCGGACGATGAAGTTTCCGAGTTTTTGCATGTGTCCAGTCTCGCAGTCTTAAAAGAGCTTTGCTACCGAGCTGTTTGAGCTTCCGCCCATAAAGCGCAGCACATCGGCGTCAACCATGATGTCACTCATGCGAATCGCGCGAGTGAGATAGAGACCTTCAAGCGATCGCACACGGCTGAGGGCCACGTATGTCTGTCCCGGGCTGAACGCCCCACGACCCATGTCAATCACGACTTCGTCGTAGGTCTGCCCCTGAGACTTGTGAACGGTTACCGCCCAAGCGAGTCGAAGTGGAATCTGCTGGAACTCGGCCAGAGGCACAGCAACCAGAACTTCCTTGACTCTTCCAAGGGTTTCATCGAACTGCTCGTCGATTTCGTAGCGCACCTTTTCCCAGGTCGAACGGCCGACGTCAAAGCTTTCGCCGTCTACCTCGACCACAACGCCACCCGAACTTGGCAGGTCGGTAACGGTTCCGATGGTGCCGTTGACCCAACGCTTCAGAAGCCCGGTGCCGTTCGGGTTCTTAACCGTGCTCGAGTCGTCGTTCTTGATGAACATCACCTGCGCACCGATCTTGAGTTCGAGCACCGGCTCAGCCGGCAGGGTGCGGCCGAAGGCCTTCTCGTCCGCCGCGCTAAACACCGCGGTGAAAGTCTTTGGCTTGGTCTCGAGGCGAGCCATCCGGTTTCGGTTTACCGAGTTCACACTTTCGTTGATGGTCGCAAGACGGATCACGTCATCGTGCGGTGGGAATCGATTGCCGCACTGGTTGATGTAGTCGAGCATTTCCTGCGTGCAAGAACCGTCGCGAATCGCATTCAAGATCTCCTTGAAGTGCTCGTCGTGCTGGCGGAAGATCTCGCTCAGTTCATAGCGCTCCAGGCTGCCCTCACGCCAAACGTGAGCATCGAAGAACCAGTTGCTCTGATAGTTCTCGGCCATGTATGCGCGCTCTTCATTGTTGCCCGGCACCGGTGCGAGTTGATACGGGTCACCGAACATCACCACCTGAGCGCCACCGAACGGCAGCTTGCGGCGACCGCGGGCAATTCCCATGGCGCGAGACATGGTGTCCATCAGGTCGGCGTTCACCATTGAGACTTCGTCGATCACCAACATGTCAATCGCGCCGAGCACCTCTCGGGTGCGGCGGTTCATGTGTCGGCCGATATCCTCGGTGCCGAGAATGCCAAACGGAAAACCAAAGAGGGAGTGAATGGTGACTCCACCTACATTCAGAGCGGCTACGCCGGTCGGTGCACAAACAGCGACCTTTTTCTTGGTGTTCTCAATCAGGTAGGTCAACAGTGTCGATTTGCCGGTGCCAGCGCGCCCGGTAACGAAGATGTTGTTCTCCGACCCCTCGATGTAATCGAATAGGGCCTGCTGCTCGGTTGAAAGGGTTACGGTCTCCATCAGCGGCGCTCCTCAAGCTTCGACAAGCGCTCCAAGTATGCGTTGTAGTCTTCGACATCCTTGTTGCCCGTGCGGTCGCTGGCGCGGTCAAGACGCTTCGCCTCGCGGGTTCCAGAGTTGAACCATTGGACGCAGACGATGAGGGTCAACACGGCCGCCGGCATCTCGCCGATGCCCCAAGCGATTGCGCCACCGTTTTGCTGATCTGCGAGCGGGTCAACGCCCCAAGTTCTGCCCATCGCGCCATACCAGTCGGCAAGAAGCAGACCGCTGCCTGACATCAGCGACAGACCGAAGAAGGCGTGGAAGGCCAAAGTGCCGATGAGCAGCATCAGGCGGATCGTGTATGGCAGTTGCTTAGGACCCGGGTCGATGCCAACCAGTGCTTGAACGAATAGGTAGCCGGTAATAACAAAGTGAACGATCATCCACTGGTGGCCAACGTGCTCTCGCGTAGCCCAGCCGAAGATCGGCGTGAAGTAGAAAATCACGAGCGAAGCCGCGAAGTTCACGCCGGCGAAAATCGGGTTGCTGACGAGTTGCGCCCACTTGGTATGAACCGCCCAAAGCGCCCATTCGCGCAGGCCGCGGGAGCCATCCTTGCGCTTCACAGCCACACGCATCAGCAGGGTGACCGGCGCACCAGGCACCAAAAGCAAAGGAACACCCATGGTCAACATCATGTGAGAGGTCATATGAACCGAGAACAGATACTGCTCGTAAACGTTTGGCGCACCCGAGGTGATGTAGAAGAGGAAGGCCCAGCCACCCACCCAAGAAAGGGTTCTGGCCAACGACCACTTGTCACCGCGACGAGCGAGACGGCGAACGCCGACCAGATAGATCAGGATTGCCGAGATGGCGATGGTTGTCCAGAGAATGTCGATTCGCCAAGCGGTGAACCAGGTTTCAGGCAGCAACTCAGGAGGCAAAGGTTCGCCGGTGAGAATCGATGCCGGGGTCGGGACGAAGTTTGCCAGAGGGTCAGCCGGGGGAGCAGTGCGGCTCAATGCTGTGCCAAGCCCAACGGCAGCACCCATGACCAGAAGCTCGCCAGCGACAATGAGCCAGAACTCGTTGGCCTTTGCGGCCACGGTGGCCATGCGGCCAATCAGGCGGTAACGATAGTGCCCTCCAATTGCGCCGAGCAGCAATAGCGCTGCCGACTTCATCAGAACCAGCAGTCCATACGGGGTGAAAATTTTGTCGATGCTGCCGAGGCCGAGCAGTGCCACCGAAATGCCAGACACCGCAACGATGACGAATGAAATCAGCGCGAGGGTCGAATAGCGCTTGACCAGGTTTGCCTGGCGCTCTGCGTCTGCGTCTCGCACGGCAACCAGGGCCGCCA
>JBEDKF010000016.1:0-9163 GCA_041172305.1 Actinomycetota bacterium | reverse complement strand
CGTCTTTACCTGAGGAAATTCGGGCAAAGCTTCCACTGAAGTCAATCTGGGTGCCAGTCACGTCGAACGATTAGTTGCTCCTACCTTTCGAGCAAGAAGGCCACGGGTAGAATTGGTCCGTTGGTAAATGCTGTTTCAGGTGCTTTTAGATGGCAGAGTCGTGTGCGATGTCGTGTCTAAACCTTGGAGAGTTGAGTCAACAAGTTGATACGGGCTTAGAGCCCAGTGTTTACAACGACTAGCCCTCGTAGCTCAGTGGATAGAGCAAGAGCCTTCTAATCTCTTGGTCGCAGGTTCGATTCCTGCCGGGGGCGCTAGACTCCAGACATGGTTGAGTGGTCATTCCTAGATAGCCTTGCCGCGCAAGAGCAGGGCTGCAAATTAGTTGATTTTGACTCAACAAACCCAAAGTCCAAACGCGAATGGTGCCTCAACGGCAAGGCAATCGCCTGGGAGCGCCCGCTGAGCACGAAGGACATGCTCGCGTTGGGCGACAAAGCCCCAAAGGGGCGAGTCTTGGCCGTCCACATGCCAGACATGATGACTAGAGATGCGTGGATCCAGACAGTGCCAGTCGCCTGCTTCGTGAGCGCACATTTTGCTTCCTACCCGGCCGTCCTTATCGATCTTGAATTGGCCGATGAACAGTTGGTTCGTGAGGTCTTTGCAGACGGAGTTGCCGCTGCACTTGCTTGAGCGAGTACCAGCGAATTGTCGGTTACGTTAGTGACTGTCGAAACAACAAAGACGAATGGAATAGCAATGAGGCTAGAACACGATCTATTGGGTGAACTTGAGGTTCCAGATTCTGCATACTGGGGTGTTCACACTGCTCGAGCGGTTGAAAACTTTGGCATCTCGGGTGTTCCCATCGGGCACTACCGTTCGCTGGTTAGAGCGCTCGGATACATCAAGCAAGCCTCCGCCCTTGCCAACTTCGAACTCGGAGAACTGCCGAAGCAAATCTTCGAACCAATCGAGGCCGCCTGCATCGAGGTGCGCGACGGAAAATTCGATGGTGAGTTTGTTGTCGACGCCATCCAAGGTGGTGCGGGAACCAGCACGAACATGAACGCCAACGAGGTAATTGCGAACCGCGCACTTGAAATCGCTGGATTCGCCAAGGGCGAGTATCACCACATCCACCCGCTGAACCACGTCAACATGTCGCAGTCGACAAATGACGTTTATCCGACGGCTATCAAAGTGGCCCTCATTATCGAAATCTTGGCTCTCCTAGAAGAACTCGACCGTTTGCGTGCTGCGTTTGCTGCGAAGGGGCTCGAGTTCTCAAATGTCATCAAGATGGGTCGAACACAGCTTCAGGATGCCGTGCCAATGACCCTCGGGCAGGAATTTACGGCATATGGCGTGACCATTTCGGAAGATGAATCGCGTCTCCGCGAGGCAATCAAACTACTCAGCGAGATCAACCTCGGCGGCACTGCGATCGGCACTCAGCTGAACACCCCGGATGGTTACGCACAGGCCGTTTGCCGTCACTTGAGCGACTTATGTGAGCACGACTTTGTAGTGGCCGATAACCTGATCGAGGCGACTCAGGACACTGGCGTTTTCGTTACCGCATCGAGCGTTCTAAAGCGGCTTGCCATCAAGCTATCCAAGATTTCGAACGACCTGCGTTTGCTCTCGAGTGGGCCTCGTGCCGGCTTCGGTGAAATCAATTTGCCACCTCGTCAGGCTGGCTCTTCAATCATGCCTGGCAAGGTAAACCCGGTTATCCCTGAAGTGGTCAACCAAATCGCATTCACGGTTATCGGAAACGACACCACCGTTTCAATGGCCTCCGAGGCTGGCCAACTGGAGCTAAACGCCTTCGAACCAATCATTGCTCGATCACTTTTGATGAGCATTACCTATCTGCGCCGAGGCTGCAAAGTACTGACTGATTTCTGTATCACCGGAATCACGGCCAACGCAGAGTATCTCCGCAAAACGGTTGAAAACTCGATCGGCCTGGTCACCGCCATATCGCCACGGATCGGTTACGAGAATGCGACAGCCGTTGCTAAGCGCGCTCAGGAATCCGGGCAGTCTGTGCGTGAGGTAGTCATCGAGCTCGGCGTACTCAGCGCTGAGGAGTTCGACCAAATCCTCGGAGATATCGATCGCCTGACCGGTCGCGGCTAGGGCTTGCAGATGCGCATTTTTCGCCGAGTGATGACCATCGCGCTAGTGGCGGGTGTGCTCTCATTTGCAATCGTCCCTTTCTTGATTCCTTTCGAAACTTCTGGAACCCAGACAAATCTGGAAGCAGCGGGCCCGGATGGCAGGTTCACTGAACTAGGGGGAGTCTCTGTTCACTATGAGCGGGCGGAATATTCCGGCACCTGCAACTGTCAGGCCCCACTTATCGTTTTGATGCACGGGTTTGGTGCGAGCACATTCTCGTGGCGAGAGGTCGAACAGCCGTTGAGTAAGTTCGGCGAAGTTATCGCCTATGACCGCCCGGCGTTTGGTTTCACCGAACGCCCGACTAGCTGGAAGGGAACGAACCCTTATTCTTTTGCCGGAAATTTCGAAATTCTTGATGACCTAATCTCGAAGTTCGGCCAGGGCCGGAGAATCATCCTGGTTGGTCACTCGGCTGGCGGGCAGTTGGCAGCTGAGTATGCGCGAGTTCGAGGCAATGCGATCAGCGGTCTGATACTCGTGGACCCCGCAATTCTCACCACCGGGGGCGGCCCAGAAGGTCTTCAGTGCTTCTATGACATTCCTCAGATTGCTCGGCTCGGCCCGATCTTGGTCTCGAGCATTGCAACCTCGGGTGACGCCCTCATCTACCAAAGCTTTTTCGATGAGGCAGCCGTGACCGATTCGGTGCTCGAGGGCTATCACCGACCGCTAAAGGTTGCGGGTTGGGAGCGAGCATTCTGGAATTTTGCTACCGCCTCAAAAGCAAATGCCC
The DNA here is from genome assembly GCA_041172305.1 of Actinomycetota bacterium. Lineage (GTDB taxonomy): Bacteria > Actinomycetota > Actinomycetes > Actinomycetales > Microbacteriaceae > Rhodoluna. The sequence continues at coordinate 6,234 of JBEDKF010000016.1, read as the reverse complement.
TCAAGGATAATCTAGGGAAAATTGGCCAACCAACCTTGCTGATAACCGGCTCGAACGACACGGTGGTGCCCACTTCCGACACAATCAAGCTGCAGCGGTTGATTCCCGGCAGCGCACTTGCAGTCGTTCCTCAAACCGGACATTTGCCTCATGAAGAGAAGCCTCTCGAGTTCATGAACGCGGTGGCGTCGAACTGGAGCCTCTTCGCGACTAAGTAGTCAGCCTTAGGCTTGCGGACCCTTGTGGAAGTGCTCGAAGACCAAATTTGTTCTCGTCGAGGCCACGGTTGCGTTATTCGAGAGGTTTTCGAGAACGAATTCACGAACAGCGTCAGAATCGCTAACCGCCAGGTGAACGATGAAGTCTTCGGAACCACCAAGGAAAAATACTTGGATTACCTCCGGCCGCTCACGCATCTGCTGCATAAAGTCTGAAAGGTGGGCGCGGGCACCTGCTCGGAGTGTGACAGAAATCAGAACCTCGGTTCCTAACCCAAGCCGGGCTGGCTCGACGTTGGCGCTGAATCCAGAGATGACGCCGCGTGTCACGAGCGAACGAACGCGAGCTATACAAGTCGATTGCGCAATGCCGACGGCACTGGCCAGATCGGCGTTGGTGATGCGGGCGTTTTGCTGAAGAATGCGGATTAGATCGTGATCGATTTCATCCAGGGGTGTGAATTGCTGCAGATTCTTCGATGCCATGGCTAGATTCCCTTGATTTGCTGAATTTATTAACTAAATTACCGCTTTTTCCGAATATTGTGCAATGTTTACACGTTTGTAATGAATTTACTGCAATCTTGAGGGAGATTTAGTTCAAACCAAGGAGCAAAAAATGCGCGTAGGAATTCCAGCCGAAATCAAGAACAACGAGAACCGAGTGGCCATCACCCCAGCCGGTGTTCACGAACTCGTTCGTCGCGGTCACGAGGTATTCATCCAGGCCGGCGCCGGAATCGGTTCTGGTTTCACCGACGCTGCGTATGTTGCCGAAGGCGCAACGATGCTTGCCACAGCCGAAGAGGTTTGGGCCAAGTGTGATTTGCTGCTTAAGGTCAAGGAGCCGATTGCAGCCGAGTACCCGTTGCTTCGCAAAGACCAGGTTCTCTTCACATACCTGCACCTTGCGGCATCTCGTCCTTGCACCGACGCCCTTGTGAACGCGGGAACCACCGCGATCGCCTACGAAACCGTTCAGCTTCCAAACCGCGCACTGCCATTGCTTCAGCCAATGTCAGAGGTTGCTGGTCGCTTGTCAGCTCAAATCGGCGCATACCAATTGATGTCTAACGAAGGCGGCCCAGGAGTCTTGATGGGTGGCGTGCCAGGAGCCCCTAAGGCCAAGGTCGTTGTCATCGGTGGCGGTGTTGCCGGCGAGCACGCAGCAACCATGGCACTCGGAATGCAGGCTGACGTGACAGTCATCGACATCTCACTACCGAAGCTTCGCGAACTCGACGCTCGTTTCGGCGGAGTCGTCAAGACTCGTGTTTCCACCGCTTATGAAATCGCGGAGCAGTTGAAGGACGCCGACCTAGTTATCGGCTCGGTCCTCATCCCAGGCGAAAAGGCCCCAAAGCTAGTTACCGACGCAATGGTTGCAAAGATGAAGCCAGGATCAGTCTTGGTTGACATCGCAATCGACCAGGGCGGCTGTTTCGAGAACTCAAAGCCAACCACTCACGACAACCCGACCTACAAGGTTCACAACAGCACCTACTACTGTGTTGCCAACATGCCTGGTGCTGTTCCGGCAACCTCCACTCGAGCCTTGACCAACGCAACCCTTCCTTACGTGATTGCGCTTGCTGAAAAGGGCTGGAAGACCGCACTTCAGGCGGACCCAGCCTTGGCGTTGGGTCTAAACACCCACGAAGGTTACGTCACTTACGCAGGTGTCCAGCACGCCTTCGGAGACGTGCCATTCAAGTCATTGGCCGAGGTTCTCGCCTAAGCCTCAGAGACAACAAAAAGCCCGACGCTCTCTCGTCGGGCTTTTTGCTTTAAGTGTTGCTATCTCTAGGCAGGCTGCTGTTGTGTGATGCAGTGGATGCCGCCGCCACGAGCAAACAGCGGCCTTGCGTCAACCAACACAATCTCACGGCCCGGATAAGCCGCTTGAAGCGTCGCCACCGCGCGACCATCGTTGGCATCTCCGAATCCACAAAGAATTACTCCGCCGTTCACGATGTAGTGGTTGATGTAACTGTAGTCAACGAAGCCCTCTTCATCACGCAGAGTCGTCGGAGCGGCCACCGGAATTAGGTTGAAATCACCAGCCGCTTCGAGAGTTCGGCGCACTTCTTGGCTGATCTCAAAGTCTGGGTGTTCTGGGTTTTCTTGGTCGTGATACAAAATTGTGTTTTCGTCGGCGAAGCAGGCCACGATGTCGATGTGTCCTCTGGTGCCAAATTCGTCGTAATCTCGGGTCAATCCGCGGCGAAGCCAGATTGCTTGATTGGTTCCCAACTTGTCGTGAATCTCTGCCTCGACATCTTCCTTTGACCAGGTTGAGTTGCGACCTTCGCCGAGCTGAACCGTTTCAGTTAGCAGGACGATGCCGGCACCATTCACGTGGATTCCGCCGCCTTCGTTGATAAGTGCGGAATCAAGGGTTGGCAAGTCGGCAACCCCGTTGATGTAAGCGGCAACCTTCGAGTCTTTATCCCAGCTAGCCCAGCCTTGAGCGCCCCAACCGTTGAAGATCCAGTTCACTCCAGCGATCTTTCCGGCCGAGTCTTTTACAAATGACGGGCCTATGTCGCGCATCCAGGCGTCGTTCAATTCGGCCGGAATCAGTTCAATTTCTGGAAGAAGGAAGGCCCTGGCAATCTCCAAATTCTGCTCTTCGCACAGCATGGACACCGGTTCAAACTTCGCAACAGCGTTTGCTACGGCAGCCCAAGTTGATCGGGCTTCCATGGCCTCTTCATCGGATTCACCGAGCGTATAGCCGCTCGAAGGCCAAGCCATCCAAGTGCGGGTGTGCGGTTCCCATTCGGCGGGCATACGCCAGTTGGTCACTTTTTCTCCATTGAATCGAGGATTTGGGTCAAAAGTTCAAAGCTGGTCTCCGGGTTCACGATCGCGAAGCGAGTGTTTGGTTCGCCACGGTGTGAGCTTGGCACCACAAAAGCGATTCCATCGTGCAAGAGTCGGTCTGACCACTCGTTGTAATCGTCGATGGTCCAGCCATCCCTGGTGAAAACAACCACCGAAAGTTCTGGCTCGCGCACGAGTTTGAAACCAGGGCGACGAGTGATCTCATCCGCAATTTGACGCGCCAACTCAACGTTGTGGTGAACCGCGTCACGGTAGGCCTTCACTCCGTGTGTGGCAAGCGAGAACCAGAGCGGCAAGCCGCGTGGTCGGCGGGTCAGATTGTAGGCGTAATCGCTTGGGTTCCAGTCGCCAGACTCGGTAAGAGTGTCTAGGTATTCGCCGTGTTGGGTGTGTGCCTTGCGACCGTCTTCTGGGTCGCGGTAGATCAGTGCACATGCATCGAAGGGGGCAAAGAGCCACTTGTGCGGGTCGACAATGAAGCTGTCTGCCAACTCGAGGCCGGCGAAAAGTGGCTTTGAAATAGGTGCCAGCATGCCGGCAAGACCATAAGCGCCATCGACGTGGAACCAAATGTTCTTGGCCTTTGCAATCGCGCCAATCTCATCGAGTCGGTCGACGATGCCAAAGTTTGTGGTGCCTCCCGTGGCGACAATTGCGAACACGCCGTCGCCTGCTGAGTCGAGAGCAGCCTGCACTTCCGGGCCACGAAGGCGCCCGTCGTCTCCGACAGCGGCTTTGATGATCTCAACGTCCATAACGGCAGCAGCTGCCTTCAAGGATGAGTGTGCCTCGGCGCTGCAAATGAACTTCCAAGAGTCTGGTCTCGACTTACCAGCGGCCTTCAATGCCTCGGATGCACGGTGACGAGCGGCCACGAGAGCGCTTAGGTTTCCGAGGGTGCCTCCCTGAACGAAAACGCCACCTGCAGTTTCAGGAAGGCCTGCCTCCTTGGCGAGCCAGGTGAGGACTTCGTTCTCTGCGTAGACGGCGCCAGCACCCTCCATCCAAGAACCGCCATAAATGGCAGAGGCGGAAACAACTAGGTCGAAAAGCTTTGCGGCTTCGGTAGGAGCGCAGGGGATAAATGAAAGATAACCAGGGTGATCGGTTGAAATGGTGGCCGGTGCCAGAACGTCTTCGAAAAGCTTCAGCGACTTAAGCCCGCCAAGCCCCTCTTCGGTGACAGTAGGGCCGGCGTGTTCGCTCAGATATTCGAAGGGTTGAGGGGAGTCCAGCGGTGCTGGGTCATACTCGAGACGTTTGCGGGCGTATTCAAAAATGCCTTCACGGAGGGCAATAGTCGCGTCATTGGGCTTGTGCACAGGACGAGTCTATTTCTGTTTTTTCATGCGGACTATCGAAACCGTAAATCCGATTATCGATAGCAGCAAAAACCCCCAGCTGCCCAAAACTCGTTGGTCGTGAATGGCCGCACAGGAGGTCCAACCCTCAACCTGCTCGACCGTGCACAGGTCTTCGCTAAAGAAACCCAGTGCTGACGCAAAAAGACCAACGAGGCTTACGGTGGCAAGCATCGCCATTGAGTTGTTGCTAACCCGAGACATTACTCAACCTCTGAAAGGTCGCCGATTTCCTCGCCCTGCTTGGCGATTTCGGCGCGGATCTCATCCATGTCGAGCTCCTTGACCTTTGCAATAAGGTCTTCAAGTGCGGCGCCGGGAAGAGCCCCTGCGCGGTTGTAGAGCAAGATGCCGTCGCGGAACAACATCAGAGTAGGAATCGAGCTAATGCCGGCATCGTTAGCTAGCTGCTTTTCGGCTTCGGTGTCGACCTTGCCGAAGATGATGTCTTCGTGCTTGGTCGAGGCTTCCTCGAAGATTGGGGCGAACTGGCGGCATGGGCCACACCACTCTGCCCAGAAATCGACGATAACGATTCCTTCGGTTACGACAGTTTCGCCGAAGTTCTTTTCGCCTAGTTCGATGGTTGCCATGTTGCTGTTCTCCTTGAAATCTGGGCAATCACAATGCCCGCTATCACTAACAATCCGCCGACTGTTTGTAATCCATCGATTTTCTCACCTAACCAGAGGTAAGCAAAAAGGAAACCGAATATTGTTTCGGTGGTCGAGAAGATCCCCACACCGGTAGCACTCAAGTGGGGCAATGCCGCGTAAGTCAGGTACAGCGGAACAAAGGAACCCATCACTCCAAGCCAGGCAAAAAGCATCCAAGCTGGGATGATTGTGCCGCTCAGGTTGCCACCGAGGTCGAGTTGGACGGCGAATCTGGTGAAATCGAATTCCCAGAAGCGGCTGAGCCCGACCCACATAAGGGCCGAAACCAACATGGAGTAGAAGAGCGTAGAGAACGCGTCTCGGGTCTTGTGAACGTGTTCACCAACCATGTAGTAGATGGTCGTGGCGATTGCTGCGATTCCACCGAAAACCAAACCGATTGCACTGAGCTTGGATTGCCAGATTTGCGAAACGATCACCAGGCCTGAAAGAACCAAGGCCACGCCGATCCATAGGCGCGACGAAACTTTGTTTTTGAAAAGCACTAGACCGACGATTGGCACCCAGATGATTGCCGTGTATTGAATCAGGAGTGCAACACCAACCGGGAGATTTGCCACGGCATTGGCGTAAGACCACTGCATCAGCCCGACACCCGCGCTACCCAAGGCAATCAGCCATTTCCATTCGGTCTTGGCCACACGGAAAGAGCCTCTGTTTCTGGCGGCCATAAACAGTCCGGCGATCACAGCTGCACTGAGAGATCGGAACAAGGTCAACTGCTCGGCAGTCACGCCAGTCTCCATGATGGTTTTAGCGGTGCTGCCGTTCAAACCAAACAAGAAGGTTGCCGTAATGATCATTACGGCGCCAAGCAGCGGGTTCCTATGCGCTGACGTCATGTTTTAGAGCCCGGTGCCGTGGATGGCGAACTCGTCAATGGCACGCAGTTCATCCATGGACAGTTTCGGCGCATTGATTGCGGCATAGTTTTGCTCCAACTGCTTGACACTGCTGGCGCCAATCAAGGCAGAGGTGACAGTTGGTTGGCGAAGAACCCAAGACAGTGCCAGTTGGGCCAAGCTCTGGCCTCGAGATGCCGCGATAGCATTCAGGCTTTGGGCGCGCTCCAAATAGGTCGGGTCGATTTTCGTTTCTTTCAAAAAGTGGTTTTTAGCCGCACGAGAACCC
>JBEDKF010000015.1:0-4078 GCA_041172305.1 Actinomycetota bacterium | reverse complement strand
GAGGCAACCGCCGGCCAGGAAATCGGAGCCGAGTCCCCCATCACGCCGGTCTGGACAGTCAAATTTTGAGCGATCAGAAGATAGCCGAGGCTCACCAGGATAAACGCCCAAAATAGCCTCGAGATAACCAACACAAGTGCGGGAGGTAGATTGCCAAACACTCCAAAAGCGGCCCGCGAAAGCACGAGAGTCGGCAGAGAGCTTCGTTTTCCGGCTATAGCGCCGACAGCCACCACCCCGGCCGAGGCAAAGATTCCCAGCAATGCGGCAGTTAGCGCCTGACCGAAGGTTAGGCCGAGGCTGCTGAGCCAAAGCGAGATGCCAACTGGGAGCAGCGAACCCGAAATGGTTAGCCAAACCCAAAATTGGCTCGAGGAAGGGTCTTTGGCGGAAAGTTTGGTCTGAACTAGGACATCACTTACAGAAACCTGCACAGCGGGTGTCGGTTCAGGAGTATTCGCCGCGAGATTCTCATCTTCAATCGTTGCGACTTCTTCTTCGGAACCATTCGTGACCTGCATGGCTTCCCACGCTCGACGTTCAGACTTGTCGGTTTCGCGAAGTTGAGCCTGTGCTTCAAGGATTTGCATTGCGGCCAAAACACCGCCGCCTTCAGCCTTTGCGCGATCCAACACTTCCTGAAGTTCGGCGTCGCTGAGCGCTCGCGGCGTAGGTGGCAAGAACGGTTCCGAATGCATAGTCAAATAGTAATGCCGGGGTGCTTACGCACCCCGGCATTTACCGTTTGTGGGCCCTACCGGGATCGAACCGATGACATCCACGGTGTAAGCGTGGCGCTCTACCAGCTGAGCTAAAGGCCCCTCTTTCGAGGGTTGCGGCTAACCGCAACCAGAAAAGACTACAACATTCCGCAGTCTTTTGGCGAATCGACTAGAGGCTAGCCAATGCTCGGTCGTACTCGTCTAGGCTTCGAGCCTGGCCCGGAGCGGTAACGAACTTCGCAACGAGTTCTCCATCGGTGTTGATGACGAAAGTCGCACGGTTTGAAATTCCAGCCTCTTCCAAAAAGACTCCGTACGCCTGTGCTACTGCACCGTGAGGCCAGAAGTCGGCAAGAACCGAGAACTTGTAGCCTTCGTGCTCTGCGAACTGCTTCTGAACGTACTTGGAGTCCACGGAAATCGCCAAGAGTTCGACGTTTTCTTTGTCGAACTTGGCAAAGTTGTCGCGGATTTCGCAAAGCTCACCGGTGCAGATGCCCGAGAATGACAGAGGGTAGAAGACGATTACAACAGGCTTCTTGCCTCGGAAGTCGCTTAGTTTGACGGTTTCGCCATACTGGTTGGTCAGCTCGAAGTCTGGAGCGTGGTCGCCGATGATCAAAGTCATGATTAAGTCCGTTCTACAAAAATTGGCACGAGTCTTTTCAACTCTGAACTAGCAAAACACACAAATGCTTCCCCATGTCGGCATAAACTCTTATGAGGCTTTACCAAAGCTTTTCGTTAATCTTTGTCCATCCCCCACGAAAGAGGATGTCGGTGTCCATTAACAACCAGGATGCATTTGCGGTCAACACCCCTGACCAAGACCCACAGGAAACTAGCGAGTGGCTAGAGTCGCTTGACGCGATTGCGCGTGTTCACGGCCGAGGCCGTGCACGAGAGATCATGCTGAACCTGCTGCGTCGTTCTCACGAACTTCAGTTGAACGTGCCGATGGTTCCGACCACCGATTACATCAACACCATCGCTCCTGAGAATGAAGCTGAGTTCCCTGGTGACGAAAAGGTAGAGCGCACCTACCGTGCTTGGATGCGTTGGAACGCCGCAATGCTTGTTCACCGAGCACAGCGCCCTGGCATCGGTGTCGGTGGCCACATCTCTACTTTCGCTTCATCTGCTTCGCTCTACGAAGTAGGTTTCAACCACTTCTTCAAGGGACAGAACCACCCATCAGGTGGCGACCAGATTTTCATTCAGGGCCACGCTTCACCAGGCCCATACGCCCGCGCCTTCCTGGAAGGTCGTCTGAGCGAGCAGCAGCTTGATGGCTTCCGCCAAGAAAAGTCACACGCCGGCGGCGGTTTGTCTTCATACCCGCACCCGCGATTGATGCCTGACTTCTGGCAGTTCCCGACTGTGTCAATGGGAATCGGCCCAATCAACGCGATCTATCAGGCCCAGTTCAACCGCTACCTTGCCGGTCGCGGATTCAAGGACACTGCCGAGCAGCACGTCTGGGCCTACCTAGGCGATGGTGAGCTCGACGAGGTCGAATCACGCGGCGCGCTTCAGCTCGCTGCGAACGACAAACTAGACAACCTGACATTTGTTGTTAACTGCAACCTTCAGCGTCTAGATGGCCCTGTTCGAGGCAACGGAAAGATCATTCAAGAGCTTGAAAGCTTCTTCCGAGGTGCAGGTTGGAACGTCATCAAGGTCGTTTGGGGCCGCGAGTGGGACACCCTGTTGAAGAATGATGTCGACGGTGCGCTTGTTGAGCTAATGAACTCCACTCCGGACGGCGACTACCAGACCTACAAGACCGAGGACGGCGCATTCGTGCGCGAAAACTTCTTCGGACGCGACCCCCGCACCGCAAAGCTCGTCGAACACCTAACCGACGACGAGATTTGGGGTCTCAAGCGTGGCGGTCACGACTACAAGAAGGTTTACGCCGCCTACAAGGCAGCGATGGAGCACAAGGGTCAGCCAACAGTAATCTTGGCCAAGACCATCAAGGGCTTCACCCTCGGTAAGTCTTTCGAGGGCCGAAACGCCACTCACCAGATGAAGAAGATGACTCTGGACAACCTCAAGGGCTTCCGTGACGAACTTCACATCCCGATCACTGATGCTCAGCTCGAAGAGAACCCTTACCAGCCTCCATACTTCCACCCGGGGCAAAACGCGCCGGAAATCGAATACATGCACGAGCGCCGCCGCGAACTTGGCGGCTACCTGCCTGAGCGTCGCAGCAAGTATGTTGACTTCAAGCTTCCAGAAGAGAGCACTTACAAGGTGGCTAAGGGCGGTTCGGGCACCCAAGAAGTGGCGACCACGATGGCTTTCGTTCGCCTCTTGAAGGACCTCTTCAAGTCACCGGAATTCGGTGAGCGCATCGTCCCGATCATCCCGGACGAGGCTCGCACTTTCGGTATGGATGCCTTCTTCCCGACCGCAAAGATTTACAACCCGAACGGCCAGCACTACATCTCGGTTGACCGTGAACTACTGCTCAACTACAAGGAGAGCACTTCAGGGCAGATTCTGCACACCGGAATCAACGAAGCCGGTTCGGTTGCTGGATTCACCGCGGTAGCAACGAGCTATGCGACCCAGGGTCAAGCGATGATTCCGTTCTACGTGTTCTATTCAATGTTTGGATTCCAGCGCACTGCTGACTCGATCTGGGCTGCAACTGACCAGTTGTCGCGAGGCTTCATGATTGGTGCAACCGCTGGTCGAACCACCCTGACTGGAGAAGGTCTTCAGCACGCCGACGGCCACTCACCACTACTTGCATCGACAAACACCGGCGTTATTGCCTACGACCCTGCCTACGGTTACGAGATCGGTCACATTATCCGTGGCGGAATCGAGCGTATGTATGGCGGAAACCACCCAGACCCGAACGTTATTTACTACGTAACGGTTTACAACGAGCCTTACGTCCAGCCGGCAGAGCCAGAGGATGTTGACGTCGATGGAATTCTTCGCGGAATCCACAAGGTCAGCAACAACACTGCCGAAGGTCGCAAGGCGCAAATCCTTGCTTCTGGAGTTGCTGTTCCTTGGGCGTTCGAAGCCCAAAAGCTTCTGCAGGACGACTGGGGTGTATCGGCTGACATTTGGTCGGTAACCTCGTGGACCGAGCTTCGTCGCGACGGTTTGGCTCGCGACGAGCGTCAGTTCCTTTACCCGAACGAGACCGTCGAACCTGCCTACATCACTTCAAAGTTGGCCGGCTCACATGGTCCAGTCCTCGCCGTTAGCGACTACATGCATGCGGTTCAGGACCAGATTCGACCATGGGTTCCTGGTGACTTCGCAACTTTGGGTGCTGACGGCTTCGGCTTCTCAGACACTCGTGCGGCCGCGCGACGATTCTTCAA
>JBEDKF010000014.1:0-14003 GCA_041172305.1 Actinomycetota bacterium | reverse complement strand
AATCAAGACAACAGGAAGACCCTGGGATGCGACTTTGCGCATCACCTCATCCTTGTGAACCTGAAGGAAGATCGCGCCGTCGACTTCGCCACCCTCTAAATAGTGAGCAACAGCTCCGTCTGGAGAGTTAAGCGGAGTCACCATAAGAAGGGAGTGCAAGTCGTTGGCTAGGAAGACGCGGCTGATGCCGGCCAACACCACGCCCCAGAAAGGGTCGCTTAGTGCGGTTGGCTCGTCATCGATGACTACGGCAACCAAACCGGTTCGGCCGGTTGAAAGTGCACGAGCGGCGCGGTTTGGACGGTAGCCCAAACCTTCGGCGGCCTCAATGACAGCCGCGATGCGGTCTGGGTGAACTCGCTCGTCGCCATTTAGAACACGAGAAACAGTGGCTTTGCTCACGCCCGCTTTGTCTGCGATTTCGGCATAGGTCGAACGCGCAGGCGAGGTTGGAGTCATAGTCATTGCTGCCCCCATTTTAATTCGTAGCTAAAGCTCTCGAGCTTGCGGCGATTACCTGCGAATAGGCCACACCGCTGTTCTTGATGGTTCGCTCAAGAGTCTTGAAATTCACGTGAACTAGGCCAAATCGCTTGTTGTAACCTTCGGCCCATTCGAAGTTATCCATCAGAGACCAAGCATAGTAGGACTTCAGAGGAGCACCCTTTTGGATTGCTCGCCCAGCCGCGGCTAGGTGTGACAGCAAGTATTCGACCCTGCGAACGTCATTAACCTCGCCCGTTTCGTCTGGTTCGTAATCGTAGGCGGCGCCATTTTCTGTGATGGCGATGTCTTCGATTTCTGGCCACTCGATAGCGATTCGAAGAAGCAACTCTTCTAGCCCCTGTGGGGTGACCGGCCAGCCCATGTCGGTGTGAGGCTCTGGGGCGCTGCCATTCATCCGGTGAGGGAATGGGAATAGCCCTTCCTCGACGAGTGGCTTGTCTTCTGGGCGAGGCAAACCTACGAAGGCATCGCTGTAATAGTTGACGCCAAGGAAGTCGGTCTGAACCTTCAGTTTCGCGAGGTCGCCAGGCTGGATGATTTTTGCCAAGCGAGCCTCGTGGAAGGTCATCAGACTCTCAGGGTATGAACCCTTCAAGAATGCCTCGATCCACCAGCGGTTCAATTGCGCGTCAAGCAGCTCGCCGAGCTCTGCTAGGTCTTTGTCCGACTCGTCTTCAATTCGATAAGTGGTCATGTTCAACGCCAGACCGATTCGCAAATCATCGCGCACTTCTCGCATTGCACGGGTCGCCTCGGCGTGAGCCAAAGCGGTGTGGTGCGCCGCAGCCATTGCATCATCAAGGTTCTGGACACCTGGTGCGTGAACGCCGCTCATGTAACCAAGCCAGGTAACGCACCAAGGCTCGTTGAGGGTGATCCACTCGTGAACGCGGTCGCCATAAGCTTCGACCGCTGCCGCCGCATACTTGGCAAATGCATCCACGGTTTCGCGATTCGCCCAGCCACCCTTGTCTTGCAAAGGCTGAGGCAAATCCCAGTGGTAAAGAGTTGGAACAGGCTTGATGCCGTTCTCGAGAAGCTCATTGATCAAGCGGTCATAGAAGTCAAAGCCGCGCTCTTCACGAACCTCGTCACCCTTCGGGAACAGGCGAGGCCAGGCGATCGAGAAGCGGTAGGTGGTCACACCAAGCTTCTTCATGATTTGAACGTCTTCTTCAATGCGGTGATAGTGGTCACAGGCGACTAGCCCGTTCTCCGCATTAGCAACTTTGCCCGGGGTCGCACAGAAGCGATCCCAGATGCTCTCGCCGCGCCCATCCTCGAATGCAGCGCCTTCGATTTGATAACTCGAAGTTGCTACACCCCAATTGAAGTCTTTAGGAAAACCTTCCATTAGCCCTTCACCGCCCCGTCCATTACTCCGCCGACTAGTCGTTTACCTACAAAGATGAATAGCAAAAGCAAAGGTGCCGTTGCCATGAATGCGCCGCCCATGTTCAGCGCGTAGTCCAAGGTGTAACTTCCCTTGAGCTGATTGATTGCCACCTGAACCGTGAAGTTTTCAGGAGTCTGAAGCACGAGCAGTGGCCATAGGAAGTCGTTCCAAGAACCAAGGAACGAGAACAATCCGAGCACGAAGGCGCTTGGGCGAATCACTGGGAACACGATTCGAGTGAACGTTCTGAGCACGCCGGCGCCATCCAGGCTGGCAGCTTCAAGCAGCTCGTTCGGAACCTGGCTGTCAATGATTTGACGCATCCAGAACACACCGAAGGCTGCGATTAGTGCCGGCACAATCAGCGCGTAAAGAGTGTCGATCCAGCCCAGATTGCCCATCAAAATGAACATCGGGATGATGCCCAACTGGCTTGGCAACATCATGGTTCCGATGATTACCAGGATGAGGACCCTGCGACCCTTGAAGTTCAGCTTGGCAAATGCGAAGCCCGCGATGCCGCAGAAGAATACCTGCGCCGAGGCAACGACGATGCCGACGAAAAGCGTATTGAGCAGAGCCTGGTTGAAAGGCACCGCTGCATAAACGTCTGCCATGACCTTAAAGAACCTTGGCCCCGGAACAATCGATGGCGGAATCTTCGAGATCTCATCCGAGCCGCTCGAGGCAACCACGAACATCCAGTAGAACGGGAAGAGCGAGATGAAGCCCATGAACCCCAGCAGCAAATAGCTAAATGGTGAAAGCTTCTTCTTGATGCCCTTGTTTCGCTTGAAAGGTGAGCTCAGGCGCAGTGTCGTCATTTTGCGTCCTCATTTGCGATTCGGCGAGTGATCAAGAAATTGACCAGGGAGATGATGAGCACGATGAAGGTGATTGCGATGCCGATGGCGGCTGCGTAGCCGTACTTCTGCTCAACAAACATTTCTTCAAACAAGAACAGGGTCAGAGTTGAGAATTGACGACTGTCGCCACCGTTGAAGTTTCCTGAAAGCGTCAATGGCTCGGCGAACACCTGGAGACCGCCGATGGTTCCGACGATGATCACGAAGGTGATGGTGTTTCGCAGGCCAGGCAGGGTTACATACCTGAATTGCTGCCAACGGGTGGCACCATCGAGTTCCGCGGATTCGTAAAGCTCGTTTGGAATCGCAAGCATCGCCGCCAAGAAAATCAAGGCGTTGTAGCCAACCCAACGCCAGGTAATCATCACTGCGATTGCAATGTGCCCGGCTGGGCCGTTGGAGACGAAGTCGACGTGCTCGAAGCCCAAGAAGCCGATTAGCACGTTGAACATTCCAAAGTCACGGCCGAATAGCTGACCGAACACGATTGCCACTGCCAAAACCGAGGTGATGTTCGGAATCAAGAGCAGTGTGCGCCAGAAGATCGGTGCACGAAGCTTCGGGTTTCTGAGGATGCTCGCCAAGAACAACGCCAAAGCCATCTGAGGGAATGTTGACCAAGCCCAGATGCTGAATGTGTTGCCGGTGGCCTGCCAGAAACGACCGTCTTCGATTAGGTAGGTGAAGTTGTCGAAACCAACGAATCGGGTGTCACCCAGGGGATCCCACTCGAAAAACGCGATGTAAGTCGAGAAGATCACCGGCGCCAGACCGAAAACAAGGAACATCAAGAAGAACGGCGAGATGAACAGGAACGCCCACTTTGACTCGTGCTTCTTCAGTTGACCTAACTTTCGCTCGGGTGCAACCGGTGAGCTTCGCCAAGGGTTTGGCGATCTCAACGTTGTGTTTGACATAACTTCAGCCTTCGTGAACTAGCCGACGGTCTTTTTGATTTCGGCGAGCGCCTGCTGCCAGGCTGCTGCCGCCGTCTGCTTCTTCAGGGCGATGCGAGATAGAGCCTGACCGAAAATGTTGTCGATCTGGCGCTGCTTGCGGCCTTCGAAAATCGGCTTTAGAGCCAGCGCGCCCTTGGTGTAGATGGCGCCGACCGGTGCGTTGCTGAAGAACGGGTCGGTGTACTTCTGGACGGCTGCATCGTCATACAAGCTCTTGGTTGAAGGGAACAAACCGTATGACTTGAAAACGCGAAGCTGCATCTCAGGTGAGAGGTACCACTTCATGAAGGCCATTGCCTCTTTAGGGTGCTTTGCTGATGCCGGGATGGCCAACTGGCTTCCACCGATGTTGCCACCGCCACCAGGTAGAGAAGCGATGTTCCAGAGACCCTTGGTCTTTGGTGCCTGCTGCTTGATGTAGTCCATCATCCAAGCCGGAGCGATGATCGTCGCGAAGGTGCCCTTGTTCATGCCGACGTTCCAGTCAGAGGTGAACTGCGAGATGTTGCTGCCGATGCCTGAGGCTAGAGCCTTTGACGCACCGTTGAACGCGGTCTTGACCTGAGCGTTGGTCGAGTAAATCAAACCGCCGTTGCGGTCGTAGTACTTCTGGGTGCCCTGGTTGAGGATTGCTGCGAAGACGGTGCCCGAGCTGTCAAGGAATGACTTCTTGGTCTTTGCCTTGTACTTCTGGCCCACTTCGATGTACTTGTCCCAGGTTGGCCATAGCGCTGAAACCTTGGTTGGGTCGGTTGGCAAGCCGGCAGCCTTGAAGAGGTCGGTGCGGTACGCGATTGCCGCGCCGCCGACGTCGGTAGGGATGCCGATTACAGCACCGTTATCTGCAACACCTTGATCCCAGCGCCAGTCGAGGAAGTCTTTCTCGAGGTCTCCGGCACCGAGGGTCTTTAGGTCGGTGAAGTACTTAGGGTATGAACGGAAGTAGCCAGAGTATGAAACCTCGATGGCTGCGATGTCTGGGGTGTTCTTTGCAAGCATTGCTGTAATCAGCGAGTTGTGGTGTGGGTCGAGCTCAGACTTCTTCACCACGATTGAAATGTCTGGGTTAGCCGCCTCATATTCTGCGACGAGCTCAGGGCGAATCACATTTCCGAAAGACCAGACGGTGACAACGGTCTTGGTGGCAGCGAGCGCCGGGGAGAACTGGCCTAGGCCGATAGCAAGCGCTGCGACTGCGGCAACTGCCTTTAGGGTCTTTGAAAACTTGATCACGCTAATCTCCTAATCGGTTTGAAGATCTGGGTGGTTGTGTGCGCAACCACCCAGATCTAAATAACCTTCTTCATCACAAATAGGTCTACCGAGAAACTCAGCCACAATTAGCGTGAAACCGATTTCGCGATACGGACATTGAAGCACCCAAAAACTCTGCAAGGCAAGCATTTTGGCTGTGAAACCGATTTCGTTACTTTTTCGTTATGGGATTCACAGACTTTTCCTGTTGAACCTTAAGCCCGCCGCTTTAGGCTTATTTCAGATTCCAAATCCCCTGGTTTTGTGTGCGCAAACCTTTGATCTATCGAGTAGAAGAGTGAGTTAGCGCCTGTGAATGTCAACAAGTATCTTGCCGGCACCCTCGCTCTGAGCGCCCTTTTGACTCTAGGAGTACACATGCCAGACAGCTCGGCTGCAACCAAAAAGACTTTGCTTTGGTCTGAAGAGTTCAATTCCAAGGCCGGAACCGCCGTTTCGAGCAAGAACTGGAACTACGACATCGGCGACGGAACCGAAGCTGGCATCCCAGGCTGGGGCAACTCCGAACGCGAGTATTACATCCCATCAGCGATCAAACAGGACGGCAAGGGTTCGGCCGTTATCTCGGCGAAGCGCATGGTTGTTCCTGCCGGCGGTCAGACATCTAAGGCAAACCCATACATGTGCTACTACGGCACGGCTTGTGAATGGACCAGCGCCAAGGTGCACACCCTGGGCAAAGTTGGCTTCCAGTATGGCCGCATGGAGGCACGCATCAAGAACCCTAAGGGCGTCGGAATGTGGCCGGCCTTCTGGATGCTGGGCTCAGACATTCGCACCAACCAATGGCCTGCCTGCGGCGAAATCGACATCATGGAAGCAAAGGGAGCAAGCCCGAAGACCGCTTTCGGCACCGCTCACGGCCCGGGCTATTCGGGCGGCGAGGCCATCGGCGGCCTGACCCAGATGAAGACCTTCAACTACAGCGGCTTCAACACCTACGCAATCGAGTGGAAGCCAGACCAAATCAAGTGGCTATTGAATGACAAGGTCTACTTCACCCTCAACAAAAAAGATGTTGGCGACAACGAGTGGGTCTTCAACAAAGAGTTTTATTTGATCATGAACGTTGCGGTTGGTGGCCAGTTCACCGGCGAGATTGACCCAGACCTAAAGTCTGGCTCGATGGCGATCGACTGGGTCCGCTACTACTCAATCGACGGAGTCGGAAAGGTCACTCGGTACTAATCATGCGAGTTAGAACCCTTGTCACCGCTGGCCTCATGGCCGGCCTACTGTTTGCCGGGTCACAACCGGTTGGTGCCGCCGTGCCCGCCAAGAAACTACTTTGGTCTCAGGAGTTCAACGAGCCTGCGGGCACCGCTCCGAGCGAGAAGTTCTTCAAGTATGACCTCGGTGGTGGCGGCTGGGGCAATAAAGAAATGCAGTGGTACACCGAAGATGCCGTGAAGACCAACGGCCAAGGCCAGCTTGTGCTCACCGCATCCAAGATCCCAGCCATCCAGGATGGCGACCTTCCTTACAACTGCTTTGGTGACTGCGAGTACTACAGCGGTCGCATCAACACCCAAGGCAAAGTTCGCTTCAAGTATGGCCGCATGGAAGCCCGAATTCAGATGCCTGCGGGCAACGGAGTTTGGCCTGCATTCTGGATGCTTGGCAGCAACATCGTCGCAAAGAGCTGGCCGACCTCGGGCGAAATCGACATCGTCGAACTTCGCGGTCGCGAGCCAAACCGCCTAATCGCCAGCGCACACGGCCCAGGCTATTCGGGCGCAAATGCCAAATCTGGCGTCAAGGTAAGCCCTACTTCCTTGGCCGACGGCTATCACGTCTATGCGATCGAGTGGAACGTCAACAAAATCACTTGGTATCTAGACGGCAAGGTCATTCACACCCTGACCCCAACCTCGGTAAAGCCAAACACCTATGTCTTCAACCAGGATTTCTTTGTGATTCTGAACGTGGCAATGGGCGGCGACTTTGACGGCGGGCTACTAGACACCTCGATCGAAAAAGCCGAAATGAAGGTTGACTACTTGCGCTACTACGCCATCAAGGGAATCGGCAAAGTAACCACGAAATGACCTTTCGTAAGGTCGGCATCGTTGCTGCACTACTTATTGCTTTCGTGTCGCTTGGATACACAACGACGCTAGCTGCAACCAAGACAGCGATGTCCGGTCAACGATGCACCATCGTGGGCACCGAAAAATCCGACGTCCTGCGCGGAACATCACGCGCTGACGTGATCTGTGGGCTTGGCGGCAACGACACAATCTATGGGCTAGCCGGCGCTGACGTGATAGACGGCGGCTCAGGCAACGATCGCCTATACGGCGGCGAAGGCAATGACTGGATTTTCGGTGGCAGCGGCACCGACCTCATCGATGGCGGTGCAGGTTCGAACCTCTGCCTGAGAGACACCTCGGTTACGACTTCGGGCTGCAAAACTGTTGCGAAGTTGCCTAAGGTCGCTACCACTGCGCCAGCGCCGTCTTCCTCACCAACCGGGCCGGCTCCGACCCCTAGTTCAACCCCGACGAGTTCGGCTAGCCCCGAGCCTTCAACTTCACCGAGTGCATCGCCGTCGGCGTCACCATTGCCTTTAAACCCATTGCCTTCAAACCCATCAACCTCAACGCCATCCCAGCCAACTAGGTCAAACATCACCGTGACCTTTGATTCGGCAACGGCCGAGACCACACTCATCGGGTTCCTCGGTGACGCACCATCATTGGCGACATCTCCGTCAGCAAGCCCATCCGGGTCGACCAGCAGTCTAAGAATCAGCAGAGATGGCAGCGCAGGATATGCCGGGTCGGTGTTCTACACCGCCTCGCAAAACCTGATCACCGCCAACTCGAAGGTGGTGACCCTTGAGCTCTACGCACCAAGCGGTGGCCAGGCCGTTCTTCTCAAACTAGAAGACCCGAATAATGCCGCCAATGCGATTGAAACGCTGGCAACAACATCGGCCAGCGGTTGGCAAACGCTCAGCTTCAACTTCGCCAGCCCACGTTCGGGCACTTCCGGCTTCTCTGCGTCAACGAGTTACCGCAAGGCAGTCATCTTCTATGGCTTTGGCTCGGCGACCGGCGCACTCACCACCTATGTCGATAACGTCGTCTTCCAGCCGGAATCAAGCTCATCGACCCCTTCGACTCCGAACACCTACACTCGAGGTGCACTGCTCTGGGCCGATGAATTCAACGGTTCTGCTGGGTCAATTGATTCAAGCAAATGGACATCGCGAACCTGTGGTCACTCGGCAAGCAACGGCGGCGGCTCGTGCCACAACAACGAGCAGCAGGCTTATCTGGCAAACGCTAACGCCCTAGACGGTTCTGGCAACGCGGTGATCACAAGCACCAAAACCACCAACCCAACCACCGGTGCAGCCTGTCTAGCCTGGTCGGGAACCTGCCCTTTCACCAGCGGGCGCTTTGACACCCAGGGCAAGGTTTCGTTCCAATACGGAATCCTCGAAGCACGAGTCAAGAACCCGGTTGGTGGCGCCAACTGGCCGGCCTTCTGGATGCTCGGCACCGACATCACCTCGGTTGGCTGGCCTTCGTCTGGTGAAATCGACATCATGGAAGGCAAGTCATCATCTCAGGTGGCTGGCGCGATTCACTGGTCAAACGGCGGCAACGATGCCTACGCCTACGCCAACTACTCGACCTCAAGCTTCACGAGCGACTATCACGTCTACTCGGTTTACTGGCTCGAGAACTACATCGCCCTTTATGTGGACGGCACCAAGATTCTGGAGCGAACCAACACCACTCTCGACCAACCGGGCTCATGGGCGTTCAACCATCCATTCTTCGCCATATTCAACAACGCAATCAGCCCTGCCGGTGGGTTCAGTGACGCCTACAACGGCTGGTCGAGTGCGCAAATGAAGATTGACTACGTTCGCTATTACCAACTCAATGGCGTTGGGTCGTTAGGGCAATAAGCCAGCGCAGCGGGTGATTACTCGCCGCCGGGCCTTGGTCATGCTTTCACTTTAAGCTCTTTGAAACGGTCGATGTAACGAATTCGAGCGCCATCCTTGTCGAGATCATCAGCCCAGGCGATTTCTGGTTCGCCATCGAAGGCCCATTTCGGCCAACTATCTAGCAACACGGTCAAAAGCGCTCCGACCTCGTGTTCGGTGATGTTCATGCCCATGCAACTGTGACGGCCAAGTCCGAACGCAAGGTGTGGCTGGCGATCGCGGTGGATGTCGATTTGATCGGCGTCTGGCCAAATGTCGCGGTCATAGTTTGCCGAAACGAAGTTCAGCAGAACATACTTGCTCGGGTCACGGTCTGCGTCTGGCACGGCAACATCTTCGGCAAGAACGCGCTCCATCTTTGGCAGTGGGGTCAGGTAACGAACCATTTCGGCGATGGTTCGGTTGAACCAGTCTCGGTTTTCTAGAAGGAACCTGCGGTCCTCAGGCTTGCCAATCAGATGCCAAATCAAGCCAGTAACCAGCTTGATCACCGTGTCACGCCCGCCGGCCAGCAGCACATTGGCGATTCCCTGCATCTCGTCTCGCTTGATTTTGGCGCCATCGATTTCGATCTGCGATACAAAATCCCAGACATCTTGCTGCTCTGGGTCGGTCACGATATTGGCCTCAGCTTGATCGAACACTCGATCAAGATATTCCTGCAACACGTTGCCGGAGCGGTCGCTAGGAATGTCGAAGTTGCGCTCTCGGTGAGCCGCTTCGCTTTCGGCGCTCACCACTCCGTTTCTGTGCACCTCTGCCGTCCAGACATCAGGCCCCCACGACAGCCATTCTTCGTAATCCTGCGGGCGGTTATAAATGATGGTCAGGCAGCCGATCACGTATGGAAGGGCGAACTCCGAGGAGATATCACCGCCACCACGTGACTCAATTTCAGCGATTAGTTTCTTGGCATGCGCCTCGAAGGCACCTCGGTGCTTTGCAATCGCGTCACCCATGAAAAGGGGCTGAACGGCTTGTCGAAAGTTGGTGTGGCGCGGAGGGTCAGCCTCCAGCGGAAGCTGCCGGTAGGTGCGCACATCCCGGTCGCCGAGCAAGTCGCTCGAGTAGGTCTGGAAGTCTTTAGCCGCCGCTCTAACGGCCTCATAGCCACGGATTTCAGTTCGCATTTTTTGCCTTCCTATTGGTTGGGTCATTCAAAATTCCTTGCCAGGCCGTTTCGGCGGCACCGATAAGCACCATTGGTTTGAGTTCGGCCGCCCTAGGGATCAAGAAGTCAGCGCCGCGAACCTTCAAAGAGTTGTGATTCAAATCTTTGAGCATCTGCGTTTTGCGACTTTTCACGAGCGAACCGAGATATCCACCAAGGATGACAGCCTCGGGGTCGAATAGGTCTCGCAGGGTTTCGACTGCGGCAAGCAAAAGTGCGACCTGAGCGTCGATGACGGTGTTGACCTCAAACTCATTGGATTGCTCCATTAGTGAATCCAATGCTTCGTCGGATAGGCGGCTCTTCCCGAGTGCGGCAACGATGTCTTCGCGCCGCATTAGTTCGCCGAAGGTCTTAGGCTTGCGAATGTTTTCGGTTCGAAGGTTCATCTTTCCGATTTCGCCCGCGATGCCATTTGAGCCCTCGAGCACGAGACCGTTAACGACGAACCCACCGCCGATTCCACCAACTCCCGAGAACAGGCAGATGGCATTTTTGAGACCTTTGGCTGCCCCGAAGAGGTGTTCAGAAACCGTGGCCGAACGAGCATTATTTGTGACCCAAACATCCAATCCGAGCGCGGCGTTGATTTGGGTTGCGATGTCGAGATCGCGCCAACCCAGTGACGGGGCGTCGATGAGTTCTCCGCTGATGCGGTCGACCGCGCCCGGCACCGCCACAACAACGCCCTGCAGCCTGCCCCGCCATATGTCGGCGTGCGCATCCAAGAATCTCTTGATTAGCGAGACGGTGGTTTCGAGGCTGTATGCCATGTCGAACTCGGTGAACTCGAGTTCGGAAATCTCTGCGGCAAAGTTTACGAACGCAAGCGTTTGGCCATCGATCTCTGGGTTCACGACCAGAACCAGCGGCTCTTTGCTCGCTGCAACCAATTGACTTGGGCGCCCGGCAGAACCGCTTTGCTCAGTGCCCACTCGAAGCACCAGACCCGCGACCTCCAACTCTGCGACTAGCTCGGCGATTGTGGTCTTGCTCAGGCCAAGAGTTTCACCGAGAGCGGCCCGACTAACGGTGCCCTCGGTATGCACTTTGCGCAAAAGTGCCGACAAGTTCTCGCGACGAATCGCTTCCTTGCCCTTTCCTAAGGTGTTTGCTTTCATTCGGCTATCGCTTGCAGGCCGTTAAGCCAGAAGTTGATTGGCAACTCAACCCGACGTGACCAATAGGTTTCGTGGTGACCGGTGCCCCAAAATGTTGGCGTCTCGAAATCGATGTGCTCCTTGAGCCCGTTCTGTTTGAGCTCTTGCCCGAACAGGTTATTGAGAGGCAGCGACGCTTCGTCCAACCCGAGCGTGCCCGAATCACTCCAAATCTTCAGACCTGGCTTCGTGGCAAGACTGGCGGCAAGTTCGCTCACCAGAACCTGCCCGCCGAACTCCCAGTGCGATGAGAACCCAAGTGCAGCCGAGAAAACCTCGGGTCTTTTACTAACCGCATAAATCGAGGCCACTCCGGCTACGCTGCAACCGGCGATTGCCGTTCTTTTTGCGTCGTGCTCGATGCCGAATTCTTGAAGCACGGCAGGCAAGATTTCGGCGGCAACTAGGGCAACCATGTAGTTTCCACGAGGCTCTCGTGTTTCTGGCGTTAGCAGCGGATTCAGGGTTTCCCAGAGATCGGGTTTTGATTCAAAAAAGTCGTCACAAAGAAATTCGTTGATGCGTCGCGAGTTATATTTTTTGGTTCCGCCCTCGCCCCAAACGGCGATTACAAGTGGGTCACCGATGATGCGGCCGGATTCAATTCCCTCGATGATTTGCCAGGTGTCGCCCGTGCTTGCGTAGCGCTTGAATAAGACGTTCATGCCATCGTGCACAACGAGAACCGGTGACCGCGGATGCAACTTCTTCGGCAGCAAGACGTCAACACGGTGGCCGTCAAAAGATCGGCTCTGAATTCCGCGGCCGCTTTTGATGAATCG
Source organism: Actinomycetota bacterium (assembly GCA_041172305.1). GTDB lineage: Bacteria > Actinomycetota > Actinomycetes > Actinomycetales > Microbacteriaceae > Rhodoluna. The sequence goes on along the minus strand of JBEDKF010000014.1, from coordinate 1,920 downwards.
GCTTGACTTAAATGCTTTCGATGTTGGCATAATAAGTAAAGATAACGAACATATTATTTTTTCTCAACAATCAGGGAGATTTTGCCATGAAAGTTAGCGTCGACATGAACAAGTGCCAGCACTATGGCCAGTGTGTCTATGAAGCACCAGAGGTGTTCCGCCTAAACAACGAAGACAAACTGGAATATGTCGCCGACGTGCCCGACTCGGAATACGAGAAGATCGAAGCCGCGGCCGACGTGTGCCCAATGCAGGCAATTACCTTCGGGAAGTAGCCATCTCTCTTGCCTAAGACTCAACGCACGGTAATTATTGGCGCCTCGATGGCGGGGCTTCGAACCGCAGAAGCACTGGGTCGCGGCGGTTACGAAGGCGAGATCTTGATTTTCGGCGCAGAGGCTCAGATGCCATACAACCGCCCTCCTCTGAGCAAAGGCTTTCTCAATGACTCGGTTCAAGAAACGGAGTTGGCCTTCGAGATTCGAGAGGGTCTAGAGAAAGTTCGTTGGGAACTGGGCAACCCGGCAATCAAGTTAAACCCCGATCGACAGTCAATCACCGACTCGCGGGGCCTAGAGCACGAGTTCGACAACCTGGTGATTGCCACCGGAGTCTCGCCCCGCAGGAACCCAGCGTTTGGTTCAAATGAGCAGAACAGTCTTGTTCTGCGAACGCTGGAAGACGCACACCGCCTCCGCCGAAACCTGACGCCTGGCAATCGGCTTGTGATTCAGGGTGCTGGCTTCATTGGAGCCGAGGTTGCAGCGATGGCAACCGAAATCGGCTGCGATGTGACCCTGATTTCATCTTCGGATCGAATGCTCAAGCGACAGCTCGGAGACCTAGTAGGCAATGAGGCTCAGCGCCGCCATGTCGAGCGCGGCGTCAAGGTTCGGGTGAACTCATCCGTGGCATCCGTGCGCTTCGATGGTGGCTCTACGGGCAACCAAGTCGCTTCCGTCGAGCTGGCCGATGGCGAACTGCTGGAGTGCGATGTCTTCCTGCAGGCCACCGGCTCGATTCCGAACACCGAGTGGCTAAACGGCTCTGGTTTAGAAATCACCGACGGTGTTCTTTGCGATTTCACCCTGCGAGCGATGGGCTCGGATGGGTCGGCAACTCCGAATATCTTTGCGATAGGCGACGTGGCAAAATTTGCCAATCCACTGTTCGATGCAACACCGCGTCGAGTCGAACAGTGGAACATCCCGGGGGAAAGCGCACGCAGGGTGGCGCAAGAAATTAAGCGCGCGGCCTCGGCCGAAGAAACAGCCCCGCAGCAACCCTTTGCGCCGGTTCCTTCATTTTGGTCTGACCAATTCGATCTAAGCTTTTTTGGCATGGGCCTGCCGCATTTGGCGGATCGAACCGAACTCATTTCCGGTGAACTGGAAGACAAGTTTGTTGTCGGCTATTTCAGAGGCGAGCAGCTGGTCGCCGTCTGCGGCAGCGGCATGCGGGGTGCAGTTCAGGCTTATAGAAACCAGATAGGCGCTAAATGGGTAGGGGCAGAATGATGAAATCCATAGGGCTTCCGACTCCGCTTCGCGATGCCATTGATCGTGCCGCGACCTTGGGTTCGCAAACCGAAGTCTTGGTCGAAACCGCACTGGTCAGACTTTGGCGCGATGCAGGCAAACCGATGGGCGATGGCTTGACCTTCATCAGCACAGGTGACATCCCGGCTATGTGGATTCGCGATTCGACTTGGCAGGTCCGACCGCTCCTGCGATTCGTTGCCGACCCTGTCGTTGCCAGGTTCATCGAATCGGTAGTCAAGACTCAAGCGTTCTATTTGAATATCGACCCATACGCGAACGCTTTCAATCCAACCGCTAGCGGAGACTGCTGGCACAAAGATTTCGACGAGCAATCGCCCTGGGTCTTTGAGCGGAAATTTGAACTTGATTCAATCACCGG
>JBEDKF010000013.1:0-7088 GCA_041172305.1 Actinomycetota bacterium | reverse complement strand
ATCCTTGACCGCATCGGCACCGCTCGTTCGAAGACCCTAGAGGCCACTAAACTAGAGGGGTAACAGCCTGAGAAAACCGGGTTACGCCCCACCTCTAAATGACAGGAAACTGCCTTGCTTCGTGGCGACGGAAAACTAAATCTCGACATCGCCGTAAGCGATAGCGACAAAGCTCCTCAAGACCAGTGCGGCGTATTCGGCGTATGGGCACCGGGCGAGGAAGTAGCCAAACTTACCTTCTTCGGCCTCTATGCACTTCAGCACCGCGGCCAGGAATCGGCCGGAATCGCCACCTCTGATGGCAAGAAAATCCTGGTCTACAAAGATATGGGTCTGGTTTCACAGGTCTTCTCAGAATCGGCACTCGAAAGCCTGATCGGCCACATCGCAGTCGGCCACAACCGCTACTCCACCACCGGTGCATCACATTGGCGCAACGCTCAGCCAACCCTGGGCCGCACCTCTGCCGGCACCGTGGCGCTCGCCCACAACGGCAACCTGACCAACACCGCCGACCTGCTTGACCTGCTCAAGGCTCGCTACCCAAACCAGGGCACCAACGAGATCACCGGCGGAAACACCACCGACACCGCGGTGCTCACCGCGCTGTTGGCCGGCGACCAAGACCACTCACTCGAAGCAACCGCCCTCGAGCTTTTGCCGAAGGTCAAGGGTGCATTCTGCCTTGTCTTCATGGATGAGCAGACCCTTTATGCGGCTCGCGACCCTCAGGGTGTTCGCCCGCTAGTTCTAGGTCGCCTCGAACGCGGATGGGTGGTCGCATCCGAGACCGCAGCACTCGACATCGTCGGCGCATCGTTGGTTCGCGAAGTCGAACCGGGCGAGCTAATTGCGATCGATGAGAACGGTCTTCGCTCAACCCGCTTCGCCGAAACCAAGCGTGCCGGTTGCGTCTTTGAATACGTTTACCTTGCCCGCCCAGACACCTCAATCAACGGCAAAAACGTTTACGAAGCCCGCGTCGAAATGGGTCGCCAGCTTGCTCGCGAATACCCGGTCGAAGCCGACCTGGTCATTCCAACCCCTGAGTCTGGCACTCCAGCGGCGATCGGCTATTCAGAGCTTTCGGGAATCCCGTTCGGTCACGGTCTGGTCAAGAACTCGTATGTCGGCCGCACCTTTATTCAGCCGTCACAGACCATCCGCCAGCGCGGTATTCGCCTCAAGTTGAACCCGCTTCGCGAGGTAATCCGCGGCAAGCGCATCATCGTTGTCGACGACTCGATTGTTCGCGGAAACACCCAGCGCGCACTGGTGCAGATGCTTCGCGAGGCAGGTGCCGCCGAGATTCACGTGCGCATTTCATCGCCACCGATCACCTGGCCTTGCTTCTACGGCATCGACTTCGCAACCCGCGCCGAGCTAATCGCAACCGGCCTCGGAGTTGAAGACGTTCGTGCCTCAATCGGCGCCGACTCGCTCGGTTATTTGACCAAGGATGGCATGATCGCCGCCACCGGCCAAGAAGAGTCAAAGCTTTGCACCGCTTGCTTCACCGGCAAGTATCCAATCGAACTTCCGATGGCCGAGCGCCTGGGCAAGAACTTGCTCGAGCGCGGCGTGGCCAGCATCCCTGGAGAGAGCGTACACATCCATGACTAATGCCTATGCAGAATCAGGCGTAGACACCGAAGCCGGCGACCTAGCGGTTGAACTTATGAAGCGTGCCGTCGGCGCGACTCACAACGACCTCGTCATGGGTGGCCTCGGTGGGTTCGCAGGCATGATGGACGTCTCGTTCCTAAAGGCCTATGACCGCCCACTTTTGGCGACCTCAACCGACGGTGTCGGCACCAAGGTTGCTATCGCTCAGGCAATCGACAAGCACGACACCATCGGCCAAGACCTAGTTGGCATGGTTGTCGACGACATCGTCGTGGTCGGCGCGAAGTCACTTTTCATGACCGATTACATCGCTTGTGGCAAGGTCATTCCAGAACGCATTGCCGACATCGTTCGCGGCATTGCCGAGGCATGCTCATCGGTTGGCGTCGCTCTAGTTGGTGGCGAAACCGCAGAGCACCCGGGTCTGCTCGGAGTCGACGACTATGACGTTGCCGGCGCTGCAGTTGGCGTCGTTGACGCTTCCAAGTTGCTCGGCCCACAGAACGTTCGCGTTGGCGACGTCGTGCTTGGCATGGCTTCATCAGGCTTGCACTCAAACGGCTATTCACTGGTTCGCAAGATCGTTCGCGACATGGGCTATTCATACACCGACCAGGTTCCTGAATTTGCGGGCATCTCACTTGGTGAGAAGCTGCTCGAGCCAACCGCGCTTTACACCGGCGTGCTGAACACTCTGCTCGAGAGCGAACTCGGTTCTGCCGTGCACGCCATGTCACACATCACCGGTGGTGGCATCGCCGCCAACATCGCTCGCGTTCTTCCACAGGGCGTCGCGCTAGATGTTCACCGTTCGACCTGGGCGCCACAAGAGGTATTCAAGGTCTTGGCCGGTTGGGGCGACTTCTCGCTCGAGTCTGTCGAGGGCACCTGGAACCTTGGCCTCGGCCAGGCGGTCGTCGTTTCGGCTGACAAGGCCGATGAAGTAGCCCACACCCTCACCAAGCTTGGCGTTCACACCTGGAACCTCGGTGAGATCCAGGATGCACCTACCGGCGCGGCACTTGCCGACTACGTTCAGGGCGCCAAGGGTGTCGACGGTGGCGCGGTTCGCCTAGTCGGCGAATACAAGTAGCCCGAATTTAACTTGAGTCGCTTCGCGACTAAGTTCTATTTGCCCGGCGTGAAAATACGCTTGAGCCCCAGTTTGGTCACGAGCAACATGGCTTCGACCACGATCGACCGGCTCATTTTTGAGACGCCGTGTTCGCGCTCGATGAAGGTAATCGGCACCTCTTTAATCGATGCTCCAGCCTGCTCGGCCTTTCGAGTCATTTCAACCTGAAATGAATAGCCGCGGGCACTCAGGTGTTCGAGGTCGAGGCGCTTAAGCAGGCTGGCCGCGTAGACGCGGAAGCCCGCGGTCATGTCGCGGGTGCTTGAAGCAAGCATGAACTGCGCATAGATATTGCCCCAGCGCGAAAGCATCATGCGGTGCCAAGGCCAGTTTTCGACCTTCCCACCTTTCGTCCAGCGCGAACCAATCACCAGGTCGAAACCTGGGGCGGCGGCAAGCAACTTCGGCAGGTCAACCGCTCGGTGGCTGCCATCGGCGTCCATCTCGACTAAGAATTCAAAACCACGTTCGATGCCCCAAGCAAAACCAGCCTTGTATGCGCCGGCTAGACCAGACTTCTCGGTTCGGTGCATGACGCTGATGCGTTCATCCGAGCTCGCGCGCCGGTCGGCGATTTGGCCGGTTCCATCCGGGCTGTTGTCATCAACAATCAGCAACTTCACGGATGGGTTGTGTGCAAAAAGCTCGCTCACCGAGTGCTCGAGATTGAGCGCCTCGTTGTAGGTGGGCATGATTACCAGGGTGTTCATCGCTGTGCTCCCCTAGTTGCTACTTCGAATAGACCAGGAGCGTGCCCCGGCCCTGGTATGCGGTGTCGGCGATGAAGTGAGCCGTGACCCAAGACTGAATTTCTGCCGCAGCTGACGTGCCCGATTTCGATCCGTTCATTCCGTTGCCCTTGAAGTCACTTCCATCGGACAAAACATACTTTACCTCGCCGGCTGCCACCATCCTTTTGAACTGTTCAAGGGTCGGGGCGGGGTCGCTTCCATCGAAGCCACCAATCGGCAACACGCTCTCGCCGGTGGCATTGATGATCGGGGCTGCAGTCTGAGCGCCGAAGACAGCTACTAGGTATTTCGAGGATCCGCGGTTGGCCTGCAGATAGGCAAGCATCTCGGTGTTGACCGAAACCTGGGAGAAGCCGCCGCCCATTGCTGGGCCGCCTGAGCCACCAAAACCCCCGGTTGGCGGTTGAATGCCGTTAGGCAATTGCATATCCTCTGGAAGTTTCATCCCGTTCGGCAACTGCATGCCGGCTGGCGGTTTCATGCCGCTCGGCATCTGGCCGGCGCCTAGGCCTGGCCCGCCCGAGCCAAAGCCGCCGTGTCTTGCGCCCATGCCTCCGCCCTTGCCTCCGCCCATGGCCATTTGCAGTTCGGTCGGCCCGGCCGTTGGGTTGATAGAACTCGGATTATTGATGGTGTCTATGGCCCAAGCGGCAGGTGTGATGACCAGGGAGCCGATGACACCGGCTGTAACCAGACCGCGAGCAAATGGAGTCTTCAAGAATCGCCAAGCGACAAACAGCGCAACCAAGGTCACCGCAGCAACGGCAAGTTGAATCAAAGGCAGAGCCGCTAGGTAACCGGCATAGGTCAAGCTAACAAAAACCGCCCACAGCGCTGTTACACCCACGATGGTTGCTACCCAAGTTTTCTGTTCCGCGCGCATCGCCGATTCGAGAGCCATTGCAATAAGAGCGACCATTGGAACCAGCATCGCCGTCACATAGAACTGGTGAAGGCCGGCCACCGCCGAGAACATCACGGCAAACGTTGCAAACCAGCCAGCCAAGAAAATCGTTGTGGCGATCTTTTCCTTCATAACCAGCAAAGCAATTACTGCAATTACGGTTGCAGGAATCAGCCAGGACACTTGCCCAGAGAGTTGGTAATTGAATAGTCGATCGATGCCTGCCTCGCCACCGAATGGAGGCGTGAACGAGCGATAACTAGCCGAGCTGTCGCCGCCAGCATCTGACGAGAAGCGGCCGAGGGCGTTGTAGCCAAACACCATCTCCCACGGGCTGTTCGAGTAGGTTCCGCCCACGTATGGGCGATTCGCCGCCGGGGTGAGCCAGACAATGAAGATCCACAGAATTGACAAGCCGAGGCTTGTGAAACCGGCGATCGCTAAGTCGACTATTTTCTTTCCGAGTTTCTGCTCGGTAAAGAACCAGGCCAGGATGAGTGCCGGCCAGACGGCCCAGGCCACAATCATGTACATCTGGAATGCCGCAGCAATCCAAGCGCCGGCGAAGATCAGGTGCTTTCGACTTGTGAGTTTGAACGCCTTGAGTGCCTGCCAGAGCGCAAGGGCTAACATCAACACAAACATCGACTCTGGCTGGTTGGAGCGAGCGACCGCGAAGGCAACCGGAACTCCGGCTACCAGGAACCCGGCGATTAAGCCGGCCCGCGGCCCATACAGGTTCTTGATGCTGAACGCGATTATTAGAACCACAGCGACGGTTGCGATGGCGTTTGGGGCGTTAACTGCCCAGGTGCTGAAGCCAAATAGCTTCACGAAGATTGCAGAGGCCCAGTATGAGCCGGGGATCTTGTCGAGACTTATTGTGCCCGCCGGGTCGATTGCCCCGAAGAAGAAGTTCGAGAGGCTTTTGCTCATACTCATCGCGATAGATGCGTAGTATTCGGAGCGTTCACCCGCTGCCAGGTTCCAGAGCGTGACGAGCCCAGAGCTAGCTGCCAGGGCCAAAACAATCAAACGCCAGCCGAGAACACCGCCCTTTGGCTCGTGGGTTACCGCGGCGTCCGTGGAGGCCAATTCTGTCGCCTGTGTTTCGCTCATGTCTCACAATCTTCCAGCGAAGTCTGGGAGAAGTCTGGGATGACGCTGGACTGAGTCTGCTAAAACTAGACGACCTTGAGTTGCCCATCGCCGAGCATCACCGGCTTGCCGAGCAACTCCATTGCTTCGGCGTCACTAAAAAGGCGCGAACGGATGATGAATCGCATGCCCTCGGGGGTTTCGAGAGAGAAGCCGCCGCCGCGCCCGGGCACGACGTCGATGGTGATGTGCGTGTGCTTCCAATACTCGAATTGTTCGAGCGAAATCCAAACCTTGATCGGTTCGGCAATCTCGGCAACGAATAGCTCACCGAGCAAGACATCTGCGCCGCCCACGCGGAATTCGCCCGCCGGGTAGCACATCGGGGCAGAGCCGTCACAGCAACCACCGGACTGGTGAAACATCAGCGGCCCATGAATCGAGGTGAGCTTTCGCAGCAAAGCATCTGCGTCGGGCGTGGTCTCGATTCGAACCGGCAGGGTTCCATAAATCGGGCTGGTGGCTAGCGTGCTCATGATTGCAGATTAGTCCTTAGCGGTTTCAATAAGAAGAGGAATGGGGGCCGACTTTTGCAGCCGACCCCCATAACTGAGTTGATGGCTTAGAAGAAGCCCAACTTGCTCTCTGAGTAGCTGACCAAAAGGTTCTTGGTTTGCTGGTAGTGGTCGAGCATCATCTTGTGGGTCTCGCGACCAATACCTGATGACTTGTAACCACCGAAAGCAGCGTGTGCTGGATAGGCGTGGTAGCAGTTGGTCCAAACGCGACCAGCCTGAATCTCACGACCGGCACGATATGCGGTGTTCATCTTGCGGGTCCAAACACCTGAGCCGAGGCCATACAGGGTGTCGTTTGCGATCTCCATGGCCTGGTCGAATCCGTCGAACTTAGCGACTGAAACGACTGGACCAAAGATCTCCTCCTGGAAGATGCGCATGTTGTTGGTGCCTTCGAAGATGGTAGGTGCGACGTAGTAACCACCCGATAGGTCGCCACCAAGGTCGACGCGGTGGCCACCCATTAGCAGCTTCGCACCTTCTTGCTTGCCGATCTCGATGTAGCTCAAGATCTTCTCAAGCTGGTCGTTCGAGGCCTGAGCGCCAATCATGGTGACGGTGTCTAGAGGGTTGCCCTGGATGATTGCCTTGGTGCGAACCATTGCGTCGGCTAGGAACTTGTCATAGATCGGTGCATCGATCAGAGCGCGTGAAGGGCAGGTGCAAACCTCGCCCTGGTTCAGCGCGAACATGTTGAAGCCCTCGATGGCCTTGTCGTAGAAAGCGTCGTTCTCTTCTGCAATGTCGCGGAAGAAGATGTTTGGCGACTTTCCACCGAGCTCCAAGGTGACCGGGATGATGTTCTCGGATGCGTACTGCATGATGAGGCGACCGGTTGTTGTCTCGCCGGTGAAGGCAATCTTGGCGATGCGGCGCGATGAGGCTAGTGGCTTTCCGGCCTCAACACCGAAACCGTTGACGATGTTGATAACACCGGCTGGGATGAGGTCTGCGATGAGCTCCATCACATACAAGATCGACACTGGAGTCTGCTC
>JBEDKF010000012.1:0-22959 GCA_041172305.1 Actinomycetota bacterium | reverse complement strand
AAGTTTGAGATCAGCTAACCCGACCTAGCAGAACCCATTCCGCAAATCTCGATGTTGGGCAGACGTATCGGTAGAGGGAACGGCGCTCTCCACAACGCACAAACCCGCACTTCTCTGGTCTGCCCGTCTTGAACTAGGTCTTGCGCAACCCTCAAATCCTGCAATTCATTTATGCCGGCGCTGACAATAAAATCTTGCGCCGAGGAACCATATTTGGCCCCGCTAAGAGCCGCCATTTCGGAAAGGGTGGTTAGGCGTCGTTGCATAACCGACATAGACGTTGTTGCCGCGAGCACTAACACCGTGGAAATACTAATAAATGCGAGCCCTATTCCTAACAGGGCTATCGTCCCGTTCTCGCGAGCGAGAATCGACAGTTGGTTTTTCATCGTTGGGCGACCGCCGAAGCTTTTACAGAACCGATCTGAGTCGTGACTCGAATCCATGAATGATCGGAGTAGCAATCGTCTAACTGACAGCTCACTTGCACCAGAACGCGATCAACCCTTATTCGATAGGCGCTCGCTAGGTCTGCTGCGCTTTGAGAGGGACTCCGATTCTCAACGATGAAAGAGCGCAATGATTCTCTAGTTATTGCTTCTGCAGCAAGCTGATCATGCTGAACTGACACCAATCCCACCGACAAAGCGATGAGCGGGACTTGCAAAAGGATGCCGAAGCCGACAAATTCCAAAACCGCAGAACCCCGATCTTCATTCAAGTTCACACGATGCATACGCCGTCTCCTTAATCAATGAAGCACGAGATACAAAACCCAGCGGAATTGCAGCCATGTCCACTTCTACTTGGAATGAACATCCAGCACTAGTAACTCTCTTCACAACGTCTACGCGAGGTTGGAACTCGGAACCGATCCCAAGTTCCAGTGTTTTCTGTGCCCTAGATTTGGCAGTTTCCGCATCTTGATCGGCCAGCGCGGCGTAACGAGAGGTGTCGATCGCGATGTCCTGGGCGATGTTTTTGGCATATCCATTCACGCTTATGCCTAGAACGCTCATCGTCAAAAGGAGAATTGGGGTCGAAACTAGAACGAACTCCAATGGGGCCGAACCTCTAGAAGGCGACAACTTTGTTCATCGCCTGCTCGAAGACGCTTTTTAGTGCTGGGCCGGCGGCCGCCCACATTAGAACCACCAGACCGGCTGTCATTAGTGTTATGAGAACCCAACCTGGGACATCTCCAGTGTCCGAGTCGAGGCTATAGCGCTGTTTATGTTGACTCATTTTTCTCCTATAGATATTCGGTTTGCAATAGATGAAGGCTCGGATAAATCGCGAAAAGAATTGTCACGGGAAGAATCATGAACACCAGCGGAATCAACATTCGGGTTTCGTTTTTTCCGGCTTGCCTTAGTTTTTCGTTGCGAATTTCCGACCTGGCACTGGCGGCAAGGTTGCTGAGCATTTGAGCGCTGGGTGCGCCTCGACGACTTGCTAGCGCGAGCTTATGGCTGAACTCGACAACATGCCTCTGAGGCAGCCGGCTTGCCAACGCATTGAGTTCTGATTCGAGATCACCTCCAAATTCCAGTGAGCGAATGACCCTGCCGAATTCCGACGCGAGCACCCCACGAGCCCGCGGAGTAACTCGTGCGAGAGCGGCGAATATGCCTTCACCTGCTGACAGGACGAGAACCATAAGTTCTAGGATTTCCGGGAGCTCCAGCAGAGCCGCTCTGAGTCGAGATTTTGATGCAAACAGCCGGCTTGTGGAACTTCTCGCTCGGGCGAAGATTTCGGAGCCAATTGAATTCCTTGTGGTCACCGGCATTAAGCGATCAGCCAAAGCCATTCGCGGCCCTATCAAAAGCGCTGAGGTGGCCATAAACGCCCCAAGCCCTGTGGCAATCGCAAGCGCAAAAATCACGGGAAGACCCTGTATCCACTGGGAGCGGCCCCAAGGCGCAACACCAACCGGTATGCAAATAGCGAGACGAACAAACCGAAGATTAGGATCGCCGTACCCTCCGGCGACCCATAAGCGCTGGAATTCTCGGGCCGAGTGGCCAGCATGGCAACAATCAGCCAAGGCGTAAAGATTGCGATTTTGGCAGTGCCAGTTATCCACCCCTGACGTGAAGCAATTTCGCCATTTAGAGAAACCTCTTCCCTCACTAAAAGAGATTGGCGACGGAGAGCCTGAATGAATCCTTCTCCTCCAACTTCGGATGACAGTAGCGCCAACTCGACTAACCGATCACCATTTATGTCGCTTATGTCAGCTTTCAACCGCAATAAGGATTGCGAAAAACCCATTCCAAAACCCAGATTCTCTCTAAAGCTTTCAAATTTTTCCCTGATTATCATGGGGCCAGAGTCGGCTAGTTCTTCAAAGGATTGCGATAAAGACACCCCCGAGGCCGCTCCAGAGAGAACGGATTCAATCACTTCAGGCCACGCTTCAGCTAAGAATCGGCTTCTCGCGTGCGACCTAGTTGTAAGCCATTCGAGCACGAAACCAATAGAGCCAATCGCAAGAGCAAGTGAGAGAGCAGGTACACGGATTACTTCGTTGGCGGTAAGGCCTAGTAGCGATGAACTAGCAAGCAGAGAGATTACAAACGTTGATGTTTTGAAGTTAGACAGCCCAGCACCGTCTAGAGTCTCCCGCACCCAGGTCAACATGTTTCATCTTCCGTTTGAAGTTCGCCTCGAAAGTTCACGACGCTCTTGATTTGAGAGACCTTACGCATACCGTTTGAGGCCAACTCGCAATGAACGACGTATTGCAGGCAACTCGCAACAGTTGGGCGAATGAAATCCATAGAAATGTTGTTGCCAGCGAGCAATGGCAAGGTTGAAATTTTCATCACGGCATCATCCGCAGAATTGGCATGAATCGTGCAGAGCCCCGGCAATCCAGAATTCAAGGCTATGAGCAAATCCAATGCTTCCGCCTCGCGAACCTCACCGACAATTAGCCTCGATGGTCTCATTCTGAGAGCTTCCTTGATCAAGCGTCGCAGAGTTACCTCACCAACACCTTCGAGGTTTGGCTGCCTGGTCTGCATGGCAACCCAGTCGGGGTTGCTGGCACGAATTTCAAAGGTCTCCTCCACTGTCACCAATCGCTCACTCGGATCGAGAGCATTAATCAGCGCACATAGCAAAGTAGTTTTTCCGGCTTGAGTTGCCCCCGAGATGAGCAAATTTGCACCCGAGCGCACTTTCGAAACAAGAAATTGTGATTGTCTTTCGCTGAGAACACCACGCGCCACTAAGTCCGGCATCGACATGATTTGATTTGGAAACTTGCGTAAGTTGACTGACCAGTGCTTGCTGGTGATGTCCGGAATAACGACATGAAGTCTGGTGCCATCCGAGAGTGAGGCATCGACGAAAGGTGATGATCGGTCCAGCCGTCGCCCCGTATGCCTGAGCATTCTTTCAACCAGAGCCGAAATTTCTTCCGGCTCAAGAGTGAGATCAATACGCGAGCTTATGCCCGCACGGGCTATGAACACCTTTGACGGCCCATTTATCCAAATCTCCTCAATGCTTGGATCATCGAGCAGAGGTTGAAGTTGGGCAAAACCAAAGAGTTTATTTTCGGCTTCTTGCCTGAGATCAATTTCAGCCTCGAGAGTCATGGCGCTTTGGGAACGTTCTATTTCAAGGTCGATGACCTCATTGAAAAGGCCTCGCACATTGACACTTGCATTAAGCACGCGGTTCCGCACTGCGTTGCTCACGTTTTCCAGAATTTGCGACATGTGACCCTACCTAATAGAAAAATAGGATGCGTTTTTAGGTTATTTTTGCGCTCGATTTATCCCCAGAGCATTTTTGGGGTAACATAGTCAAGCACGCGGGAGTGGCGAAATTGGCAGACGCACTAGATTTAGGTTCTAGCGTTGAGAGACGTGTGGGTTCAAGTCCCACCTTCCGCACCAGTGCTAAACAAAAAACCTCGGATTTCTCCGAGGTTTTTTGTTTAAGTTCGACTAGGCCGCCACTGGCTGGACGCGCCTTAGTAACAGCACAGAACCGGCGGCTACGAGGCAGAGCACCGCTGCGGTTATCCAAGCAATGAAATAAGAGCCCTGGCTGTCGCGGATTGCTCCGGCGAACGCAGCGGCAATGGCTGCGCCAACCATGTGTGAGGCAAAAACCCAACCGTAGACCGCCGGCGATTGAGCCATGCCGAAGTACCTGCGGCAAAGCTCGATGGTTGGAGGCACGGTGGCGATCCAGTCAAGCCCGTAAAAGACAATGAAGAAAAATAGCGGAGGCTCCACGTGAGGGCCAAGCACGAACGGCACGGTAAAGAGCGCCAAGCCGCGAAGACCGTAGTAAAAGACGAGCAAAACAATCGGGTTCACCCGGTCGGTCAACCAACCAGAGAGAATCGTGCCAACGAAGTCGAATATGCCCACAACCGCGAGCAATCCTGATGCCGTGCCAACCGCCATGCCGTGGTCATGGGCTGCAGGGATGAAGTGAGCTCCAATGAGGCCGTTGGTTGTCCAACCGCAAACGAAGAAGGTGCCTGCCAAAACCCAAAATGCCGGCTTCTTGAAAGACTCAAACAATACTGCGAGCGTTTGACCTGCGGTTCGTGGCGCCGCCCCGCCACCGCTAACCGGGTGCGGCCCTCCATACGGCTGAGTATTGACTTCCTGTGGTGAATTCTTGAACACCAAGGCAAAAATGGGGATGACTGCCGTAGCAAACAGTGCTACAACCAACGAGGCTGTTCGCCATCCTTGATTCATGACAACAACTGTCAAAGCTGGCAGAAATATGAGTTGGCCGGTTGCGTATGCGGCCGAAAACACTCCGGTAACTAACCCGCGCCTTGCTGAGAACCAGCGATTTGCGACGAGCGAAGCAAAGACCAAAGCGAGGCATCCCGTGCCAACTCCAACAAAAACGCCCCAGTAGAGCATGAGTTGCCATGGTTCGGTCATGACTGTGGTTAGCCCAGTTCCGAGGGCTACGAGCCCTAAGGCTGCAATCGCAACGCGCTTCGGCGAAAAACGTTCCATGAGGGTTGCTGCGAACGGCGCCGTAACGCCATAAACCACCAGGTTTACCGCCAGAGCAGAGGAGGTGAGACTGCGAGTCCAGCCAAATTCCATTTCGAGCGGCATGAACAGAATTGAGGTGGTTGATCTGAATGCCGCAGCACAAATCAGCGTTAAAAATGTGACGCCCGCAACCAGCCAGGCACGATGAATTCGCATGGCCCTCAGTTTAGTGTTGCTTGCTTTTAGGGCAGAGCAGCCGCTGCAGCCACCGCAGCACCAGCATTGACAATGCCCACGCCACAGATGTTCTTCGTTTCACACTGGCTGCCGGCTGGGAACTTGGTGACCGTGGCTTTTAGGACCTCCCAGACCTGATCAAAGGTTATGTTCGGCTTCACCGAGTAGATCAAAGCGACTACGCCGGAAACCACCGGGGTCGCCATACTGGTGCCCTCTTCGCCTTGGTAACTCGGTGCGCCAGGGACGGTGCGGCCATCATTCCAGGTCGAGACAATCTTGCCCTTAGACCCCGCAGGAGCATCTCCCGGGAACTTGCTGTCGCCGCCGGGAGCGGAAATGTCAACACCGACCATTTGACCGTTGTTGTCAGCGACGGAGAAGTTCGAATACGAGGCCCGGTCTCCAGAGAATGCGGTCGCACCAACGTTGATTGTCGGGAAGCAGTTGCCTGGGTATGACTCGTAGGCCGGAACATTGAAGTTTCCGGCAGCGCTGACAACTGTGACTCCTGCGGCCTTAAGTTCTGCGAGAGCAACTTCGGTCGCGCCAAGAGTTTGACCACGCAGGCGACACGGGGTGTAGCTGTCGGTGCCCATTGAAAGGTTCACAACCTTCGCCGGGGTTGGGTTTGCTGGAACACCGGCAACGGTGATGCCCGCAGCCCAACGGAGCGCAGCGATTAGGTCAGACGAGCTGCCTCCTGTGGTGCCGAGAGCGCGAATTGGTTGAATCTTTACGTTTGGCGCAATGCCGGTGACACCGACAGAGTCTGATTGCGCCGCGATGATTCCAGCCACGTGGGTTCCGTGCCAAGAACTTGCCTCAGCAGAGTTCCAGTCACCTGGGTCGGCGTCGTTGGCATCCCAGCCGTCACCGTCGTTCGACGAACTTGGATCGCTTACGAAGTCATAGCCGGGCACCACTTGGTTATCTAGGTCAGGGTGCTTGGTGATGCCGCTATCGAGAACTGCGACCACGATGTTCTTGGAGCCCATGGTCTTGGACCAGGCGTTTGTCGCGTTGATTCCATACTTGCTAGTCAGGTACCACTGGTCCTTGAAGAGTGCATCCAGCGGAGTGACTCCGGCGATGCTAGAGGTCGACCCTCTGGCGTTTCGCGCGCTAACTGAAACGGTATAGGTGACGTTTGGTGTCAGGCCCTGGAAGTTGCACGAGGTTGCTGTCGCAGGTGCGACACAGGTGACAGGCTGCTGCCCAGACGCAGTTGCCGTGGCCGTGTAGTCGAGAATCGGCAAGCCGCCCGATTGTGCTAGGTTCTGGGATGACCATGAAGGAGTAGTCGAACCGAATGCGGTGTTAGAGCCCGTGAAAACCGGAGCATGAGGAGTCGAGGTTGCGGTTGCCTTGGCCACGGCCGAGAACGCACCGGTTTTTTTCGCGCCGGCCTTTTGGGTGATGGCCGCTACTCTGAACGAGTATGGGACTCCCGCATTCAACCCTTCGGCAATCACTGCCGATGTCTTCGCGCTGGTGGCCTTCAACTTCCATCCCAAGCCGTCGTTCATTTCAACTCGATAACTGGCTACGGTTGCACCATTTAGCGTCGATGGAGCCAACCAGCTCAACTTGATTGCGGCAGCACTTGGTGCCGCTTTTGACCAAGCGTCGGCAGCTTTCACAGAGCGAACCGCTGAAGCGGGCTTAAGCGCGGCAAGTAGTGCGGGCGAGACTTTGTGGGCGAGGGATGCTGGCACCAACTTACGGTCAAGTTCAACAGCTTCGACACGAGGGTCGGCGGCAAGTCGCATTGCGATTTCAGTTGCGGTTCCGGCGCTAAAAGCCTGCTCGAACTGAACACTCTGCCATCCCCCGCCAAGGTCGTGGCCGCCGGTTAGGTCTACCCCGGCTGCATTTTCGGCGGTTGGTTGCCCATTGGCGGCAGTTGCGCTGACGCCATCCTTGTATTTCACGATCAATCCGACTGCATCGAAAGATTTATCGGTAAAAATGGGGTCAATCGTCGCCCATGCCGGTGCAACGTTGAGAGCGCTCAAGCCGAGTGAAATTACGGCAGCGACAATCCCCTTGGCAAACTTCATATTGTCAGCCTAGACCTTAATCCTGAACGAACCCTGAGGGCGCTCGGGGTAACCCCTAGAGGCTCTTTTGCATCAACACGGTGCCGAGCCAGCGGCCAAATTTGAAGCCAACCTTCGCAAGATGACCTTGGTGTTTGAAACCAAACGATTCGTGCAATGCGATCGATGATTCAGCGCCCTTGTCGGAGATTACGGCAACGATTTCTTTCACTCCCGCGGCTTTGCTTCGCTCGATAATTTCCGTAAGCAATTTAGTTCCGACGCGCTTTCCGATAGCGGCAGGACGAAGATAAATGCTGTCTTCAACCGTGCGGCGATAGGCTGCCTTCTGGCGCCAAGGGGCCACGTAAGCGAATCCCAAAATCTGCCCGCTTGCGCTTTCCGCAACCACGAACGGCAACTGCAGGGAAAGCACCCATTCAAATTTTTGCTGCCACTCGTGAAGAGACATTGCGTCTAGGTCGAAAGTGACCACACTGTTGCGGATGTAGTAGTTGTAGATCTCGACGATTTGAGTGAGGTCTTCAGCCTTCGCGTCACGAATCGAGGTTTCATTCGAAGCTGGTTGCGCACCTTTTGCGCGCATTGCTCGAACCAAGCGCCAACGAGATTCAGAATCTAGAGCCAAAGCATTCTCCTAACAAGACCAATCTATCGGCGACTCGCCTGCGGCTATGAGAGCCGCATTAGCTTTCGAAAACGGCTTCGAACCGAAAAATCCACGACGGGCCGAAAGTGGGCTTGGGTGCGCCGAGGCAATCACCTGTGCATCGCAAAGAACGGGTGCGAGTTGCTGAGCCTGGTTTCCCCAGAGGATGGCAACCAATGAGCGACCGCGCTTTCGGTTCAATGCCCGAATGGCCATGTCGGTGAATGCACCCCAGCCAAGGTCGGCATGCGCACCAGCGTCAGCAGCATCCGTGGTCAGGTGGCGGTTCAGCAAGAAGACGCCCCGTTCGGCCCACTTCGAAAGGTCACCGGTTCTTTCAGTGCTCTTGCCTAGGTCATCCCCTAACTCACGGAGGATGTTATTCAAACTGCGTGGCAATGGCTTCGTGTCAGCTGCAACTGCAAAAGATAGCCCGATTGCGTGCCCAACCGTTGGGTAAGGGTCCTGCCCGATGATTACCACTCGGATTTCATCCAAGGGCGCTTCGAACGCACGCATAACGAGAGTTTTTTCAGGCAAATAGTGCGTTCCACGAGCCTCAAGCTTCAACTCCAAGGCATCCAAAATCGCCTTGGAATCAGGAATCGCTGCCTGCCAACTCGGGTGCATTTGCTCAAAGAACATAAGACAAGCCTAAAGGTGGCAGAATGACGGCATGAGCTATGCAGATCTAGCCAAAGAGGCAAACCAGTATTCGAATGTCTTGAGTGAGATTCGACGTGAACTTCATCAGATTCCTGAGTTCGGCTTACAGCTACCAAACACACTTGCCCGCGTACTGCAGTCGGTGCACGGTCTCGGCGAAGTCACCCTGAGCAAAAACATCACCTCGGCAGTCTTGCACATCAAGGGTGGGCAGCCTGGCCCAACAGTTCTGCTTCGAGCGGACATGGACGCACTCGCGGTTGTTGAAGACACCGGTCTAGATTTCGCATCGACCAACGGATTCATGCACGCTTGCGGACACGACTTGCACATGGCCATGGGAATCGGCGCAGCGCACTTGCTTGCGACCCACAAGGATGAACTAAAGGGCGAGGTAATCATCTGGTTCCAGCCAGGCGAAGAGGGCCACGGCGGTGCCGATGTGATGCTCGAAGAAGAAATGCATTTGGTCTCAGGGCAGATGCCGATCGCAGCTTATGGAATTCACGTCTTCAGCTCGTACCCTAAAGGCATGTTTGGGTCGCGCGTTGGCGCTTTGATGGCCGCCGCAGGCGGCATGACTGTGACCTTCAAAGGTGCCGGCGGGCACGGATCAATGCCTTGGCTGTCGAAGGACCCGATTTCTCCGATGGCCGAAGCGATCAGTTCGTTGCAGACCATGGTCAACAAGCGATTCAGCGCTTTCGACCCAGTTGTCATCAATGTTGGCTGGGTTAAAGCCGGCGATGACCACACCGAAAATGTTATTCCGGAAGTGGCTTCGTTCGGCGCCACAATCCGAACCTTCTCGGTCGCTAACACCGAAAAGGTGAAGCAATATTCAACGGAGTTGCTGCGAGGAATAGCCGCAGCGCATGGTCTCGAAGTAGAAATCGAATTCATGCCATCCACCAAGGTCCTAATGAACGACGCCAAAGCGATTTCGAGGGTCGAGCACGTCATCAATGACGCGTTTGGACCAGGGCGCTACTGGAACATGCCTGACCCAATTGCCGGGGGCGAAGATTTCGCTTCGGTAGTTGACCTGATTCCTGGCGCCTTCGTTTTCATGGGTGCCTGCCCGGATGGCATTGACCCAAGCACCGCATCAACCAATCATTCTAACAAGGCAATGTTTGACGATTCGGTGCTCGCAGACGGTGCAGCACTCTTGGCTTCGCTCGCATTCGACGCATTGAACGAAGCCGCTTCATAGGCTTTATTACGCTTCATTTCGCGGCCCGCGCGGCCTAGCCCGCGTTTCACCTACTCTTTGAAACTACAAGTTGATTAGAAGTAGGGAAAACATCATGAGCAACGACTCGAGCGTTTGGGGATTCGAAACCGCACAGATTCACGCGGGAGCTTCACCAGACCCAACAACCAACGCAGTGGTAACTCCGATCTACCAGACCACCGCATACGTATTCAACTCGAGTGAGCACGCTGCGAAGCTGTTCGGGCTTGCCGAATTCGGCAACATCTACACCCGCATCATGAATCCAACCCAGGATGTTACTGAGAAGCGTATTGCCGCTCTCGAAGGCGGAACCGCCGCTCTTCTACTTGCCTCAGGGCAAGCGGCGGAGACTTTCGCCATTTTGAACATCGCACAGGCTGGCGACCACATCGTCGCTTCGTCAACCCTTTACGGCGGAACCTACAACCTCTTCAAGTACACCTTGCCGAAGCTCGGCATCACGACTACCTTTGTGGAAGACCAAGACAACTTGGATGAATGGGCCGCTGCCGTTCAGCCAAACACCAAGGCGTTCTTTGCGGAGACCATCGGTAACCCTAAGGTTTCCATCCTTGACATTGAGGGTGTGGCTGATGTTGCACACGCAAACGGTGTTCCGCTGATCGTCGACAACACCGTTGCTACCCCATACTTGGTTCGCCCACTTGAGCACGGTGCCGACATCGTGGTTCACTCGGCAACGAAGTTCCTCGGCGGCCATGGAACCGTGGTTGCCGGCGCAATCGTGGACGGCGGAAAGTTCGAGTGGAGCAAGTCAGACAAGTTCCCTGGCCTAACCGAGCCAGACCCTTCATATCACGGCGTCAACTACACGGCCGCGCTGGGCGACGGAATCGCATACATCATCAAGGCGCGCGTGCAGTTGCTTCGCGATCTAGGTTCGGCAATCTCACCAAACAGCGCATGGCAATTGCTTCAGGGAATCGAAACGCTCAGCCTTCGCGTCGACCGCCACGTTTCAAACGCACAGGCAATCGCTGAGTGGCTTGCAGCGCACCCACAGGTTCTTTCGGTGAACTACGCGGGGCTACCTACCTCACCTTGGTTCGAAGCTGGAAAGAAATATGCGCCAAAGGGAACCGGTGCGATTGTTTCGTTTGAGATTGCCGGCGGCGTATCGGCCGGTTCGAAGTTCGTCGAGAGCCTGAACCTTTTCAGCCACGTAGCAAACATCGGCGACGTGCGATCACTAGTGATTCACCCGGCTTCGACCACCCACTCACAGTTGACACCTGAACAGCAGGCTTCGACCGGCGTAACCCCTGGCTTGGTTCGACTTTCGGTTGGGCTCGAGTCAATTGCCGACCTACTTGCTGACCTCGAGACAGGCTTTGCTGCGGTCAAGTAAAGGGTTCGTCATTCCAGATTTACGCCGATAGGCTTAAGTGGATGGATTTCCAAACACCTGAAGACACAGTACCTTCGTCATTCGTGACCGAGGAGCTGAGTCGTCAGCTCATTGGACGACCACCGGCCACCGGCGCTTGGCGTGACGGTGACCCTGCGGGAGACCGAAACTTTGCACCGATTTCGAACCTCAAACTCGAAAGTGGCCGGACACTAGCCAGTGCACGCATTGCTTTTGAAACTTGGGGCGAGCTGAACGATGACAACAGCAACGCCATCTTGGTTCTGCATGCCCTGACCGGTGACTCACACGCATCTGGCGCTGCCAGTAAGGCGCACCCGACCGAGGGCTGGTGGACTGACATCATCGGTCCTGGCCTGGCGATTGACACGGATGAGTACTTCGTCGTTGCCCCGAACATGTTGGGCAGTTGCCAGGGATCGACCGGCCCGAGTTCGCTCGACGCGAATGGTCGCGAATTTGGCTCTTCGTTTCCGTATCTGACCATTCGCGACCAGGTGAATGCTCAATACGAGCTCTCTAAGGTAATCGGTGTTCAACAGTGGTTCGCAGTAATTGGCGGATCTATGGGAGCCATGCAATCGCTCGAGTGGGCGATCATGTATCCCGACGCTATGAAGAAAGTCGCTGTTATCGCTGCGCCTGCCATCACCAGCGCTGACCAGATTGCTACCAACTCAATCCAGGTTGAGGCAATCATGACCGACCCAGCCTTCGCCGACGGAAACTACTACGACGCAAAGCCAGGTTTCGGCCCACACCGCGGGCTCGCCCTGGCTCGCCGCATGGCCCTGCTGAACTATCGCTCACACGGTGAGTTGAACGACCGATTTGAGCGAACTTGGCAATCGCAAGTTAGCCCGCTTGGCAAAGGTGGAAGATTCGCTGTTGAGAGTTACCTGGATTTCCACGGCAACAAGTTCACTCGCCGGTTCGACGCCAATAGTTACATCACCCTGGTTGAGGCGATGAATTCACACGATGTCGGCCGCGGGCGCGGGTCGGTTGAGGCAGCGCTGGCAACCGTGAAAGCAACGTCATTGGTTGCTGGAATCGACAGCGACCGCTGCTTCCCTATCGGCGACCAGCAAAGGATTGCCGATCACATCGGCGGCACTGTAATCGGTGGCGGCCTTCAGACAATCACGTCTTCGTACGGCCACGACGGTTTCTTGATTGAGAGAGACCTTGTCGGTTCGTTGCTAACTCAGCTTCTAGAGGCTTGATCAGCCAGCTTCGAGAGCCTTAGGTTTGCCCAAACCAGGAGCAAGATCAGCAGGATGTTTCTTGCCGTCAGGATTGCAATTCCCAACCAACCGAGCCCCATCAGATCCATGTAAAAAACCGGGTAGAGCAAGTTGGTTAGTAGTGCGATCGCAGCCCCAATAGCTAGCGGGAAATTCCACTTCGGTAAATTGAACAGAACTCCGGCCATGAGCGGAACCGCGAGCCAAAGCTCGAACTGTGGTGACCCGACTTTATTGAAAACGATCAAATCGAGCGTGGCCGTCAAAAAGACTGCCGTAAACAAATGCTTGGATTCGTCGCCGGCTCGAAAAGCCCTAAGCCCGAGAAACAACGTAATGCCCAAAGCTCCAAGCATTACCGGACCAAGTAGACCAGAAATTTCGGCAGTGAAGCTCCCTGAAACTTGATTCGTCACCAAGAAGTTATCGAAGTAGATTCCGGCGCCTGGCGCACCGAACTTCGCTGCCCAAACCCAAAAAGTAGCGAATACAGATTCAACTTGGAGCCCGCGAGCACCCTGTGTTCCGACGAACGAGAGCAGATTCTCATTACCCCCGAGAAAAATGCCCAGGGTGAGTAAAGCCACCGAAACAGTGGCCGCCAGAATCAAGGTGCGAATCTTTTGCTTGGCTGAAGCAAACAGTGCGATTGCAGCAGCTACCGGCCAAATCTTTATCCAGGCTCCAAGAGTGAAGAATGTCATGCCGAGCTGAATGCGGTCTCGGGAGACCTGGATCAAACCCAAGATTGCGAAGAAGGTTGCGGCAGCATCGATTCGACCGATCGCGACAGGGCCCAGAAGTGCGATAAAAACTAGGTAATAAGCAGCCGAGCGAAAAGCAGACTTGCCGGCATTGCCCCAGTCAACCAGGGCACTAAGACCAATAAAGTTCATTGCGCCGATGAGCATCAACCAACCGGTCAAGATTCCATTCGCCCCACCAATTAGCTGGGCAAGATAGATTGGCACCATCGCCACGAAGGGGTATACCCACGCAGCATTTATCCCCAAAAGGCTATGGTTTAGCGAGCTTTGTTCCGCCCAGAAACCGTAGAGGTTCACATCGTTGAAGGGTGCTGTCTGCGGGTTTTGTTGGGCTTCGAAAATCAACCAAAGATGCACGACGATGACGCCGAACCAAAGCGCGACCAAGCGCAAGAATTTTGAACTAAGCAAGAATCTCCCCCACAACAACACGAATTGCCTCGGCCACATCCATGGCGACTACGGGTCCTGATTTGGCCGCCAAGTCTGCCGCCATCGCTTGCAGGTTGGCTCCAGCAAAGGCAATCTGAGAAAGCGTAAGTTCTTCACCCTCAAGTTTGCTGAAGTTGGCTGCAACAAGAGCGCCCAGTATGCCCGCGAGCACATCTCCGGTTCCGGCAGTAGCCAGGGCAGCGTTGGCTGGGGCAGTCTGCTGGATCGCACCATGAGGGTCGGCGATGGTCGTAACGTTGCCTTTGAGCAAAACCGTCTGACCTGTCAGTTTTGCAGCCAAAGCGGCGTATTTCTTAGGTTCGGATTCAATTTGCTGGCGAGAAACAACGTGGCCCAATCTCTCTAGAAGGGCAGAAAGTTCGCCAGCGTGAGGGGTCAAAATCGATTGAACTTTGAGTGATCCGAAATCAACCAAGCCAAGGGCTCCAGCGTCAACGACGGCGAAGGCTGCACTCTCCAAACACTTCACGATGTTTGAAGCCTGTTCGTCGAGCCCATTTGAAGGGACTCCCGAACCGACCACCCATGCTTGGGCGCGGCCCTCCTGAATAACCACCTCTGGTCGAACCTCGAGCAAGAGTCGTCCGACAGATTCGGGCCCAAGCCAGCGCACCATGCCGATGCCCGTGCGCATCGCAGCCGTGACACCAAGGATGGCTGCTCCAGGAAAACTAGTCGAACCAGTCACAAAACCAACCACTCCGCGGGAGTATTTGTCATCCTGCGCGGTTGGTTTTCGCAACATCGACGAAAGCAAGTCCATGTGCCAAGGCTACCGAATAGAGTTCTATCCATGAGCAAGCTATTCGAAGCAATCACCATCCGAGATCTGACCGTACGCAATCGTGTGTGGGTTGCACCGATGTGCCAATACTCTGCAGAAGACAGGGATGGAGTGCCAACGGAATGGCACCTAGTGCACTACGGCGCGCGAGCAACCGGTGGTGCGGGGCTAGTCGTCGTTGAGGCCAGTGCGGTCGCTCCGGAAGGCCGAATCTCTCCTTGGGACACCGGAATTTGGAATGACGAGCAGGCCGATGGCTGGGCTTACATCGTAGATTTCATGCACAGTCAGGGTGCCACTGTGGGCATCCAATTGGCCCACGCGGGCCGCAAAGCATCGGTCTACCGAGAGTGGTCGGGGCGCGGATCGGTTCCGCTGACCGATGGCGGTTGGCAATCGATATCTGCAACTTCCGAGGCATTCGAGGGTTACGCAGCCCCTCGAAGGCTTGAAACTTCCGAGGTTTCCGACATCGTCCAAGAGTTTGTAACCGCCGCCCGCCGCTCTCAAGATGCGGGCTTTGACGCCGTCGAAATTCACGCCGCCCACGGCTATTTGATTCACCAGTTTCTATCCCCACTAACCAATCAGCGGACCGACATTTATGGTGGCGACCTAGAGAATCGCGCGCGGTTCCTACTCGAAATTGTTTCTGGAATTCGCGCCGAGGTGGGCGAAGGGATGCCGATCCTGGTTCGTTTCTCGGCGACCGATTATGTCGAGGGAGGCTGGGATGAGGTTCAGACCTCAACCGTCGCAGCTTGGTGCGCCGAAGCGGGAGCTGACCTATTTGATATTTCCACCGGAGGTTTGGTCACTGGCGTACAAATCCCTACCGGCCCCGGCTACCAGGTTCCGATTGCAGAGTTCGTCGCCGATAAGGTCGATTCGCCCGTCGCTGTTGTCGGGCAGATCACAACCGGTGCTCAGGCCGAGGAAATTCTTCAGCGCGGAAACGTTGACGTAATCATGATCGGTCGCGCCGAGCTTCGCGACCCAATGTGGCCGCTTCGAGCAGCCCACGAGTTGGGTGTCGAGGTCGACTATTGGCCTAACCAATACTCTCGCGGAAAGTTCTAAGGTTTCGAACTCGAATTAGTCACGTCGGGTAGCGTCTTGAACTTCGCCCACGAGCTCTTCAAGGATGTCTTCAAGGAAGAGAACGCCACGAAGTTTTCCGCCTCGGTCAAGAACCTTTGCCATGTGCGCGTTGACGCGGCGCATGCTCGCCAGCGCATCCTCAAGCTCCATGTTGGCCGAAAGCGAAATCATGTTGCGCACTCGCTTGGATGGGAATGGGTCGTCAACCTCGTCGAGGTCGAGATCAATCACATCCTTGAGGTGAAGGTAACCGACTATTTCGCCTTCGGCACCTGTTAGCGGGTATCGAGAGAAGCCATACTTGGCGACGGCCTGCTCGACTTCACGAGGCGAGACAGACTCTTCGAACGAAACCACCTTGTCGATGGCCACGGCAACGTCGCGAACCTTCTTTTCGGTGAATTCAAAGGTGTTGCTGAGTGCACCCGATGTGTCACTCAGGACGCCTTCGCGTGTGGAGTGCTCGACGATGTCTTCAACTTGGTCAAGCGTGAACGAACTGTTCGCTTCGTCTTTTGGCTTTACTCGGAATAGACGCAGGATCACGTTGGCGGTTGCGTTTAGTGTCACAACGATCGGGCGAACAATCTGTGCCATTCCATAAAGAACCGGCACCAGGATGAGAGCTGCGCGCTCGGGCACCGAGAATGAAATGTTCTTCGGAACCACTTCACCTAGAACAACGTGAAGGAACGAAACAAGAATCAGCGTGATCGCGAAAGAGACCCCGGCGACGGCGCCTTCTGGCAATCCAAGCCCGTACAAACCTGGCTCTAAGAGCTGGTGGATGCTCGGCTCGGCGATGATCAAAATCAGCAGCGAACAAATGGTGACACCAAGTTGGGTGGTAGCCAACATTAGGGATACTTTCTCCATTGCCTTGATGGTGATCTTGGCTGGGCGGCTTCCGGCCTCGGCTCGGGGTTCAATTTGAGCGCGGCGAGCAGTAATCACGGCGAATTCAGCGCCTACAAAGAAGGCGTTGCCGAGTAGCAAAACGAAGAACCAACCGATTCCAACCCACGGATTAGTCATTCTTGGTCACCTCGCCATCAACCTGAATGGTCGGGCTGAATCGAACACGGTCGACTCGTCGGCCATCCATGCGTTCAACTTTCAAAACTCCGTCTTCTAGCTCAACCGTGTCTCCAAGTGCAGGAATGCGACCGAG
This sequence comes from Actinomycetota bacterium, assembly GCA_041172305.1. Taxonomy (GTDB): domain Bacteria; phylum Actinomycetota; class Actinomycetes; order Actinomycetales; family Microbacteriaceae; genus Rhodoluna. The sequence continues at coordinate 6,200 of JBEDKF010000012.1, read as the reverse complement.
AACGCTCATCATGAAACCCGCCACCGTTTCGTAGGCGCCATCTGCAGGAACCTTGATGGCCATTTCAAGAAGCTCATCTGGTCTGGTCATTCCAGGGAACAACACGGATGAGTTTGCACCGCGCGTGACACCGGCTTTAGCTCGGTCGTGCTCATCGGCCAACTCTCCGACCAGCTCTTCGACGAGGTCTTCGAGAGTCGTTAGGCCGGCGACGCCGCCATACTCGTCGACGACGATGGCAAGCTGAAGGCCTTTGGCGCGAAGCTCCACCATTAGCGTTTCGAGGCGCATGGTTTCAGGAACACGAAGCGCTTCGACCATGATTGCCGTCACAGGAACACCGGTGCGCTTTTCGCGTGGCACCGCTGCAGCTTGCTTCACGTGTGCGACACCGACAACGTCATCTGATGAATCTTCGATGATTGGGAATCTCGAGTGTCCGGTCTTGATCGAAAGAGCGATCACATCGGCAACCGAATCATCCCTGTGCAGGCTGGCCATGCGAGTGCGCGGAGTCATGACATCGGCCGCAACTAGCTGACTCAGCGCCAAGGTCTTGGTCAGCAAGGTCGCGGTTTGCGCGTTTAGGGCCCCAAGGCTTGCTGATCTGCGAACGAGTGAGCTCAACTCCTCGGCCGTGCGAGCTGAACTCAGCTCCTCCTTAGGCTCGATGCCAAGCGAGCGGACTATTGCGTTGCCGGATGCATTGAGGATGAAAATCATCCAAGAAAAAATCCAGGTGAAGGCAAGCTGAAACCCAACCACAAATCGGTTTACCGTCAGCGGAATTGAAAGCGCCAACTTCTTAGGGACAAGTTCGCCAAATAGCGTTGAGAACAGCGTTGCGATAAACATTGTCAGCACCAGTGCAATGCCGTGGATGGTTCCCTCCGAAAGATCGCCCTCTATCCCGAGTGCCTTGAATACTGGCGGGAATGATTGGATCAATAGGTGCGAAAGAGCCGGTTCAGCCAAGAAACCGGTCAGCATGGTGGTCAGAGTGATGCCAAGCTGAGCGCTTGAAAGGTGGGTCGCGGTGCGCTTCAAGGCTCGGATGCTGCTGGTTAGGCCTTTTTCACCACGCTCGGCGCGGGCTTCTAGCTCACTGCGTTCGAGGTTGAGCATCGAGAACTCGCTCGCAACAAAAATGCCGGTGCCGACGGTCAAGACGAGACCAAATGCCAGCATTAGCCAGTCATTCATCGAGCGTCTCCGCTCGAGATTCTATGGTGTGAGTTTTCCATCTTGTTCTAAGCATAACCAGCGAGAAGGTAGGCTTAAGGGGCAAATCGAACAGCAATCATAAAGAGGTGGTTTCTCTGTCTATCAACGGCGAGAATTCGAACGGCGACAACGATTTTGGCGCTAATGACTGGCTAGTGGAAGAAATGTACGAACAGTACAAAGTAAACCCAGATTCCGTCGACAAGGAGTGGTGGCCAATCCTCGAGAAATACCACCAGAATCAGCCAACTTCAGCACCTAGTTCGGTGCCAGCGTCCCCGGTTGCAGCGGCAGCAACTCCCCCAGTAGCCGCAGCTCCAGCAGCCGCAGCTCCAGCAGCCGCAGCTCCTGTGGCCACCCCGGCAGCAGCCCCTATGGTTGCAAAGACAACTCGAATCGAAGCCAAGGCTCAACCGATTCCTGCGCAGGCGCCGGTCACCGAAGCAATCTCGACCATTGCCACTGACGAAGAAGACTCAGCCGAAGACCAGATCAATGTCCTCAAGGGCATGTCGAAGGCTTTGGCTTCAAACATGGATGCCTCGATCAAGGTTCCTACGGCAACCTCTGTTCGCACCATCCCAGCAAAGCTCCTGATCGACAACCGCATTGTGATCAATAGCCACCTTTCACGCACTCGTGGCGGAAAGGTTTCATTCACCCACATCCTTGGCTTCGCGCTAGTTCGTGCGCTCAAGGAGTTCCCAAGCCAGAACGTTTACTACGCAGAGATCGACGGAAAGCCGTCGGCAGTAACCCCTGCGAACGTGAACTTCGGTCTCGCCATCGACATCCCGAAGCCAGACGGCACCCGAGCACTTCTGGTTCCGAACATCAAGCGCGCGCAGCGATTGAACTTCGCAGAATTCCTGGCGGCCTATGAAGAACTCGTCAAGAAGGCCCGCGACAACAAGTTGACCGCGGATGACTTCGCCGGTTCAACCGTTTCGCTAACCAACCCGGGTGGAATCGGAACAGTTCACTCTGTGCCACGCCTAATGCAGGGCCAAGGCTGCATCATTGGTGCGGGAGCACTCGACTACCCAGCCGAGTTCCAGGGAATGAACGAAGCAGCTCTAACCAAGATGGGCATCAGCAAGACCATCACCTTGACCTCAACCTATGACCACCGAGTCATCCAGGGCGCCGGGTCTGGCGAGTTCCTCAAGAAGGTTCACGAGCTTCTGCTTGGCCAGCGCGGTTTCTACGAAGAAATCTTCGCAGCGCTTCGCATCCCTTACGAGCCAGTACTTTGGGTCGAAGACTTTGACCAGGATGACAACGATGACCGTTCAAAAGCATCACGCATCCAAGAACTAATCAACGCCTATCGCGTTCGCGGCCACCTAATGGCCGATGTTGACCCGCTGGAATACCAGCAGCGTTCACACCCTGACCTAAACATCTTGAACCACGGTCTAAGCCTTTGGGATCTAGACCGCACTTTCAAGACCGGCGGCTTCGGCGGCAAGAGCAAGGCTCAGTTCCGCGACACTCTAAAGATCCTGCGCGACAGCTACTGCCGCACAATCGGCGTTGAATACATGCACATCCAGGACCCTGCGCAGCGCAAGTGGTTCCAGGACAACCTAGAACGCCCATACGAGAAGCTAAGCCGCGATGAGCAGATGCGCATCCTTGGCAAGCTAAACGAAGCAGAGGCTTTCGAAACCTTCTTGCAGACCAAGTTCGTTGGTCAGAAGCGCTTCAGCCTCGAGGGTGGCGAGTCAACCATCGCGGCCTTGGATGAGATCCTTCAGGCTGCCGCGAACAACGGGCTTCAAGAAGTTGCCATCGGTATGGCCCACCGTGGTCGCCTAAACGTTCTTACCAACGTTGCGGGCAAGACTTATGGTCAGGTGTTCCGCGAGTTTGAGGGCAACACCGACACCAAGACCGTCCAGGGTTCTGGCGACGTGAAGTACCACCTAGGAACAGAGGGTGTCTTCACCAGCGCCGAGGGCAACAAGGTTGCCGTTTCGCTGGCCGCAAACCCTTCACACCTTGAGGCAGTTAACCCGGTTCTCGAGGGCATCGTTCGCGCGAAGCTTGACGTTTTGGACGCCATTCCTCGCGAGGAATACCCAATTCTTCCGATCCTGATCCACGGCGATGCGGCATTCGCCGGACAGGGTGTTGTTCCTGAGGTTTTGAACATGTCACAGCTTCGTGGCTACAAGGTTGGCGGAACCATCAACATCGTGATCAATAACCAGGTTGGCTTCACCACCCCTCCAGGCGAATCACGCTCAACCGTCTACTCAACCGACGTGGCAAAGGCCATCCAAGCTCCAATCTTCCACGTGAACGGTGACGACCCTGAGGCCGTTGTTCGTGTGGCCCAGATGGCATTTGCGTTCCGTCAGGAGTTCAAGAAGGACGTCGTTATCGACATCATCTGTTACCGCCGTCGCGGTCACAACGAAGGTGACGACCCATCGATGACCCAGCCACTGATGTACAACTTGATCGAGGCAAAGCGCTCGGTTCGCACTTTGTACCTTGAGTCTCTAGTTGGCCGCGGTGACATCACCCGCGAAGACTACGAGGCCGCAAACGCATCGTTCCAGGCTCGCCTAGAAGGTGCATTCGTTGAGGTTCACGAGGCTATGTCTCAGCCGGTTTCACTGGTTCCACGCCCAGAAGGCATCGGCACCACAGCCAGCGACCACCCGGTTATGGCTCACGAGACCGCTATTTCGCGCGCAACCGTGGAGCTGATCGGTGACGCTCACAACAACCAGCCTCCTGGTTTCCATGTCCACCCTAAGTTGCAGCAGCTGCTGACCAAGCGAGTCGAAATGTCTCGCCAGGGCGGCATCGACTGGGGCTTCGGCGAGCTTTTGGCACTAGGCTCACTGGTTCTCGAAGGCAAGCCAGTTCGCATGGCCGGCCAAGACAGCCGTCGCGGAACCTTCGTGCAGCGTCACGCTGTGTTCCACGACCGTGAGAATGGTCAAGAGTGGATGCCACTGCGCAACCTTTCTCAAGAGCAAGCCAAGTTCTACATCTATGACTCACTGCTCAGCGAGTATGCAGCCATGGGATTCGAGTATGGCTACTCGGTTGAGAACGAGAATGCGCTTGTTCTTTGGGAGGCGCAGTTCGGAGACTTCGCCAACGGCGCGCAGACCATCATTGATGAGTTCATTTCTTCTGCCGAGCAGAAGTGGGGCCAGCACTCGGGTGTTGTTCTTCTCTTGCCACACGGCTATGAAGGTCAAGGACCTGACCATTCATCGGCGCGCATCGAACGTTACCTGCAGCTGTGTGCTGAGAACAACATGACCGTTGCTCAGCCATCAACTCCGGCATCGCACTTCCACCTACTGCGCCGCCAGGCCTACTCGACACCTCGTCGCCCGTTGATTGTTTTCACCCCGAAGTCAATGCTTCGTTTGAAGGCTGCATCAAGCTCAGTTGAAGACTTCACCAACGGAACCTTCCGCCCGGTGATCGACGACGAGCAGGGACTAGACAAGAATGCGGTTACTCGCGTTTTGTTCTGTTCAGGCAAGGTCTATTGGGATCTACTGGCCGAGGCTCAGAAGACCGGCGACAAGACCACCGCGATCGTTCGTGTTGAGCAGCTCTACCCAACCCCAGTCGACGAGATCAAGGCAACCTATGCCCAGTATCCAAACGCCGAACTTTTCTGGGTTCAGGATGAGCCAGCAAACCAGGGACCATGGACCTACATCGGTCTGTTCCTCCCTCGTTACATGAACGGTCAGGTTGCACAGCTTGTTTCACGACCTGCCAGCGCTTCACCGGCAACTGGTTCGGCCAAGCGTCACGCAGCAGAGCAGGCAGACCTAGTCGCACGCGCGTTTGCACGATAAACAGATCTGATGACTGACCAGGCAAGACGCAACATTCGCATCGTCGTTCTCGGCGATGGTCTTGCCTCTGCAGCCGGAGACCCGAAGGGCATGGGATGGGTTGGTCGCGTAACCGCGAAAACCCCTTCCACTACCCCGCGCATCGACATCTTCACTCTGCCGGCGCCAGATGAAACAACGAGCATGCTTGCCGAGCGTTGGACAGATGAGGTAAAGCGTCGCTTCAGTGCCGACACCGAAAACCGATTGGTTATCGCGCTTAGCAACGCCGACCCTGCGGCAGGAATCTCCATATCACGCAGCCGTTTGAATATTGCAACGATTGTTGACGAAGCCAAGCGTGCCGGAATCGAATCGTTCCTAGTTGGCCCTACCCCACACCGCAACCCTGAGCTGAACAGCGAAATTGAGCACTTGGCTTCTGGTTTCGAGGATGTGGCTGCACGCCGCGGCATTCCGTTTGTTGATTGTTTCCGCCCGCTAGTTGACCACGAGGGTTGGAACGAAGAGATTAGCCTCGCCGAAAACCACCTACCGGGCCAAATCGGCCACGGACTAATCGCGTGGTTGGTTCTAAACCGCGGCTGGTATGAGTGGCTGGGCCTCTCAGTCGAAAACTAGTGGAGAACTAGTCGACCCTAAAGCTGTTTAGTGAGTGCCGCCGTTTGCCTGAATGCGACGGATTTCAGCCATTACACGCTGAGCAAGCTCCTCTGGCGGAACCTCATCGCAGGCTTCCTTGATCGAACCGTTGATTAGGTTCTCCATGTCGTAGTCAGTCTCGCAGCTGTCGCAGTTGGCCAAGTGAGATGTGATGTCTTCGATCTCGGATTCATTCAACTCATTGTGCAGGTATTCGTGCACGTGACGCTTGGTTTCTTGGCAGTCAAAATTAGTCATTGGAAGCCCCAGTCTTGTTTGAAACATCGTAGCCTTCTTGGGCCGCATAGTCGGCCAGCAACTTGCGCAGCATCTTCTTGCCGCGGTGCAGTCGGCTCATCACGGTGCCGATTGGCGTGTCCATGATTTCTGCGATGTCTGCATATGGCAGGCCATCGACAACCGCATAGTAAACAACCATGCGGAATTCTTCGGGAATATCGTGCAGTGCCTGACGGATGGTGTCTGAAGGCA
>JBEDKF010000011.1:0-6173 GCA_041172305.1 Actinomycetota bacterium | reverse complement strand
CGCCTGGGTTCACTTATTTGACCGTCTCATCCTGAACTGTCTGCACGAGGGTAGTCAGAATCGACTTGTCGATTCGGCCGAGAACGCGTGCCGAGACGCGACCCTGCTTGTCAATAATCAGAGTGGTTGGCACGGCAGCCGGAGTGACGATTCCGGTAAACGCAAGAGCCACCGAACCGCTCTGTGTGTCGATAATCGAGGGCCAGGTGAGTTTGAAGTTGCGATTGAATGCCGCTGCCGTCGCCGCTGAATCTCGAACGTTTACTCCGACGAATTGAACCTTCGGGAACTGCTCTGAAATCGCGAGCAGGTCAGGCGCCTCGGCTCGGCAAGGTGCGCAGCCCGCGTACCAGAAGTTCATAACCACCGGAACACCGGTTAGCTGATCACTGGCCAGGATGCCTCCGGTTTCGGTCGGCCCGCTCCAGACCACCGACTTGCCTCGGTTGGCCTCTGCATACTCGGTAACCGAACCGTCACCGGCAATGTAATTCTTGTTATCCCCGGCCTTGAACTGACTGGCTAGCGGGTCATTCGCGGCGCAGGCTCCGAGCCCAAGACCGAGGGTCGAGGCCACGGCTGCGATCGATGTGGCTCGTAAAACTCGACGCAAAACCGGCTTTGGAAGTTGGGCCTGCATTAGACGGCACCCCTATCGATGACTTTGTGGTTGGCGGCGGTGTCGACATAGCCGACCTCGACAAACTTGTCGCCTTGGCGTTCCAAAGTAGTGATGCTCGAAAGCGAGCAACGACGTTGCTTTGGATTGTGGGCCAACGATTTGCCGGCGACGGTCAACTGAACCATCACGATCGGCAACTGGTGGCTAACGATTACAACATCGCCCGAAGCCACACTGTTCCAAGCATCTTCAATCGCGGCCATCATGCGGCCTGCGATCGCCTCGTATGGTTCGCCCCAGCTAGGTTTTTGAGGGTTGCGCAGGTGGTAATAAAGGTGAGGGCGAATCAAGATGTGCGAAGCGGTTAGCTTTCGGCCTTCAAAGATGTTGTGGGGTTCGATCAGCCGCTCATCCGTGTGGATTGCAATGCCGAAGGCATCGGCGAGCGGGGCGGCAGATTCTTGGGTGCGAAGCAAAGGCGAGGCAAGCAGTTTGACTACGGTTCGACCATCCGAGGCGACGGTTTCGGCCACCTTGGACGCGGCAGATTTGGCCATCTCATGGCCAAGTTCGCTCAAGCGGAAGTGCGGCAAACGCCCGTAAAGAACGCCCCCAGGGTTGTGCACCTCGCCATGACGAATCAGGTGGATGCGGTCGGCGGGCATACCTCAAGTCTACCCTCGGCTAAACTTGGGAATTATGAGAACCCGCACCCTTATCAAAGACCTTGCAGCGCGCGAAGACGGCCCAGTAACCCTTGGCGGTTGGGTCGAGAAGCTTCGTGACCAGAAGCGCATCCAGTTCATCATCCTTCGCGATGAGACCGGCTCTGCCCAGGTCACCTACCCACGCCCAACCATCGATGACGCTCCTGACGAAAACGATGCATTGGCATCGAAGGTTTCGACCCTGACCAACGGCTCGTTCGTTTGGATCACCGGTCGTTTGGTGCACGACGAGCGCGTCAAGCTCGGCGGTCTCGAGATTCAACTTGATGACGTTGAGATCGTCACTCTTGCAGACCCAGAGACTCCGATTGCCGACGACACTTCAATCGACAAGCGCATGGACTGGCGCTTCCTTGACCTTCGCCGCCCAGAGATGAACCTGGTCTTCCGCATTCAGACCACCATCGAGGCAACCTGGCGCAAGTATTGGGTCGAGAACGGTTTCGTTGAACTACACACCCCTAAGTTGATGGCTTCGGCTTCAGAGTCAAACGCCGAGCTGTTCAAGCTTGAATACTTCGAGGGCAACGCATACTTGGCTCAGTCGCCTCAGTTCTACAAGCAGATGGCGATGATGTCTGGCCTCGGCCGCATCTTCGAAATCGGCCCTGTGTTCCGCGCCGACCCGTCATTCACCTCGCGTCACGCAACCGAGTTCGTTTCGGTTGACATCGAGGTTTCATGGATCGACTCGCACGAAGACATCATGGCCATCCAAGAGCAGCTAATGCACGCTGCCATCTCGGCGGTCAAGGAGCAGCACAGCGAAGAGATTTTGAAGCACTTCGGCATCGAGGTCAAGGTTCCTTCGATTCCTTTCCCACGCGTGACCCTTCACGATGCAATCGACATCATCAAGGAGCGCGGCCACACCGTTGAGCGCGGCGGAGACCTAGACCCTGAGGGCGAGCGACAGATTGCCGCTTGGGCCGAGGAGACCCACGGTCACGAATTCGTCTTCGTCACCGACTACCCAGCAACAGTGCGCCCGTTCTATCACATGCGTCACGCCGACAACCCGGCGCTAACCAACAGCTACGACCTAATCTGGCGCGGCACCGAGATCACCACTGGCGCACAGCGCGAGCACCGTCTCGATGTTCTAACCGAGCAGGTCAAGCAGAAGGGTCTAGAGCCAGAAGGTCTACAGACCTACCTTGACTTCTTCAAGTATGGAGCGCCGACCCACGGTGGTTTCGGTATGGGCTTGCTGCGCGTTTTGATGCTGCTATTGCACCAGCCAAACATCCGTGAAGTTGGTTTCTTGTTCCGCGGGCCAAACCGCCTGGAGCCGTAACTAGAACTTCTGAAGAATGCCCTTGAGCTTTGCGGCCCAAGGGTATTTTTTTGACAAAAAGTGAAGCAAAACGAGCAAAATCGGGAACCAGAACTTCTTCAGAATCCAACGCATGCGGGGCTCCTATTCTTTCGCTAGCGAGTTCAGCGCGCTCGCAAATCGCTCTTCATCGATACGCCAATAGTTATGCACTTTGCCATTGATTAGCAAGACCGGAATTTCTTCCGAATAGCGGGCGGCCAGCTCGGCGTAATCCAAGATATTTTTCTGCTCGATGGAAACAGACACGGATGGGTTTGCCGACAAAAAAGCCGTCAGCACGCGATCAACGGCGGCCTCGGCGTCTTCACAAAGGTGGCAGCCGGGTTTGCCGATGAGGGTCAGTTCGATGTTCACGAGTCAAGACTAAACTGGCAGGGTGCCGACATCCCCTAAGAAGCCAGCCAAGGAAACCACCCCGACAAAAATCGAGGCAGCTTTCTTTGACGTTGACAACACCATTTTGCGTGGTTCGAGCAGCTTCCTATTTGGCAAGGCTGCCTTCCAGCGAGGCTTCTTCAGCCGTCAAGACTTCTGGCGATTCGCTTGGCAACAGGCTCGCTTCATTGCCCGCGGAGAATCGGCAACCACCGTGGACCAAATTAAAGACCGCGCTCTCGGCTTGATCGAGGGTCACAAAGCAGATGACCTTGCCGCACTCACCGACGAGGTTTACGAGAATTTCATTAGCCCAAAACTTTGGCCAGAGACCGTTCGTCTAGCCAAACACCACATCGCTGAGGGTCGCGAGGTTTGGCTGGTCACAGCAACTCCTCAAGAGATCGCAGAGGTTATCGCCGAACGCCTCGGCCTGACCGGTGGTCTTGGCACCCTGATTGAGCGCAAGGATGGAATCCTCACCGGCAAGCTTGTCGGCAAGCCGCTGCACGGCAAAGCAAAGCGCAAAGCCATCCGGGCACTTGCCAAGGAGCGAAACATCAGCCTCAAGCGCAGCTATGCCTACAGCGACAGCGTCAACGACCTCCCGATGCTCACTGCAGTTGGCCACGCGATTGCAGTGAACCCAGACAAAGAGCTGGCTAAGTATGCCAAGGCTGCCGACTGGAAGATTCTCGACTTCAAGAAGCGCGAACTGCGCGCCAATAAATAAAGAAAGTGCCTCCACTTGCTCGAAAACATCGGCACGTTCGCCCTCACCGCTCTTTTCATTTCGATGGTCCCCGGCCAGGGCCTGGCAATGGTCCTGCGCCAAGCATTGATCTCCGGCCCACGCGCAGCGCGACTTTCGATTCTTGGCAACAGCACCGGCCTGGTCGTTTGGAGCATCGCCAGCGCTTTCGGGTTATCCGCTGTCTTTCAAACCTCGGTGATTGCCTTCGAGATTCTGAAGTGGGCTGGCGTTGCCTATCTCGTTTTCATGTCAATCCAAACCTTGTGGAGTCTTCGATCGACGAGCCACAAATTCGATTTTGAAACGGGCGAGATTCAGAGCACGGGGCAAGCGTTCAGGGTTGGCTTCATCACCAACATCACTAACGCTAAGGCCATGGTTTTTGCGTTGGCCTTCTTGCCGCAATATGTTCCGGCCACATCGAGTCTCACCATTGGGATACTCATCTTCGGCATGGTTTGGGCTCTGATCTCAATGAGCTGGTACCTGAGCGTGGTCGCCGGAGTGAAGCAAGCTCACGTCTGGCTTCAAAAGCCACGGGTTCGCCGCGGTCTGACAGCCGTTTCAGGCATCGGCATTTTCATCCTGGCCCTTGGTTTGGTTTTCAACCCAGCAAAGTGACCGTGCCGAGTTAAACAAGAAACCCGCCGAAGCAAAAGCTTGGCGGGGTTTTTTGTTGAGTAAGCCGAAGTCGCCTTACTTCTTGTTGCGACGCTGGTGACGAGTCTTACGAAGCAACTTGCGGTGCTTCTTCTTCGACATACGCTTGCGGCGCTTCTTAATTACTGAACCCATAGGGACCTCACAGATTTTGGATGTCACCGACAAGAACAGCCAGTGAACAAAACGATTTCTCCAGTCTACACTCAGACCATGACCGAAAAACAGCAGTTTAAGCTCGTTCGTGACTATGGAGATTTTGAACTGCGGGAGTATCCAGCCCACGTCTTGATGCAGGTCGAAGTCGAGGGCGATTTCATGCGAGCCGGGAACATCGGCTTCGGTCCACTGATCAGCTACATCAGCGGCAACAATCAAAGCGGCCAGAAGATCGCGATGACCGCACCGGTCATCCAAGAGCCGACAAACGAGACCACCCACCTCGTGAGTTTTGTGATGCCTAATGGAACCGATCCCAAAGATGTTCCGGTGCCCTCCAACTCACGTGTGACCATAAAATCCATGCCGATCCAGTTGACCGGAGTCAGGAAGTTTGGCGGGGGTTGGAACGAGAATCGATTTACTTCAGAAGGTGAACTTTTGCGCCGTGCCGTGACGCAAGCCGGGTTCGAGACTGTTGGAAATCTATACTGGGCAAGATTTGATCCACCCTGGAAGCCTGGCTTCCTAAAGAGCAATGAAGCACTAATCAACCTAAAGAAAGCTATCTAGATGAAAATCAACGCAACTCTTCAGAAGCTCATTGCAGAGTTTCTCGGTGTAACCCTGTTCCTCATCGCAATCGTGGGCAGCGTCTCGCACTCACATGCTGGCATGAACTTCTCTCTAATCATTCCGCAGCTTTCGCTAGCGGTGACTCTTGGTCTCGCCATTTTGATCACCGGCGGCATCAGTGGCGGGCACCTAAACCCGGCCGTGTCACTGTTCTTCTATGCACGTAAAGAGCTTTCGTTGCGCAACTTCGTTCTTTACGTTTTGGCACAGATTGGTGGAGGTCTTTTCGGAGCATTCATTGGCCTTCAGCTTTGGGGCCTCAATGTCGCATCGATCGTTCCCGGAGTCACACCTAGCCCAGCCATTTTGCTTGGCGAGTGGGTTGCCACCGGAGGTCTGGTCTTCCTAATCGGGTTCATGATTTCAACCAAGCGCTCCAATCTCATTCCATTCGCTGTAGCTGCCTGGGTATTCTCAGCGGCTAGCTTCACTCAGAGCGGTGCACAGGCAAACCCTGCCGTCACCATCGCGTTGCTTCTGAACGGTCAGAGTATTGCCGAGACCGGCTGGATTGTAGTAGCGGAGCTCGTCGGCCTCCTCACTGGAATCCTTGGTTTGATGGTCTTTACCGCAAAGCCGGCCAAGGCAAAGTCAATCAAGAAGGCTGTAAAGAAGTAAAACAGCGGGTAAACAAATCCAGAAGGCTTCGGTTTCGACCGGAGCCTTCTGGTTTAATCGAAGCATGTCTTTCAAAGCCTCGGTTCTCTTCGTCTGCGTCCACAACGCCGGCCGCTCACAGATGGCCGCTGGCTATCTACAAGCTCTCGCGGGTGACCGCGTTGAGGTTCGTTCGGCAGGCAGCGCCCCGAAGAACGAGGTAAACCCATCGGCCGTGGCCGCGATGCTCGAAGAGGGCATCGACATCAGCGCAAACACCCCAAAGATCTTGACCGATGCGGC
>JBEDKF010000010.1:0-10044 GCA_041172305.1 Actinomycetota bacterium | reverse complement strand
GCCAACGGAAGCTCTTGCTCGGTTACGTGGCCTAGGAACTGAACATTCTTGGCTATACCTAGCTCGGTTGCAAGATTCTGCAGGTACTCGCGCTCTCCGCCGTCGCCGACGATCTCCACCTGGGTGTTTAGCGATTTAGGGAGCATGGCCACTGCCTTGAGCAGGTTGTGGATGTGCTTTTCGTAGTCGAGTCGGCCCAAAAACAGAATGCGTGGTAGGGCGTTCGAGGTCGGTGTGGTGTTCGCGAACTTTGATGCATCGATGCCGCAACTTATCGCCAAGACATCCTTGACGCCGGCGGCCTCTTCCAGGAGTTCCGCAGCACGACGGGTCGGTGTGGTTACGAAGTCGACCTTTCTTAGAATCCGACCGGCATCAGCCCAAGCAATTTTCATTGCTGTTTTTTCCAAGAATTTAGGGATGATCACCGAATACTTAATGAGGTTCTCGGGCATGATGTGGTTGGTTGCCAACACTCGGATGCCCTTGCGCTTAGCGGCGTTTACCAGGGCTCGACCCATGATCAAGTGGGATTGAATGTGAACGGCATCCGGTTTCACCGTGGCCAGGATCTTTGAAGTTTTTGAGTCCAGGTTGAATGGCCAAATCCAACGCAAAGTTTTGTGCTGTGGAAGCTTGTAGCTCTTGATTCGGTGAACCGTCATTGCCGAGCCGTCGATGATTTCGGTAAAGGTGCCGTAGTTCTTGTCGAACGCGGGGGCAATGATGTGTACATCGTTTCCGTGTCGAGCCAAACCACCAGCAAGGCGTTCGGCGAAACGAGAAGCTCCGTTGATGTCAGGCGGGAAGGTGTCGCAGCCAATAACCACCGTTAAGGGCTGGTTCTTGTTGGTGCTCACGTTAGTTTCGGTCACGCCAAATCTCTCAATAATGGTTCGCGGGTTGTTCCTATTTTATCGCCGAAAGGCTAAAAACGGAGGCTAAACCAGGTGTTTGCGACTTAGTGCTTTCGAAGTCATTTCGGGGTGGACCTTTGACAGAAGATATACGCCGATCATTGCAACTACTGCGGCGATTAGCCATCCAAGGATTGTTAGGAAATCAGCTGATTTAGCCTCTCCGAGGATCACAATTCCGATGCTCACCGCCACTAACGGGTCGATCACGGTTAGACCAGCGATCACGAGGTCTGGTGGCCCCGATGAATAAGCGTTCTGAACGAACCAGCCACCGAGGCTGACGGCACCAATCAGTGCAAGCAGGCACAGGATGGTGAGAAGCTCAAACTGCTGTTGATAAATACGTTGAATGACCACCTTGGCGAGGGTAGCGACGAAGCCGTAAAGCACACCCGCACCGACCACATAAGCGAGAGCCTTCATGCGTTTGCCAACTGTGAAAAAGAGCGCCCCGAAGATGGTGAGGATGACGATTAGCACTCCGAGAACCTCGCGAAGCCGGTCATCGTTAAGAACCACTTCATGTGCCACACCCGACGCCATGGCGACAAATGCCGCGATTCCCAACGTGCAAAAGCTGACGGCGATGAGAGTCGGGCGGCTTATCCGAGTCTTAGTTGCTCGCGCGTTTAGCAACGAGGTGATCACGAGGGCGACCGCGCCGATTGGTTGCACAACGATCAGCGGAGCCAGAGAGAGAGCTGCGAGTTGAAGAACAATGCCAGCGCCCATGAAAGCTGTTCCCGAAAGCCACTTAGGTCGAGCGATCAGCGCAAGCAACTGCTTGAGGCTGAGCCCACCCTGTGTTTTTACTTTCCTGGAACTGTCATCCACCACAGCCGCGTTTTGGAAGTACGCACCGTAGGCCAGAGCAACAGCGGCTGCGAGTGCCAACAGAATCGCTAATGAGCGAAAACCCTCAGACGGCCCCATGAAACTCCTTACTTCACCTCGACTCTAACCCGAAAAAGGTCATCATGATGTGAGGTAGCGGGTAAATTTGAGGCATGACCATACGCCCAATCTGCATCACCGGTGAGCCGGTTCTTCACCAGCGCGCCGCCGAAGTCACTGATTTCGGCCCTGAACTTCACTCTCTAGTGGCTGACATGTTCGAAACCATGGATAAAGCGCCGGGTGTTGGCTTGGCCGCACCTCAAATCGGTGTAGGTCTACGCGTTTTCACCTACGACTATGCCGACGATGAAGGCAATGAACGTCGTGGCGTGATCATTAACCCGGTTTTAGAGCGCGGGCCGATTGTTGACGAGCCAGCTGATGAAGACACAGAAATCGAAGGTTGCCTATCGGTTCCAGGCGAGCGTTTCCCGCTCAAACGTGCCGAAAAGGTGACGATCACTGGTGTCAACCTGGCAAAGGAACCCATCTTCATCGAGGCCGAGGGCTGGTTCGCCAGAATCTTCCAACACGAATTCGACCATCTAGACGGAACGCTATACGTCGACCGTTTGGCCGAACCGTGGCATGAAATAGCATTCGACATTATTGAAGACAACGGCTGGGGCAAGCCGGGGCTTACATGGCTTCCTGGTAAAGACAACCTCGAAGGTTAGAAGAGAAACCTAAGCAGGGCGGCGAAGGCGGCAGCTGAGGCGACCATGATTACGAATGGAACCCTGAAACGCAATAAGACTGCCGCCAGCGCAAGAGCCGGGATTCTTGCGTCGAACACGATCGCAGGACCCGTTGTGAGCATTTGAACACCGGTCAAAGCTGCAAGAAGCGCGATGGTCAAAAGACCTGCAACTTTCGAAACTCGAGGATTGTCGAGTACATTGTGTGGCACTAGGAAGCCGAGCATTTTCCAAGAAAAGACCGCCGCAGCCGCGATAATAATTCCAGCCCAGAGGGTCATCTACTCCCCCACTTTCTTGGCTTCGAAGAGATTGAAACCGCCAACCAAGAGTGCAACTGCTCCCGCAATGATCACCGGGATGCCCGGCGGAAGCGCAGGGCTAGTTACTACGGCGACGACGAAGGCTAGCGCGGCGACGGCAAAGGCCTGGCGCTCTCGTAGACGCGGCCAGAGTAAGCCGAGGAAGGCGGCTGCAGCTGCGGCATCAAGACCCCATGCGCTCGGGTCTCCCAATGCGTTTCCCAAAAGCGCGCCGGTGAAGGTCATCAGATTCCAAAATACGAAAACGGAGGCGCCGGTGATCCAGAAGCCTTTCCTCTGCTCTTGGAGTTCCTCCTGTGCCGTTGATACTCCGGTGGATTCGTCTATGGTCAATTGCGCCGCAATGACCTTGCTAAAACCGGCCGCTTGCAACACGGAATTCATCTTCACGGCGTAGAAACCATTTCGAACCCCAAGCAGCCATGCAGAGACAATCGCCGCCCCCACGGCTGCTGGGCCGCCGGCGGCGATGACTCCAATAAACGCGAACTGAGACCCGCCGCTGAACATCAGCAGACTCAAAACCTGTGTCTGCCAAAGGTCTAGACCGGCAGCAGTTGAAAGCGCTCCAAAGGAGAGTCCATAGAGACCGGTTGCTATGCCAACGCCGATTGACATGCTGGTCAGGGAGGAGAACTTAGCCACGCAACATCCCCGATTCGTACATCGCGATGTATAGCTGAGTAAGTGTTGCGAACCCGCACTTGCGTTGGGCTGATTGCAAAATCTGGCGAACTCGATACTTAGGCGCGTCCAACTGAATGGCCACCTCGTCTTGCGGAGTGCCCTCGGCGAATAGGTCGAGCACCCATTTCTCTTTTTCGGTCAAATCGCCGAGCTTGAGGATGAACTCTGGAGAGGCAAACTTCGGATGCTCCATGTGATCTAAGAAATCGTGAAGCGCTTCGTAATCCGGCTGGTCGCGCTTTGACGCACTTGAACGGATTGCCTTGAGAAGCTCTTCCGGCCGCATGTCCTGGGTAACTAGAAAATCCGCCCCCGCTCGCATGGATTTCAAAGCGAGGTCGTCCGAACGATACGAAGCGGTCATAACGTAAGCAGGAATTTTGGAATCATCAGAAAGGTAACGACTGGTGAGACCATTGGCCAAAGATACGCCGTCGCCCCCACGTAACCTGTGGTCAATAACCAAGACATCAATTAGCGCTTCAGGAACTCGCGCAAGAGCGCCATCCAAGGTTCCATCTTCGAGAACGACCTTGATGTCCTCCTGGGAGTCAATGATTTGCCGCTTGCCGGAGCGAATATCGTCGTCGCCATCGATCAGGCCGATTCTGAGATCGAAAGCCATTTAGCGCCTCTGTGGTGCGATTGCCGCAAACTCACGCAATCTAGGGAAGATTGCCGAGACTGTGTAACCAACACCAGGAACCCTGGTTACTTCAACAGAACCGCCGTAAATCGCCGCGCGTTCGCGCATCGCGGTAAATCCAGGACCCGAAATTGGTTCAACCAGCGCCTTTAGGTCGTCTTCGGCGGTGTAACCGACTTCATCCAAATTGAGGTCAGTTAGGCC
This sequence comes from Actinomycetota bacterium, assembly GCA_041172305.1. Taxonomy (GTDB): domain Bacteria; phylum Actinomycetota; class Actinomycetes; order Actinomycetales; family Microbacteriaceae; genus Rhodoluna. The sequence continues at coordinate 5,669 of JBEDKF010000010.1, read as the reverse complement.
TCGGTTAGACACCTCGATGCCGTTGTCTTTGACCAGAACCTGGAGCCCATCCTCTACCCACGAGAAGTCAACTGTCACATCAGTTCCGACAGGAGTGTGCTGTTTTATGTTCTCAAGAGCGTCAAATACAAGCTTGAAAATGGTCAGGGCAGCCCCTTCGTTCACCTCGAAGCGAGGCCCTTCGTGACGGAGTGCGGCGTTGTATCCAAATTCGCGATAGACAACCATCAGCGGCTGAAGGTCATCCAAGCCCGGAGGTGCTGCCGCTACGGAATGGCCGCGGTGAAGCATGTCGTATAGGCGGCGGAGTTCGGTGTGTGCATCTCTAGCGCTAAGTGAAACTCTCTCTAGAGACCTGAGCCCGGAGCCTGGATCCGCCTTCACGGCATAGGTTCCACCATCGGCAAGGCTGATGACTGCCGTTACCTTTTGAATGATTAGCTCGCTGATGTCTCGAGCGATGTCAAGACGCTCGTTCTGCTCGGCAATTTGAATAGAAAGTTCGGCCTGCTTTCGGCGCGCAACAGCTTTATCGCGGCTGGTTCCAACGTGGAAATACTGGGTGGCAGCCAAGCGACCGAGAATCCAGAACAGGGTGTTGAAGGCCATGACGATAGCCAAACCGAGGAACAAACCCGTGAATCGCCCAGATTCGTTAGAGAGCAAAAGGCCATATACGTCGGTGCGAAGTGGCAGCGTGAAAGTCACGAACCAGGTAATGCCAGCGCCTGAGATTAGTGAAACGGCGATAGCAGCTCTGCGCCAAAGACGTTTGCCGAAGACTGCGACGATGAAAAGGGTTGCGCAGGTGATTAATCCTGCTGCCACAGGCCTGAGATTGAGGCTGATCTCAACGGCGGTTGCTATTGCGATTAGCGGGACTGCAGCCTGAGGGAGACGCACCGAAAGAACGAGCGAAAGGGCAAAAATAGCGCCAGGTATGAGAGATTCGGGGCCCTGGATTAGGAAATCAAGAATCCCCAAAACAACGAAGAATCCACTTGCAAGGATTGTTGGGGAGAGCCATTTGTGACCTTGGATCCACTCAATCACGTGGCCTCCTGGTTTCAGAAAGATTGGCTCCCCGGCTTGGACTCGAACCAAGAACCTATCGGTTAACAGCCGATTGCTCTGCCAATTGAGCTACCGAGGAATGTTGCTTTCGCGACTAGACAACATTACCAAAGATTTGTGCGTTGAGTGACACAAAGTCGGATTTAGTACCCAAGTTTTAGATCGACAGAGCCTTCAAGGGCTGCGTTCGAGGCTAGGGCGGATACGTTTCTAACGATTCGCTCAGAAAGCAGCCTTACGCACATTTCTGGAGTGTCAGCGGTATGAGGAGTGATGATTAGGTTTGGCACCGACCAAAGATTGTGCCCATCAGGCAGCGGTTCGGGGTCTGTAACGTCGATGCCAGCTCCGGCGATGGTTCCGTTTCTCAAAGCCTGTTCCAGCGCTAGCGAATCAACGATTCGGCCTCGCGCTATGTTGATTAGGTATGCGCTCGGCTTCATGAGTGCGAAGCGGTCCGAGTCGAAAAGCCCTTGCGTTTCCGAAGTCAAAGCCGAAGCAATGAAAATGAAGTCCGCATCGGCAATCTCGGAATCAAGATCGTTCAACGACGTGATGACTTTCGCGCCGTCGATGAGATCCGAGCTTCTGCGGAACACCGTTGCGGTAACCCGAAAGGGACTCAAAAGCCGCAGAATCTCCTGTGCGATTCCGCCCCCACCAAGGATAAGAACTTTCGAGTCGAAAAGGGTGGCCGCGAACTTCTCTCCCCAGGTATTTGCTCGCATCCTTTCAGGAAGCGCTCGCGCTAAGGCCAAGGCGAGCATCAAGGCGTGCTCGGCGACGGGCTCGCGATATGCCCCTTTGGCCGATGTGAATCTAAGCCCTCTGCCCGAATTGATGGTCGAGTCGAAAACCGGCTTGAAGTTATCAACTCCCGCAAATGGGAGTTGCACCCAATTGATGCCAGGGTTTTCAGAAAGAACCCTTTCGAGCTCGACACAACGTTGACTATCTGTCCAAACCAAACCGGTGGTTTCCGGCCCTAGATCGGCTGCGATGCCTCCCCCGAGAGCAATAGCTCGCAGATACTCGATCTGAGGTGTCGGTGAAACGGAGACGATGGGCTTTGTCGTCACTAGAGTGCTCGGCGTTCTGATTCAAGCGCCATCAGTTTGCGCTGGACTTCTGCGGATTCCGGTGACCCAGGTTCGACCCTTCGAAGTTCTGCGAGCAGGTCTGCCTTTTCGCGTGCAAGCGCGTTCGTGATAGCTCGAGCAATCACACCCTGACCATAGCGAGAAAGGCCGTCGACGTCGGACGCAGGGAGAGCCTGTGCGGCTATTGCCCGCAAAATCTGGTGGAGTGAAGGCTCGGTTGCTGCGGCGATGCTGTTCAGACAAGTTGGTGAAAATTGGTCGCCCGCGGATGCAAGGATGGCGCGAAGTATGGCGTTGTGAGCGGGCACGCTCATGCCAGCATTGCCGATTTTAGTTAGCTGATCAGCGGAGAACGTGTTTGGTAGCTGAACTAAAACTTCTAGTGTCTGGCGTTCAAATCTGGTGATCGGGTCGTTGAGGTCGACTACGGCAGAAACTGCAGCTTCGGGCGCGTCTTCCGGTGGCGCTTCGCTGTCTCGGGGCTGCTGCGCGGACGATTGCGAATCCTTCCGCATATCTGTCACAGCTTGCTGACGAGCGCTCTTGCCTGCGGCATCGACCAGAGCAGCGACGTCATTGCCGTCCAGGTTGACCCAGCCGGCGAGCTCGCGGGTATAAGCAGGACGCATAGCGGTGTCTTGGATGCCGGCAACAATCGGTGCTGCTGCACGCGCCGCGGCAACCCGCCCTTCGATTGATGTGAGGTCGAATTTTGCCAATTTCTGCTTGATAGCGAATTCGAATAGCGGTTTCTTAACCTCGATCATTGCGACCACAGCTTCGTCACCTTTGGCGGTTCTTAGGTCACACGGATCTAAACCATCCGGGCCAACCGCCACGAATGTCTGAGCCGTGAATTTTGCTGAGTCGGCGAACGCTCTCATCGCCGCCTTTTGCCCGGCGGCGTCAGGGTCGAATGTGAAGATAACCTCTGCTGGGATGTCCTTGTCGGCCGACAGCATGCGGTTGATTATGCGGATGTGGTCGTCTCCGAAGGCAGTGCCACAAGTGGCAACAGCAGTGGTTACGCCGGCGAGGTGACAGGCCATTACGTCCGTGTAACCTTCGACAACCACCACTCTCTGCTGCTTTGAAATGTCCTTCTTGGCGAGGTCGATTCCATAAAGCACCTGCGACTTGTGATAGACCAAGGTGTCACTGGTATTCAAGTATTTCGGGCCTTGATCATCGTCGAAGAGTTTGCGTGCACCAAAGCCGATCACCTGGCTGGTTGTGTCGCGAATAGGCCAAATCAAACGCCCTCGGAACTTGTCGTAAGCGCCTCGGTCACTCTTGGTTACAAGACCGGCGGTGACCAACTCTTCGATTGTGAAACCCTTTTTTGTCAGGTGGTCGAACAGGCCATTCCAACCCTTCGGCGCAAACCCGATGCCGAACTGCTCGGCCGCAGCCTTATCGAAACCGCGCCCCTTGAGAAATTCTCGCCCCGGGATTGCGGCGTCCGTCATAAGCTGCTCTTGGTAGAAGATGGCTGCGGCGCTATTTGCCTCGAGAACTCTGGATTTTTGTCCGGTCTCTGGGCTTGCGCCACCTTCTTCATAGCTAAGTTCGAAACCGATCCTCGAAGCAAGCTTCTCTACGGCTTCGGTGAAGCTCAATTGATCTAGCTGCTGGATGAACTTGTATACGTCTCCGCCTTCACCACAACCAAAGCAGTGATAAAAGCCTTGCGCTGGTCGCACATTAAATGAAGGCGACTTTTCATCATGGAATGGACAAAGGCCTTTTAGCGAACCCGCGGAGGCAGGGCGCAATGAGACGTACTCCCCGATTACGTCAGCGATATTGACTCGAGTTTTCACTTCCTCGATGTCGCGCGCTTTGATTTTTCCAGCCATGTCCCTAATCCTATTTGCCGAGAGATCCGACGAGACGGTGGTGCAAGGTCAGCGCGCTTTGGTCGGTTAGGCAGGCGATTTGGTCAACGATGACTCGGTGCTTTTCTACGTCGTTGGTTGCCAATCCCCATGCTTGCGAACTGTACGAATCAAGATTGAGACCGTTGCTAGCTAGCAACGCGTCGGCCAATTCGGTGAGGAGACCTCGCTGCCATTCGTAGAAGGGACGTCTCGCTTCGGTGGACATCAAAAAGGCCGACACGATGCCCTTCAGGACAGAAATCTCAGCTTGAACCTCAAGAGGGATAGCCAGATTTGAGCCAAATCTTGCCAAAGACGCAGCCGGAGAAGCGTCAACGATTGAGTCCACGGTTCGACTGACTAGCGACCCAATGAGCGAGGATGTCAGGTTCTTTAGTGTTCCAAGCCCTGCCGGAGAGTGGTCGAAGCCGCTCAACCAAAACTCGTTTGAACGGAGGCGATTCAAAGCTTCAGCCAGAACCTCGGTAGCGAGTGCTCCGCCATTCCAGTTGCTGATTTTGGCAAGTAAATCCGCGTCGTTTGATTTGTCGCCAAGCGCCTGGACATCGATGAACTTAGAGACGATCGCATCTTCGAAGTCGTGCACCGAATAGGCAACGTCGTCTGCGAAGTCCATCACCTGAGCCTCGGCAGACTTGACTCGGTTAGGTGCGCCGATTCTCAGCCATTCGAAGACCTCAAGATCATCCTCGTAGGCACCAAATTTAACGCCCTTATCAGCTCCGGTTTCGGCCAGAGCCTCGGCTCGGCGCCAGGGGTATTTGCAGGTTGCATCGAGACTGGCTCGCGTCAGGTTGAGACCGTATGAACGGCCTTCCGGAGTGATGACCTTGGGCTCAATGCGGGTAAGCAACCGAAGTGTTTGCGCATTTCCCTCGAAACCTCCGAAGGCTGAAGCCCAAGAGTCCAGGGCTTTTTCGCCATTATGGCCAAACGGTGGGTGGCCAAGGTCATGGGCAAGGCACGCCATGTCAACCATGTCAGCGTTCAACCCCAAATCAATGGCCATTTCTCGCCCGATCTGAGCGACCTCGAGTGAGTGAGTGAGTCTAGTTCGGGCGAAATCGCCACCCGATGGGCTGAGAACCTGGGTTTTAGCGCCAAGTCTCCTAAGGGCAGATGAGTGCACAACTCGTGCACGATCTCGAGCAAACTCACCACGACGAGCGCCGACGGAGCGTTCTTCTGGCAGAAATCTCTCTCGGTCGAAATCCGTGTAGCCGGCCTCCGAGGAATGGCGGTTGTCCATTTATCCCCCCGAGACAGAAAGCTCTGCCTCTTGCAACATCTTGCGCTGATCGCCCACGAGTTCACGTGATTCCAGCCAGTTTTCAGGAAGCGCAGTCTGCTTAGCGCCGCCGAGACGGCCGCGTGGCCCCTCGGCTTCTTCGCCTGGGTAAGCCTGCGAACGATCTAGGGTTCCTAGAATTTCATCCATGTGCTGAAGAGATTCCACCTGAGCCAGCGAGGCGCGGAATTCACCACCAACTGGGTAGCCCTTGAAATACCAAGCCACATGCTTGCGGATGTCGCGGCACGCTTTAGCTTCATCCTCGAAGAAATCAACAAGTAGCTCGCCGTGTCGCTTGAAGGC
>JBEDKF010000009.1:0-3986 GCA_041172305.1 Actinomycetota bacterium | reverse complement strand
GTAAGCCTTGCTCGCCCTGGAAAGCTTCCGTTGACCGCGAGTGCCACTCTCAACTGGACCGCTCCTGAACTTGCAATCGCCGCAGCCGGCTCAGCAAATTCAGTGGTAGTCAAGGTTTCGGGCGCTGCAGGCAAGACGGTCCAAATCACCGTTGCCGGCAAGACCTACCGTCGAGTTGCAACTTCTGTCATCACAGAGTTCTCTATCCCTGCCACAGCCGGCAAGAAGTCGGTCAAGGTAGCGGTTGGGGGCAAGACCCTTTCCAGGTCGGTCACAGTAACGAAGAAGTAGCGAAGAGGTTTAGTCGCTAGTTCGAAAAGAAAGACCCGCAGGTAGAAATACTTGCGGGTCTTTCTGGTTTTACACTGGGAAGGTTTAGCAAGACTCGGCTAGATTGCTTGTAACAAGACTCAAAGGGGATCCACGTGAACAGCATTATCAAATTCATCTCAGGCCGCCGCGGCGCCTGGGCAACACTACTTATCGGGCTCTTCTTTGCAGTGCTGGCTTTCGGTCCACTCAACGGAGCAGCGACCGAAACCGCTCCCGGTGTGGGTCTGCCAAAAGACAATGAAACCGTATTGGTCGACGAGGCACTAAAGAACCTTCCGGGTTCTGATTCGAGCGCGGCCATCATCGTCTATCACTCAGACAGCGCCTTCACGGATGAGCAGAAGACTTGGCTCCAGGGTTCGTTTAACCAGGAGACCCAGCAGCTCGCCGGCGGCGCCAACGAGAAGTTCCTCGAGTTCACCAACCTCGAGGTCATGGGCAAGGCATTCGTGCCACCAGCAACGATCTCTGAAAACGGCAAGACAGCGATCATCACCGTTCCGGTGGACAAGTCAGACGAGGTCGAGGTTGTCGGTGAGCGCGTGAGCGCAATGCGTGACATCGCCAGCACGGATCTCCCTTCGGGCATGACCGCATACGTGACTGGGCCTGAAGGTTTCTCTGCAGACATCGCAAACGTTTTCGCAGGTGCTGACTTCAAGCTACTTGCCACCACCGCAATGGTCGTTATCGTCCTATTGCTGGTCACCTACCGCAGCCCAACCCTGTGGCTGATTCCTTTGCTGGTCGTCGGCACCGTGGATGGCATGGCTGGCGGGCTGGTTCGCAGCCTGGCCGAGTGGCTCGGCATCACCCTTGACGGTTCAATCACCGGAATTCTTTCGGTTTTGGTGTTTGGTGCAGGAACCGACTACGCCCTGCTATTGATCTCTCGCTACCGCGAAGAGTTGCTCAAGTTCAAGAACAAGAACGAGGCAATGGCCACCGCGCTTCGCGAGTCTGGCCCGGCCATCCTTGCCTCTGGCACCACCGTTATCTTGGCGTTGCTCACCTTGACTTTCGCTCAGCTTGACGGCAACCGCGCGCTTGGAATTGCCTGCGCAACCGGTGTCTTCTTGGCTATGGTTGCCGCTCTAACCGTGCTCCCGGCCGCGCTGGTAGTTTTCGGTCGCTGGATCTTCTGGCCACTAACCCCGAAGTTCGGCGGCATCAACAAGTCAGACTCTGGTCTCTGGGCCAAGCTCGGTAAGGGCGTTAGCCGCAAGCCGGTAATCGTTGCTATCGTCGGGTTCATCCTCCTTGGTGCAATGGCCTCGGGTGCGAGCGGTCTAAAGATTGGCCTTTCGGCAACCGACCGTTTCTTGGCTAAGCCTGAGGCCGTCGCCGGTCAAGAGATTCTTGCCGAGGCATTTGCCGCCGGCAGCTCAACCCCGACCACCGTGATCGTGAACAACGCTCAGGTTGATGCAGTTGTTGCCAAGGCAGAAGCCGTGGCCGGTGTCGACTCGGTGAAGGTCGGAGCGAACAACTCCGAGATCACCAAGCTTGACGTTGTTCTCGAAGATGCCAGTGGCTCGGATGGCGCTTACGCGACAATCGAGAAGCTGCGCGATGCGGTTCGAACCGTTGATGGCGCGCATGCCAAGGTCGGCGGTCTTGATGCTCAGGGCCTAGACGTGAAGAACGCTTATTCACACGACCAGGGATTGGTGATTCCACTCATCCTTGGTTTGGTCTTCATCGTTCTGCTGCTATTGCTCCGTTCAATCGTTGCACCGGTTCTGCTGCTGCTTACCGTCGTGGCATCGTTCTTCGCGAGCCTCGGTGCCGGTTGGTTGGTCTTCGTGAACATCCTCGGCTTCCCGGCTCTTGACCTGAGCGTTTTCCTCTACAGCTTCTTGTTCTTGGTTGCCCTCGGTGTTGACTACAACATCTTCTTGGTCACCCGTGCGAAGGAAGAAGCTGAGAAGCTAGGCACCCGCCAGGGCATGATCAAGGCACTGAGCTCAACCGGTGGAGTCATCACCAGCGCCGGTGTTCTATTGGCTGCGGTGTTTGCCGTTCTCGGCGTCTTGCCACTAGTCGCATTGGCTCAGATTGGTGTGATTGTTTGCATCGGTGTGCTCCTCGACACCTTGCTAGTTCGAACCGTAATCGTGCCAGCCCTCGCTTTCATTGCTGGCAAGAAGTTCTGGTCTGGTTTCGGAAAGAACCAGTACCAGGACTAATCTGACCAAAAAAATAACCCGCCGAATCACATCGGCGGGTTATTTTTTCAGAACTTAGGGTTACGCACCCAGGGTTGCGAGGGTGTTATTCAGGGTTGCTGACGGACGAAGCGCAGCCTCGACCTTGGCAACGTTTGGATAGTAGTAGCCGCCGATGTCGATCGGCTTGCCCTGAACAGCAATCAACTCCTCGACGATCTTCGATTCGTTGGCAACCAGGCTTGCGGCAAGTTCGCCAAAGGCGGCAGCAATCTCGGTGTCGTCCTTCTGGGCAGCCAGTTCCTGAGCCCAGTAAAGAGCAAGGTAGAAGTGGCTTCCGCGGTTGTCGATGGTGCCGATCTTACGACCAGGTGAGCGGTCTTGTTCAAGGAAGGTCCCGGTCGCGCGGTCAAGAGTTTCTGCGAGGACCTTAGCCTTGGCGTTTCCAGTGGTTACCGCTAGGTGCTCGAATGAGGCCGCCAGCGCGAAGAACTCTCCGAGTGAATCCCAGCGAAGGTAGTTTTCTTCAAGGAACTGCTGAACGTGCTTTGGAGCTGAACCGCCAGCGCCGGTCTCGAATAGGCCGCCACCATTAAGCAGCGGAACGATCGAAAGCATTTTTGCGCTGGTTCCAACCTCAAGGATTGGGAATAGGTCGGTTAGGTAGTCACGAAGCACATTGCCGGTCACCGAAATGGTGTCTAGGCCACGACGAATGCGCTCGAGCGAATAGCGGGTGGCGTCTGCCGGTGCCAAGATTTCGATGGTCAGACCGTCGGTGTCGTGCTCGGTCAAGTAACGGTTGACCTTGGCGATGAGCTCAGCATCGTGCGCGCGAGCGGCGTCTAGCCAGAAGATGGCAGGAACTCCGGTTGCTCGAGCACGGCTAACGGCAAGCTTGACCCAGTCGCGAACCGCGACATCCTTGGTCTGTGTTGCACGCCAGATGTCACCCTTGGCAACCTCGTGTGATAGCAGCACTGCGCCGTTGGCGTTTACTACTTCGACGCGGCCGTTGTCCTGAATCTCGAATGTCTTATCGTGGCTGCCGTATTCTTCGGCGGCCTGGGCCATCAAACCAACGTTTGGAACCGAACCAATAGTTGCCGGGTTAAGAGGGCCGTTTGCTTCGACATCTTCGATAGTTGCCTGGTAAACGCCAGCGTATGAGGAGTCTGGGATGACCGCCAAAGTGAAGTCTTCACCGCCGTCAATGCCCCAAAGCTTGCCGCCGTTGCGAATCAATGCCGGCATCGATGCATCAACGATTACGTCAGAAGGAACATGCAGGTTGGTGATGCCCTTGTCGCTGTTGGTGTAACTCAAGCGCGGACCCTGACCTAGGGCAGCCTCGAATTCAGCGGCGATTGCCTCACCACCAGCTACGGTTGCCAAGCCGGCCAGGATTGAAGCCAAACCATCGTTTGCGCTTAGGCCAGCTGCTGCTAGAGCCTCGCCGTGCTTGGCGAATACGTTGGCAAAGAA
>JBEDKF010000008.1:0-2671 GCA_041172305.1 Actinomycetota bacterium | reverse complement strand
TCTTGGTTCTAGACAATGCGAGCCCATCCGTGATTGGCAACGCGCTTAAGGTTCAGCAACAGGCCATCGAGGCCGGCTACCGGGTGCGCCTAGAGCAGCGCCCGAAGAAACTGAACCTCTTGCTCGACAGCATGGCCGAACAGGGCTTCGGCTCGTTCGCGTCGGTGGGTGAAGAGTTTGTGAATTTCGCAGACTTGGCCCTTCGCAACATCGCCAACTAATCGGTAACTCGGTAAACTAATAACCATCACGACGACGTTTTTTAGCGCCGTCTGGCGCGTCTAAACCGCCCCAAACAAGGAGACATATTTTGTCAATCATTGAAGCCATTGGCGCTCGCGAAATCCTAGACTCACGTGGAAACCCAACCGTTGAGGTTGAAGTTCTTCTAGAAGACGACAGCTTCGGCCGCGCAGCCGTTCCATCAGGTGCATCAACCGGTGCATTCGAAGCACACGAAAGCCGCGACGGCGACAAGGGTCGCTACCTAGGCAAGGGTGTTCAGAACGCAGTCAAGGCTGTTGTCGAGACCATCGACGAGGCACTAGTTGGCTTCGACGCACAGGACCAGCGCCTAGTTGACGCTGCTCTGCTTTCGCTAGACGGCACCGCGACCAAGTCAAACCTCGGTGCAAACGCCATCCTTGGTGTTTCAATGGCAAACGCTCGTGCAGCAGCCGAGTCAACCGGTCAGCCGCTTTACCGCTACCTAGGTGGCCCAAACGCACACACCCTGCCTGTTCCACTGATGAACATCATCAACGGTGGCGCTCACGCCGACACCGGTGTTGACATCCAGGAGTTCATGATTGTTCCTCTTGGTGCGCCAACCTTCTCTGAGGCAATCCGTTGGGGCGTTGAGGTTTACCACGCACTCAAGGGTCTTCTTTCAAGCAAGGGCCTTGCCACCGGTCTTGGTGACGAGGGTGGTTTCGCACCTGAGCTTCCGACCAACGCAGCGGCTCTAGAGCTAATCGCAGAGGCAATCGCGAAGGCCGGCTACAAGCTAGGCACCGACATTGCTCTTGCGCTTGACGTTGCAGCAACCGAGTTCTACTCAGAAGAGACCAAGAAGTACACCTTCGAAGGTCAGGAGCGAACCGGCGACGAAATGATCGCCTACTACGCCGACCTAGTCGCTCGCTTCCCATTGGTTTCGATCGAGGACCCGCTAGCCGAGGATGACTGGTCTGCATGGACCAAGATGACCGCAGAGCTTGGCTCAAAGGTTCAGCTTGTCGGAGACGACCTTTACGTGACCAACCCATCACGTCTGCAGAAGGGCATCGATGAGAAGGCCGGCAACGCCATCCTTGTGAAGGTAAACCAGATCGGTACCCTTACCGAGACCCTGGACGCAGTTACCTTGGCTCAGGTTCACGGCATGAAGGCAATCATTTCTCACCGTTCAGGCGAGACCGAAGACACCTTCATCGCTGACCTTGCAGTTGCAACCAACGCTGGTCAGATCAAGACTGGTGCACCTGCTCGTTCAGAGCGTGTTGCCAAGTACAACCAGCTTCTACGCATCGAAGAAGAGCTAAGCGACGCGGCGTTCTACGCTGGCCGTTCGGCTTTCCCTCGTTTCAACGGCTAATCAAGAAGTTCTAGAAACCGGCGTCTGATGAAGCGACCAATGCCCACACCGGGCAAAAAGTCTGCTCGTAAGGCGCCGGTTTTTGCTTCTCGCACCTCCAAGTCGACTGGCAAAACCGCCACGACGCCGAGGGGTTCGGCGGCCAGCGCGGAATGGATGCGCGGAATGCGCATCAACACCTACACGATTACGTTGCTAGCGATGATCGTTCTTGGTGTGCTGACCCTGGCTCCTCGTGTTCAAGAGTGGTTTGTGCTCCGCCAGGCGGTTGCTCAGGCTCAGGCCGACGTTGACCAGGCCCGCAAGGATGTCACCAACATGCAATCCGAGGTCAAGCGCTGGGAAGACCCGGTTTACATCCGTTCGCAAGCTCGCGACCGTCTCTACTATGTGATGCCGGGCGAGGTTTCATACCTGGTCATGGATGCCGATGGCGTAAACACCTCTGACATCTCGGGAACGGTGGGCGCGATGCTTGCCGATCAGCGTAACTATGGTCAAATCTCGAAGAGCATCAAAGAAACTCGAAACAACTGGGTCGACTCAGTCATGGAAACCGTGATTGTTGCCGGCATCGATGAACCTAAGGCGGCCAAGAAGTAATGGCACTTACCCCAGCAACCGAGGCAGACATTGCCGAAGTTTCTCGTCAACTTGGCCGACCGGCGCGCGACATCCGTGCGATTGCGGCTCGCTGCGTCTGTGGCAAGCCAACGGTGGTGCACACCGCCCCACGCTTGAGCGATGGAACACCTTTTCCGACCACTTACTACCTGACTCACCGTGGTGCAACTGCGGCGGTATCAACACTTGAAGCCAGTGGTTTGATGGCCGAACTTCAGCAGCGTTTGGCAGATGAGCCTGATCTAGCCGAGTCGTACCAAAAGGCTCACGAATCATTTATCGCGGACCGCGACCGCACCGGAGCCGAACTCGGCCTAGATGTTCCCGAGATCGCAGGCATCTCAGCCGGCGGAATGCCGACACGCGTGAAGTGCCTGCATGCTCTTATCGGTCACGCGCTTGCCGCCGGGCCAGGAGTCAACCCGATTGGCGACATCGCACTTGAGCTCT
>JBEDKF010000007.1:0-5055 GCA_041172305.1 Actinomycetota bacterium | reverse complement strand
GCACCGGCACGGGCATAGACCGGAATGTATTCAAGTGGTGCATCGGCCAGGATTGACTTTCCACCGGTCAAATGAGCTCCGGTGTTCCAATCGAACCATTCACCCTCGGGTAGATAAACCTCGCGCTGGCGGAGCCCGTCTTCGACAATCGGCGCAACGAGGAGGTCGGCACCGAAGAGGTACTGATCATCCATGTTGCGCACGTTCTCGTCTGCCTGGTAATCAAAAATCAATGGTCGTTGAATCGGTGCACCGGTCTCGGCAGCCTGCACGAAAGCGCTGTAGATGTAAGGCAATAAGCGGTAGCGCAACTCGATAGCGGCCTTCACGCCAGCCTCTACTTCTGGTCCGAAGCTCCACGGATACTGGTCAACCGTGTGAATCACGGTGTGGTTGCGTGCGAACGGAGTTAGCAAGCCATACTGGCTCCAGCGAAGCAGCAACTCGGCCGTGGTGTCTTCACCGAAACCGCCGATGTCTGCGCCAACGAATGATTGGCCCGAAATGCTGATCCCGGCACCCATCGGAATACTCATCCAAAGGTGGTTGAAGCGCGACATGTTGTCGCCCATCCAGTTGGCGGCGTAGCGCTGGATTCCGGCTGACCCGGCTCGCGAAAGGATGAAGGTTCGCAGCTCTGGCATTGCCGATACGAGACCCTCGTGGGTTCCCATCGCCATCAGCAACGCATAGGAGTTGTGATATCGATCATGCGAATACTGGCCAGCGCCGAAGCGCATCGAAGCCGGAGAAACATCACCGGTTGCCGGCTCATTCATGTCATTCCAAATGCCGGCGATGCCACTCTTCACGTGCTCGGCATTGAGCTTGCCCCACCATTCACGCGCCGACTCCTGAACAAAGTCTGGGAAGGCGGTGTTGCCCGGCCAAACCTGACCGATGTAGGTAGAGCCTGATTCGGTGGTTGCAAAAACGCCCTTTTCGAGGCCGTCGTCATAAACCGAATAGCCCGGATCGTGCTTCACTCCCGGGTCGATGATGGTGATTGCCCGAATGCCTTCGGCTTTCAGGCGCTCGAGCATTCCCTTGGCATCCGGGTATGCCTTCTCATTCCACGTGAAAACGCGGTATTCATCCATGTAGTCGATGTCTAGCCAGAGGACGTCAAGCGGGATTCCCTGCTCGCGATATTTGGCGCCCAACGCTTCAACGTCGTCTTGCGTGTAGTTCTTCCAACGGCACTGGTGATAACCGAGAGCCCAAAGCGGCGGGAGATTGGTGCGGCCGGTTAGCCACGTGTAATCCTCCAGGATGTCGGCCATGGCTGGCCCGGCGAAGACATACTCGTTGTATTGCCCGCCGGCGAAGGAGATTTGGAAAGAGTCCTCGCCTGTGAAATCGTAGAAACCGCGATAACCGTTATCGATGAACGACCCAGAAATCGCCGAGGTGTTTGCATCCTGGTGATAGAAAAACGGGATCGACATGTAATAAGGGTCGAACTCGGTCGAGGTGTTGTCTGAGCGAGGGTCGGTCTCCGCCTGCTGTGAGGTGAATTCGCCGGAAGCGGTTGGGTTCAGAACATCCACGTTCCAAAGGGTGAAATCACGACCGCGGCGGTTGAATGCGCCGGTCTTCTCGCCGAGACCATAGATCGGGTCTAGTTTGCCAATCTTGCGACGCATCACAAACGAGTCGTTCAGAACCGAGTATGTGCCGGCCTGGTCATCCGTGGCTTCCGCCGATTCGAAAATCGCCGAGCCGTCTTGGCGATAGGCGTTGAGTGCGAACGGGTGCTTGACGATCTCCAGGGTCATTGCCGAGGTGCTGACGTGAATCTTGTCATTCGCCTCTGTGACCATGAATTGCGCCGAACCGGCAAACTCCATCGGGTCGATAGCTAGAGCAAACGTTGGTTTCTCATCGAACCTGCCACCGCGGCTGATCGCCAGACGCATCAGGTCATCCTTGATTACCTCGATGCGCAAAAACTCTTCGCCGAGTTTGGCCAAGACGCCGGTTTCGGTGCGCTCAAACGCTTTAACGGCTGTGAAGTGGATGGCTCCTGAAGTCTGCATAACTAAATCCTAGGTTTATGCCGAACCAGACGGTGCATAGACTCAGAGAATGAGAAAACCAAAGCGCCCAGTATGGCTGACGCGCAATCTGTTTGCGATTTCTTGGGTTTCTCTCCTGCAGGATGCGGCGAGCGAGATGCTCTACCCGATCATGCCAATCTTCCTTAACACCGTGCTCGGAGCCCCGGCAGCCGTGATCGGCGCGATCGAAGGTGCCGCCGAAGGTGCGATGTCGATCACCAAGCTTGGTAGCGCCTGGCTGAACCGCTGGATTCCCCGAAAGGTCATGATCTTCCTCGGCTATGCCGGAGCGACGCTAGGTAAATTCATCATTGCCCTCGCAGCATTCTGGCCGATTGTTCTCTTGGGTCGGGTGGTTGATCGCCTCGGCAAGGGAATGCGTTCGGCGGCACGAGATGCCATCCTGGTTCAGGGCGTCGATAAAGCCCAGCGCGGACGAGTGATCGGGTTCCACAGAACTGCCGACACCACCGGTGCCGTGATTGGCCCGATTCTGGCGTTAGCGCTGCTCGCTGCATTCGATGGCAACATCCGTGAAGTGCTTTGGATTGCCGTGATTCCCGCCGTTCTTTCAACATTTGCGGTGCTCTTTATCAAGGATCAAGACCCGTCGACTAAACGCCTGGTGAAACTGCCTAAGGCTGAGGTGACCTCGGCGAATACGCAGGTGCTCGCACCCAAGGTGAAACGTGTGATTTGGGTCTTGTCATTCTTCGCCCTGGCTAACTTCCCAGACGCCCTGCTCATGCTGCACCTTAGTCAAGAGGGATGGACGGTCACCGAGGTGGTCGGGGCTTACCTAATCTTCAACATCGCCTACGCAAGCCTGAACTTTCCGTTCGGCCTGCTCGCTGACAAGTGGAAACCGCAGCATGTTTATGCCCTCGGTTTGCTGTGTTTCGGTGTCGCATATGCCGGCCTGGGCCTAACCAGCGACAGAGTGCTAGCCGTGATCCTCATCGTGATTTATGGCGGATTCTCGGCAGCGAACGACGTAGTCGGCAAATCATGGGTCTCAAAGTTGGCCGGTGACCACCAACAGCTAACCGTCCAATCGCGACTTCAGGGTCTCGGCGGTTTTGGCATTCTGTTCGCCGGCATTTGGGCCGGCCTGGCTTGGTCTCTTGGCGACGGGCTTGGAGTGATCCCGCTGATGATTTCGGGAACCTTTGGCCTAGCTGCCGCAGCGGTTCTGCTGCGAATCAAACTTTAGGTCGGCTGCTACTTCGCCAGGTTCGCTTCAATCAGGGCGATGATCTCTGGGGCATCAGGAAGTGTATTTGGGCGGAATCGGTGAATCTCGCCGTTAGGCAGAACCAAGAACTTCTCGAAGTTCCACATGATTGGGCCCGCAAAACCTTTTGAATCCTTGGTCTTCACGAGTTCTTTATAGAGCGCGTGGCGCCCGCGGCCATTGACCGGTGACTTCTCGGTCATCGGGAAGGTGACGCCCCAGGTGGTCGAGCAATACTCGGCGATGTCGTCGTTAGCTTTTAGCTCTTGCATGAACTGCCCAGATGGCACGCCAAGCACCGTGAATCCTCGATCGGCATACTTTTTCTGCAGCGCCTCGAGAGCCGCGTACTGCGGAGTGAGCCCGCAACGAGACGCGACATTGACCACCAGGATGGTCTTCCCCGCAAAATCGGCGAAGTTGGTCTTGGTGCCGTTCAGCATGGTTAGTTCGACATTGGGAATGTTCATGTGGTTCACAACCGCAAATACCGCTAATTGCTTCCGTATGCCCGATTTGATTGCCCCTAGACTGGCGAGATGACTACCTTCAAGGCACCCGCCAACCTCAAAGCCTGGCACACCTCGATCGTGATTTACTTCGCGATCTTCGGCATGGGCGGAGCCTCGCTGATGGTGCGGCTTCCTGAAGTGCGCAACCTGGTTAACGTCACGACCGCCGAGTTGGGCATCATCCTCTTCGTCGGTTCGATTGGTGCGATCATCTCAGTCACCCAGGCTGGGCGTTTCATAGCTAGATTCGGCACGCGAACCGCAATCATCACCGGTGTGACCATCTTCAGCCTTGGCTTGCTGGCGCAAACCATTTTCATTGTGAACCACATGCCGGCCGGCTACGCACTGTTCGCCTTGCTGGCTGGCCTCGGTATGGGGGTCGGTGACGTTGGCATTAACGTGGATGGCGCGGCCATCGAAACCGCAACGGGCAAAACCGCGCTTCCGAAAATGCACGCGGCGTTTTCAATCGGAACCTTCGTCGGTGCCGGAATCGGCACCCTGGCAACCGAACTGGGCATATCCTTGCTCGCTCAAATGACGGTCTTCACTGCCATTAATCTCTGTGTTCCCCTCATCACCACAAAGCACCTGCCTCTCGGAAACGGAATCGAAGTCAAAGCCTCCGGCACTGAAACTGAAAAATCGCCACGCGTAGCCGTCTGGCGCAGCCGCACCGTAATCTTCCTGGCCCTTGGCATCCTTGGTGTGACTTTGGCCGAAGGTGCATCAAACGACTGGCTGGCAATCGCATTGGTCGATGACTTTGGGGTTTCACCAACCATCGCCGGCCTTGGCTTCGCTACGCTCTTGGCGGCGATGACAACTATCCGATTCTTCGGCGGCAAGATTGCTGACCGATTTGGCAAGGCTCACACCCTTCAAGCCTTGGCATTCACCGGCGTAATCGGCCTGTTGCTAATCATTCTTTCTCACAACATCTATGCCGCTTTCGTGGGCGCAATTCTGTGGGGTTGCGGCGTCGCCCTGGGCTTCCCGCTTTTCTTGTCGGCCGCCGGTGAGGGTGAAAACCCGGCTCGTCGCGTCGCCTTCGTTGCTAGCTCTGGTTATCTGGCGTTCTTGGTTGGCCCGCCGCTTCTCGGATTTTTAGGGCAAGTATGGGGAGTCACGAACATGTTCTACGTGATTGCCCTGTTCCTTGCCGCAGCAATCTTCTTTGCCAGTGGAGCCGGAAACACTAAGGGTGCCGGCTCAGCTCACTAATTGGCGGAGTACATTTCGTGCA
>JBEDKF010000006.1:0-3078 GCA_041172305.1 Actinomycetota bacterium | reverse complement strand
AATCTATCCCACGGTGACGTGTCCGAGCGGCCGAAGGTACTTGTCTCGAAAACAAGTGTGCGTGAAAGCGCACCGAGGGTTCAAATCCCTCCGTCACCGCCAGTGAATTGAAAGACCCCATATATTGCGATGGGGTCTTTTTCTCTTAACTTCTTTCGACCGACTGAGCCGGTTGCTTCCGCTCGTCCGGATCTTCTACTCCCATAGAATGTAGCCGTATCGGCACCCGCCAGACACATTCGCGTCTCAAAGGAGAGAGCAATCGTGGAAACGAAACTGCACGATGGAATTCCACTGGATCTAGGCACTGGCATTGAAGCCCACGGCATTGATCACATCCCTGCGAGCGAGCGCTACGGACGCGCGCGCCAACTAGTGGGTGTCTGGGCTGCGTCCCAAACTAACTACGTAGTCATTGTCGTCGGTGGCGCTTTGGTCGCCATGGGCATGAGTTTTTGGCAGGCAGTCTGTGTGATCGTTCTTGGCAACCTATTCGCCATTTTGACCGGTTTTGTTTCTGCATCGGGGCCGGCCTCAGGAACACCAAGCCAGATAATTCAGCGAGCACTCTTTGGCCCGCGCGGAAATTTGGTGAACCAGGTATTCACCGGCTGGATGGTCAACGTGATGTTCTTGGCTCTCAACTGGACAAGCGCCGCTTACATTATTTTTGCGATGCTCGACCGCTGGGGTGTTCAAGCTGAAACTGGCACGAAAGCACTGGTAATTATTGCCTTAGCGATTCTTACCCTGGTAATCAGTGTTTACGGTTACAACTTCATCACCCGATCATTCGTGGCGCTGTCATGGGTCTTCCTGGGTGTATTTGCGCTCGCCGGAGTATTCCTGTTGAGCGTCAAGGCAGGCAGCATCAACGATGTTCCGCCTTTGACCGGTTGGGACTTCTGGGTCGTAGCGTTCGCTGGTGTATCGCTGCTGGCATGCACCCCTATTTCCTACACAAACGGCGCCGATTTTGCCCGCTATCTTCCGGCCAAAACTCCAATCAGAAACATCGTTACTTCTGTGGCCTTCGGCTTCATGGTGCCAAGCGTTCTGCTCAGCGTCTTGGGCGCATACGTGGTTGCAACCATGCAGGCAGAAGACCCTCAGACCGCAATCGAAAACAACCTTCCACTCTGGTTCTCGCCAATCTTCTCTTTGGCGGTGGTTGTCGGGACAGTGGCCAACAACGCGCTGACCGCCTATAGCTCCGGTCTAGTCCTACAGACCGTGGGAGTGAAGCTACGTCGTTCGATCACAGTTATCGCCGATGGAATCTTTGGAGTTGCGGTAACTCTGATGGCTGTTTTGGTCTGGGACTTTATCGATGCGATGAGCACCTTGCTGCAGCTGATTGTTGTCACGGTTGCACCACTGATGAGCCTTTACCTCGCTGACATGTGGTTGCGCCGAAACAACTACGACGGCCAGGCTCTGGAGGCTGCTCAAGTCGGTGGCAAATACTGGTACTCAAATGGTTTCAACGTGGCGGGCATAACCGCCTTCCTGGTTGGCTTTACCGCCTCGCTCCTCACCGTTGGAACATCGTTCTATGCTGGCCCAATCAATAACCTGCTGGGAGGCCTCGACATATCATTTGAGGTTGGTCTGGTGCTGCCAGCAATTATTTACATCGTCGCAAAGCGACGCAACATCAAAATTTAGGCACACAAAGTGGAAGACATGAACAACTGGATGATGCCTGCCGAATGGGCAGAGCAGGAGAGGGTTTGGCTCGCCTACCCTCGCGACAACTACACGATAGGTGACGAACCCGTTTCTCGCGAGGCAGCCTATGCCGCCTGGGCTGCGGTAGCCAACGCCATCGTTGAGTTTGAGTCAGTCACCGCGGTCGTAGACCCGTCCTCCTTGGCCGACGCTAAAAAGCGCCTCGATGCAAGAATCGCAATTATCGAAGCCCGCTTGGATGATGCCTGGATGCGCGACATCGGCCCGACCTTTGTGCTCGATTCCGAAGGCGCCCTGGGAGGGGTCGACTGGACCTTCAACGGCTGGGGCGCAAACCTATGGGCGATGTGGGAACGCGACCGGGAGATTGCGAAGGTGGTCTCCGACTCGGCGAACGCGCACCACCTTCCATCGGCTTTGGTCAATGAGGGCGGTGGCATCCACGTGGATGGCGAGGGTACGGTCCTCTTGACTGAGACGGTTCAACTTGATCCGATGCGAAACCCTTACCAGACGAAGGAACGTGTCGAGTGGGAGATGGCTCGAACGATAGGCGCGACCAAGGCAATCTGGCTGCCTCGCGGCTTGCACCGAGACTACGGGTCACCTGGCACACGTGGGCATGTGGATATGGTTGCTTGTTTTGCAAAACCGGGCACCATCCTGCTGCACTGGCAGGAAAACCCGGAGCACCCGGATCACGCACTGAGTATTGAACTTGAAAAACTCTTGCTTTCTGAGACTGACGCGGCCGGTCGCAACCTGAAGGTCGTTAGAGTGCCCGCACCCGCACAGCAAAAGGATGAGCACGGATTTGTCGATTTCACGTACATCAATCACCTTGTTGTGAATGGGGGAGTAATCGCCTGTGGTTTCGGCGACCCCGATGCCGATTCTCGCGCCGCAGAAATTCTGGCCGAGGCTTATGGCCGCAAGGTAGTCACCATCGATGCCCGCGAGATCTTTATCCGCGGCGGAGGAATTCACTGCATCACCCAGCAACAACCAAAGTCAAAGGCAAAATAGTGGCAAAAGGATTTTCAGTAGTCGAAGCTTCGATTGCGCAGTTGCGTGCCGCTCTAATCGCCGGCGAGGTCACCTCGGTGCAGCTTGTCGAGGCATACCTCGAACGCATCCGGGTCTATGACCAAGGCGGCATCAAGCTCAACTCAATGGTGGTTCTAAACGAACAGGCGCTCGCCGAAGCAGCAGCCTCCGATGCGCGTCGAAGCACGGGCAAGACCCTTGGGCCGCTAGACGGAATTCCATTCACCGCAAAAGACTCATACAAGGTGAAGGGGTTGACCGTAGCCGCCGGCTCCCCGGCCTTTGAAAACCTCGTGGCCACCAGCGATGCCTTCTCGATTCGGGTTCTGCGCGATGCCG
>JBEDKF010000005.1:0-5749 GCA_041172305.1 Actinomycetota bacterium | reverse complement strand
TGGCATCTGTCACATCTGGGCCAAGGTGTTCGCGACCGGCAAATAGCGGATGACAGTGGCCATCCCGGAATCCGGGCATGACGAATTGGTTTTCTAGGTCGACTACCAAGCCGGGTTCTCTTGAGCTGTCGATCTCCAGGAAGACGCCATTCTCGACATCGAAAGAGGAATCAGCCGCGGGCTCACCAATGCCTCGCCAGAGGGTCGCATTGATGTATCGCGTGCTCATGGGTTAGCTAATGTCTTTTTCGACGAAGTAGCACGAAGGGCAGAGCGATTCGTAGGTTACTTCCTCACCATCGATGGCCACCTGCTCACCATTGAAGACGAAGTTGCCATTGATTAGGCGAGCATTGAACATTGCTTTGCGACCACATCGGCAGATGGTTTTTAGCTCCTCAAGCGAGTGAGCGATCTCTAGCAGGCGCAGGCTTCCTGGGAAACCGTGAGTGAGAAAGTCGGTCCTGATGCCGTACGCGAGCACAGGGATTCCGTCAAGAACGGCAATCTGAAGGGCCTGGTCAACCTGATCGGCACTTAGAAACTGGGCCTCGTCAATCAATAGGCATGAGACTGGCTTGCCTGTCTCGATGGATTTCGCTGCGCACATTTCAGCAAAAGCGGTTCGCAGGTTTAGATCCGGTGTGATGAGGAAGTCGACTTCGCGTCCAACACCAAGGCGGCTAGTAATGGCACGGGCGCCTTTTGTATCCACAGCTGGCTTCGCCAACAGGACAACCTGGTCGCGTTCCTCATAGTTATGAGCGGCTTGTAGCAGAGCCGTACTCTTGCCAGAGTTCATTGCGCCGTGGCGAAAGTACAGCTTGCTCAATTGTCTAGTTGTAGCTTCGGAACGCGACTACGGCGTTGTGACCGCCGAAGCCAAACGAGTTACTGATTGCCAAAATCGGGCCATCTGGAAGCTTGCGTGGGCTAACAACAACATCCAAGGGAATCAATGGGTCTTGGCTCTCAAGATTGATTGTCGGTGGGGCAGTTCTTTCGTGAAGAGCCAAAACCGTGAAGATGGCTTCGATGGCACCGGCACCACCCAAGAGGTGACCCGTCGATGACTTCGTTGCTGAAACAGCGATGTTGTCTAGGTGGTCGCCAAAGACTCTGCGCAGAGCGGTGTACTCGGCTATGTCGCCAACTGGGGTGCTGGTCGCGTGGGCGTTAATGTGAACTACATCCTCAACCTTTGCGTTTGCCTGCTTGAGAGCTGCGAGAACAGCGCGAGCCGCGCCTGTTCCCTCAGGGTCTGGCGCAGTGATGTGGTGTGCGTCTGAAGTAACTGAGCCACCAACCAGCTCTGCATAAATCTTTGCTCCACGCGCTAACGCGTGCTCTTCGGTTTCGAGCACCATCGCACCCGCACCTTCGCCCATGACGAACCCGTCTCTTGCGGTGTCGTAAGGTCGCGAAGCTCCAGCCGGGTTCTCGTTATTGCGCGAAAGTGCGTGCATCGCTGCGAACGCTGCGATTGGAAGCGGGTGAATACCTGATTCGCAGCCACCGGCTACGACCACGTCGATTTCGCCGCTCTGAAGACGCGTGATCGCGTTCGCGATGGCTTCGGTGCTTGAGGCGCAGGCCGATACTGCGGTACGCACGCCACCGC
This sequence comes from Actinomycetota bacterium, assembly GCA_041172305.1. GTDB lineage: Bacteria > Actinomycetota > Actinomycetes > Actinomycetales > Microbacteriaceae > Rhodoluna. The sequence continues at coordinate 4,128 of JBEDKF010000005.1, read as the reverse complement.
GGGCGGCAATGTCCATGCCAATTGCAGCGGCAGGGCCGTTAGGCATAAGCATTGGGATAGTCATTGGAAGGACACGACGAGGGCCGCGCTCCTTCAGCGTTTCGAAGGCGTCGAGAAGTGTCCAAACGCCACCGATTCCGGTTGCGTATTCAACGGCAAGGCGCTCCGGCTCAACGCTCGGGCTGCCTGCGTCTGCCCAAGCTTCGCGGGCGGCGATCAGCGCAAATTGGCTAGATGGGTCTAGGCGCTTGGCTTCCTGAGGTGTGAGCACCTCGGATGCGGGTACTTTTGCTTGGCCGGCGAAGGTAACAGGAAGCTCATACTGAGCAACCCATTCCTTGTCGATGGTGGTGATACCTGATTCTCCGGCAAGGAGAGCCCGCCAAGTTGACTGCACGTCGCCACCGAGAGGCGTGGTAGCGCCTACTCCGGTGACAACGATTTTGCGAGACAAGGTGAATTAACCCTGAGCCGCGGTGATGAAGTTAACTGCGTCACCAACGGTGATTAGGTTCTTAACTTCCTCATCAGGAATCTTGACGCCAAACTTGTCTTCGGCGTTAACAACGATGGTCATCATCGAGATTGAGTCGATGTCTAGGTCGTCGGTGAATGACTTCTCTAGTTGAACTGCTTCGGTTGCAATGCCGGTCTCGTCGTTAACGATCTCAGCAAGACCTGCTAGAACTTCGCTCTGCGAAAGTGCCATGGTTTATCTCCTTTGTTGGTTATTTGACCGCTTATAAGTTTAGGGCAGGACCACTACTTGGGCCCCGAAGGCGAGCCCCGCGCCGAAACCAATTTCCAAGGCCAAGCCGCCTGACTTCACAGCGCCATCCTTGAGAAGCTGGTGCATGGCAAGCGGAACGCTGGCTGCCGACGTGTTGCCGGTGACGATGATGTCGCGTGCGACAACCACATGCTCCGGAACAGCCAACTGCTTAGCGAGTTCATCAATGATGCGGATGTTTGCCTGGTGGGTGACGATAGCCGATAGATCGTCGGCCGTGATTCCCGCGACCTCGAGAGCCTGCTTCGCAACCTTCACCATCTCCCACACCGCCCATTTGAAAACGGTGAGTCCCTCTTGACGCAGAGTCGGCCAAGATGACGTTCCGTCGCGAAGTTCAAGCAATGAAGCTGTCATGCCAACTGCATCCCAGTGGGAGCCATCTGAGCCCCAAACCGTAGGGCTGATGCCCGGGGTGTCTGATGGGCCGACGATTGCTGCACCGGCGCCATCGCCAAGCAAGAAGGAGATGGTTCGATCTGTTGGGTCGATGAAGTCTGAAAGCTTCTCGCCGCCGACTACAAGCACGTATTTCGCCATTCCAGAGCGAACCAAGGCATCTGCTTGGGCGATTCCGTAGCAATAACCGGCGCAGGCGGCAGAGATGTCGAAGGCCGGCGCCGGGTTTGCACCAATCTTGTCTGCAAGCAGCGCGGCTGCCGATGGAGTCTGGTGTGGGTGAGTGATTGTGCTGAACAGCACCGCACCAATTTCACTCGGATCGATTCCCGCGGATTGAATGGCCTCATTGGACGCTTCGACGGCCATGTCCATCAGGCTTCTTGATTCTGATGCGCGTCGGCGCGTTACGATTCCGGTGCGTTGTCTAATCCATTCGTCGCTTGAATCGATTGGTCCCGCGATGTCGTCGTTTGTGACAACAAGGTCGCCACGGGCCGCACCCAGCGAATAGATACGTGAGAACTTGACTGGGGTGTATTGCTTCAAAGTTGGCTGTGTCATCAGGTCTCTATCTATGCGTGGTTTGCGATCAGCGCAAGCGCTGCATCAAGGTGCTCAGGGGTTTTGATGGCGAGGGTTTCGATTCCAGGCATCGAACGTTTGGCAAGCCCGGTCAGCGTGCCTGCAGGTGCGACTTCGATTAGCGCGGTCACACCAGCATCAACCATCGCTGCCATGCAACGATCCCAACGAACAGGGCTCTTCACCTGGTTCACCATGAGCTCGACGAACTCAGCGCCTGACGTGATTTCGCGCCCACCAGCGTTAGTCCAAAGCTTCGAGCTTGGGTCCGCGACAGTCATGCCAGCAGCATACGCAGCCAGAGTCGAAACGGCTGGCGCCATGTAACGCGTGTGAAAGGCACCAGCGACCTGCAAGGGAATCACCCTCGCGCCAACTGGGCCTTCAGCTTGGAGAGCGCCAATTCCAGAAGCCGATCCGGCGGCAACGATTTGGCCACCGCCGTTGTAGTTGGCAGGTTCTAGGTCCAGTTCCTTAATGCGAGCTTCGACTTCACTTTGGTCTCCACCGAGAATTGCTGCCATCGATGTCGCCTCGAGCCCAGCTGCCAACGCCATTGCGTCGCCACGCTCTTTAACAAATCTGATTCCTTGTTCCGCAGAAAACACACCACTGGCAACCGCGGCGGTGATTTCGCCAACTGAGTGCCCTGCGACACCATAAATTTTGTCGGAGACCTTGCCAGAATTGCCAAATAGCGCAGCAAGTGTGGCCACTCCGGCCGACACAATCAGCGGTTGGGCGATTGCAGTGTCTCGGATGGTGTCGGCATCGCTGACGGTTCCGTGGGCGATTAGGTCGACTCCCGAAGCGGATTGCATAGCTTCGATGGATGAGCGGAACTCAGGTAGGTCGAGCCAAGAAAGCATGAACCCGGGTGTCTGTGACCCCTGACCTGGGCAAACAACAACGATCACTTTTGGCTACCTTCGCTTCCTTGATTCTGTTTCATTCATAGAGCCTAAAACCATCGCGACCTGAAGGATGAACGCCTCGCGGGCACCGGTTGCATCCCAGCCAATAATTTCGCTGATTCGCTTTAGGCGATAGCGCACCGTGTTCGGGTGCACAAACAGCTCGCGAGCGGTGCTCTCGAGTGAGCGCCCGGTTTCCAAGTAGGTAGCGAGTGTCTCTAGTAGCTCCGGGGAGTGTTCTGCGAGGGGGCGATAGATGCGTTGCGTCAACGTGTACTTAGCGAGCATGTCACCAGCAAGAGCGCGTTCCGCCAATAGATCGTCGGCAGCAATTGGCCGAGGTGCCTTTGTCCAGGCTCTTACAACCGCAAAACCGGCGAGAGCCGCCTTTGATGACCTATGAGCTTGGGTGATGTCCGTGACTTCAGGGCCAAGGACCAATGCGCCCGAACCGAAAAGTGGTTCAAGTTGCTTTGCCAACTGCATAAAGGCATTTTCGGCTTCCGTGATCTTGGATGGATTCACATGGCCAAGAACCGCGATCAATCGTGTGCCATGGATGCCGATCAAGATGTCGGAATCGTTGCGTCGCACAACTCGACGCATGGCTTCGACATCGACACTTTCCGAGGTGTCACCGATCAAGACCGCGACCGATCCTCTAGCGCGCCAGCCAAGAGCCGCGATTCGCGAGGCGAGTTCTTCTTCGTTTTCACCGCTCAGAATCGAATCAACGACAAGAATTTCTAGTCGCTCATCCCAGAGACCACGGGCCTCTGCCGCCTTGGCATAAACGTCTGCGGCCGAGAATGCGATTTCACGTGAGTAGAGAAGAACCGCTTCTCGCAGTGTTTCATCGTGCTCGACAACTCGATCTTCAACCACCTGAACCACGACGCGAATTAGTTGAAGAGTTTCCTGCAAGGAGATGGATCTAAGCAGTTCTCTCGGAGCCGTGCTAAAAACATCGGCAGCAACCCAAGGCTGAGATTCAGGATCCTTGTACCAGGCGACGAACGAGGATATGCCGGCTTGCGCAACCAGCCCAACCGACGCGCGTCGCGAGGCGGGCATGTCTCGATACCAGGGGAGCAGGTCATCCAAGCGGTTAAGCGTGGTCGTTGCTAACTCACCCGAAATCGATTTGAGCCAATCGAGGGTGGCTTGCTTAGCTTTCGCCACCAGCGTTTCCAGAAGTTCCGGCAGTCACATCGTGAAGCTTGTAGCGATCGATAGCCATTTGAGGAACTGATGCGTCCATCTCTCCGCGAGCAACCAGCTGTTCAAGCACACGGACGACAATCGAAGGCCCGTCGATCTTGAAGAATCGTCGCGCGGCCGCACGAGTGTCTGAGAAGCCGAAGCCGTCAGCACCCAAAGTTGCGAAGTCACCAGGAACCCATGGTCGAATCTGGTCCTGAACCGCATGCATGTAGTCGC
>JBEDKF010000004.1:0-3503 GCA_041172305.1 Actinomycetota bacterium | reverse complement strand
CTTCTCGCATACTCTGCAGAGCAAATCGAATCGAATGAAGACGCCTTCAGGAACGCATACGAGACCCAAATCGCACTCGGGGCTAAACACCTAGCCAAGAGCTTGAGCGATGCCTGGCACTCTGCGCTCTCGGCAAATTCGAACGAAGCGCAAAACCTCAAGGCGGTTTTGAAAACGGGTGCCGCCGACATCCCAACCCTCAGATCGGCGGCGCCGACTATCTGGCGTGCGTTGGCTCCGGTTCAACTTCTTTCGCCTTATGAAATCGCAGACAACCTGACTCGAAGCGAAAAGTTTGATGTCCTTCTGGTTTTGGATGCTGCTGGAACCACGATTGCCGAAAACCTAGGTGCCTTCACACGAGCGAACCAGGTGATCGCCTTTGGCGATGACGCCATTTCCTTCCCGACCGGCTTCGAAATTGAGCCGCGGGCAATTCCGCTCGGCCGCGAAATCCAGAGCCCATCCGTGTTTAGCGAAGCGAGACGGGTTTTTGGTTCAGAGGTTTTGCGACGCAGCTATCGAACCAGCAGCCAAGCCCTGGCCAAGTTGATCAATCGCGAGTTTTATCAAAACCGCATCGAGTTTGAGCAGAGTGCAGGGGAGTATCTTGGCGACAAGACCTACCACCTCGACATCGTGCGCCACGAAAACCGTGCCAACACCACCTTCGAGGGTGCGACAGAGAGCTTGGATGGTGAGGTAGCTCGAGCAATTGAGCAGGTCTTCAACCATGCAGCTTGGCACCCTGAAGAGTCGCTACTGCTAGTCAGTGCTTCTGCTGTCCATGCAGAGCGAGTGAAGGCCGGAATTCATGACGGTCTGTTGAAGCGCCCTGAATTATCGGAGTTCTTCCGCAGTCACGGTCGCGAAAAATTCGAGGTGGTTGCACTCTCGGAACTTACCCACCGCAATGCTGACCGCGTGATCTTCTCGATCGGTTTTGGCCGCACTTCACACGGTGCTGTGCTTTCAAACTTTGGTCAGTTGAGCGAGCCAGAGGGCCGAAGGTCGCTAGCGAACCTATTGGTGAGTGCGAGACATCAAATCACAGTGATTTCTTGTTTCGAGGCAGCCGACATCCCTGAAGATCGCCTTTCTAATGGCGCATTGCTTCTCAAGGACCTGCTTTCTGCGGCGGATGCCCAACTCGAACCCGCCGATGTCGTGGCAGACCCAATGCTTAACGACCTCAGTTTGCGCTTGAAGAAACTTGGAGCACGCGTCGACGAATCGCTATCGGCATCGATGCCATTGGTGGTTAGCTATGCCAAAAACGCTGCAGTAATCGAGCCAGACTGGGCCCTTCGTGGTGAAAACCGGAACGAGCGGTTCCGCATTCGCCCAGGTCTGTTAAAGGCTCTCGGATGGCGATATATTCGCATCCACAGCTTCGAGGTTTTCTCCGACCCTCAGGCGGTTGCGTTGCGCATCACCGAGCAGCTCGGCATGCAGGTTTCTAAGCGGCCAACGCCGCTCTTCGATCCGTCGGATCGCGCATTTGAAGACTCGGATGCGGCTTGGGGTGACCGAGCTGATTCGAACGATGCTCGTCTGCGCGGAGATAAGCCGCCGCACTGGGGCTAGACCAAGGGGCGGTTAGCTGCTTTTTTGGCTAGATGAACCAGAGTCGTTGCGGTAGAAGCCGCTGCCCTTGAAAGTGACGCCCACTTTTCCGAAAACTTTACGGAGTTCGCCATTGCATTTCGGGCAAGTTGTCAATGCCGCATCGGCTAGTGCCTGTTGCACGTCGAAAGCGTGCTCGCACTGCTTGCAGATGTATGAGTAAAGAGGCATGGACCTAGTTTAACCGGTCGTTGAAGCGCGCTGTGTCAGAAGGTGTGATCACGGCGTCGACCGGGTGATCGTGCCCAACGGTTGGAACCGAAGCTAGAAATTCATCATCAAAAACGACTGCGACCACGGGAGCGGGCTTATCCAGTTCGCCGAGTGCACGGTCGTAGTAGCCCTTGCCTTTTCCTAATCGCATTCCACTGCGGTCTACAGCCAAGGCTGGGATGAAGATCAGATCGGCGCTTGCTAAGTCGGCTGCATCGCCGACCGGCTCAGGGAAACCGAATATTCCGATCTCGGTGTCGCCAACGAAATTGACCCAAGACAGAGAACCATCCTGGTTGGAGCTCGGAATCAAAACATCCAAACCTGAGTCAAGTGCCCAGTCGATGAAGAGTTCGGTGTCTGGCTCAGCTCCGAACGCAAGGTAACAAGCCACTTTGGTGACACCGTTGCTCAGGCAAAGCTCGGCCATCTGAACGCAAAGAGCAGATGCGTGCTCTGGGTCGTACTCACGGTTTGCGCGACGCGATTGCAACACCGCGCGTAATTCGCGTTTCTGCTTATCGATCGCATCCATGGGACTAATCTTGCCATCGTGGCTATGACTTTTTCTCTCACTCATGGGGATGTGACCCTGAGGTTGCTTCGCCAGCGAGATGCGAAGGCACTCGAGGCTCTGATTCTCGGCAACAGAGAGTGGCTTCGTCCATGGGAGGCCACAAACCCTTTTGGCCCAAACTCGTTTGACATTAAATCGATGGTGAAGGGTTTGATTCGCCAGTTAGATGACCAGAGTGGGTTACCCTGCGTGATCGAGCACCGGGGCGAAGTAGTTGGTCAACTAAACGTGGCAAACATCCTTTACGGCTCGGTCAGCAATGCTGTGATCGGCTACTGGGTTGTCCCTGAAGTAGCCGGCAAAGGCGTCACGCCGACCGCGGTTGCCTTGATTGTCGATTACTTATTCAATGTCGTTGGTTTGCATCGAACCGAAATTGACATTCGCCCCGAAAACATTGCCTCGCTGCGCGTTGTCGAGAAGCTCGGCTTCAGGCATGAAGGCCTCAAGGAGAGGTACATTCACATCAACGGTGCTTGGCGCGATCACTACGTCTTTGCGCTGACCCATGAGGAAGTCATCGGGGGAGTTCTCAATCGCTGGGTTAAGGGGCAAGTGCCAAACCTGACCTATCCTTGGGGCGCTCAGTTACCGAATGGAATTAAACACACCGAATTAAATGCGGATGAGTTGGGCAGCTAACTCATATCTTTGAAGTGTGAACTTCGATGGATTTGGCGGAATGGCACTGGCGGTAGTCGCCGGGCTATGGCTGTTGGTCTTTGTGCCATCCTGGTTCAAGAGAGCCCAAGATCGCGAGCGAGGCATCGTCACCCCTCGCCAATCGTCTTCAAGAACAAAGCGGAACAAGGGCCGAGAGCGTCGACCGAGTGTCGATAACTTTGCAGCTCTAGCGCGAGAATATGCCGGCGAATTGGAAGGGCAAGCGCCTGTAGATGAGCGGGCCTGGGAGCGCACTGAATTGCCGGCGCCAAAGACATTCCAAGGAACACTCGAGGTCGTCGAGTTGGCTGAAGTGACCTCCATGGATGAAGTGCGAAGCAAAGTCGTCGCACGCAAACTTGAACAACATGAGCTCGACGAAATTTTGCGCCGCCGCCGCGCAAACGGCTAACCCTGCCGCTGA
>JBEDKF010000003.1:0-4127 GCA_041172305.1 Actinomycetota bacterium | reverse complement strand
CCTGGTTCGAAGTCACTCACCAACCGTGAACTCGTGCTTTCAGCATTAGCCGACGAGCCGACTCTGCTCACCGCACCCCTGGCCTCAAGAGATTCGGCGTTGATGATTCAGGCGCTTCGCCTGCTGGGCACAACTATCGATGAGCTGCCTAACGGTGACCTCAGGGTCACGCCAGCAGCCTTTGACCGCTCAGCAGTCATCGACTGTGGTCTCGCCGGAACCGTAATGCGATTTGTTCCACCGTTGTCCGTTTTGGCAAATGGTGACGTCCGTTTTGATGGCGACCTTGCGGCAAGACGCCGGCCGATGAACACCACTATCGATTCGCTGCGCGCACTTGGAGTCAACGTCACGGATGAAGGCGAAAGCGCCCTTCCTTTCACCGTCCACGGCACCGGTTCGGTGACCGGTGGTGAAGTCACAATCGACGCCTCGGCATCAAGCCAGTTTGTCTCTGGGCTGCTTCTGGCAGCTGCCCGTTTTGATAACGGCATCACACTCAAACACGATGGCGAGCACCTTCCTTCGATGCCTCACATCGAGATGACCCTAGACTGCCTCGAAAAGCGCGGAGTCAGGGTTTCGACATTAAACCTCGACGGACAGAACGGGCTCCCAACTTGGCGCGTTGAGCCAGGCCCAATCGGCGGAGGAACCTTCGCAATCGAACCAGACCTATCTAACGCTGGGCCGTTCTTGGCGGCAGCCATGGTTGCTGGCGGATCAGTAACCATCACCGGCTGGCCCGACATCACAACGCAGGTCGGCGACGAGTTCGATGGAATCCTCCAGCAGATGGGTGCTGAGATCGTTAGAAACGATGCCGGCTTGACCATCACTGGCTCGGGCGAGATTCATGGCATCGACATTGACCTATCCATCGGAGGCGAGCTCACCCCGGTGATCGCCGCCCTAGCCGCCATCGCTGACTCGCCAACCATCATCCGTGGAGTCGCTCACCTGCGAGGTCACGAGACCGATCGTTTGGCGGCGCTTGCAACCGAGATCAACCGAATCGGCGGGATTGCGCGTGAGACACCGGATGGCCTCGAGATTGACCCGAGCGCTAACCTGCACGGTGCGCTTTGGGAGACCTACGAAGACCACCGAATGGCAACCGCTGGAGCCATCATCGGCCTTCGCGTGCCCGGCATCGAAGTCGAAGATATCAAGACCACCTCAAAGACAATGCCGGATTTCGACAAACTCTGGCTAAAGATGCTCGAGGGCAACGCTTGAGTTGGCTTTATGAGCCAGATCCGGGCCAAAACGACCTGGATGAGACAGATGTGCGCGTTCGCCCGAACCCAAAGGGAAACAAGCCTCGCACCAAGAAGCGTCCGGAATACAAAGAGGCCCTGATTGGCCTAGTGACCGGCGTAGATATGGGTCGATATCACATCCTGCTCGAAGGCGACGAGCGCATAATTCTTGCAACCATGGGCAAAGAGCTTCGCAAAGCCGGTGCCGTCGTAGGCGACCGCGTCGCACTGTCTGGCGACACATCAGAAACCGTTGGTGCGCTGGCGCGAATCGTTCGAGTCGAACCCCGAACCTCGCTGCTTCGTCGCAGCGCGGACGACTCTGACCAGGTTGAGCGAGTTATCGTTGCGAACGCGACACAGATGGCGATTGTCGTTGCAATTGCCAACCCAGAACCCCGCACTCGACTCATCGACCGTTACCTGGCAGCAGCCTACGATGCTGGGCTCAAGCCGATTCTTGTAATTACAAAAGTCGATCTAGCCGACCCAGCTGACTTCTTGAAGAACTTTGAAGGACTTAGCATTCCGGTGATCAAGAACCGCTCGGATGACCCATCCGTGGATGAGCTTCGCAAGCTTCTAGCCGGCAACACGACTGTGATGGTCGGCCACTCGGGTGTTGGCAAGTCAACGCTCGTAAACGCCCTAGCTCCAGATCAGTTCCGCGCGACCGGCGGCGTCAATGCCGTGACCGGCCGTGGTCGCCACACCTCCTCATCGGTGCGAGCCATTCAACTCAGCGATGCCTGGATTATCGACACTCCTGGTGTGCGCTCCTTCGGCCTCGGCCACGTGAAACCCGAAAACATCCTGCGCTCGTTCGAAGACCTTTGGCACGTAATCGAGACCTGCCCGCGCGACTGCAGCCACCTGGCAGACGCGCCCGACTGCGAACTCGACGTCGCCATCGCCAAGGAGGCACTGGGCGATTCGGGAGCCCACCGCGTGGATTCGCTTCGTCGACTCATCGCCTCTCTAGCCACGCATTCGGATCCGTTCGAAAAGCGCTCAAACGACTCTGAATAGACTTGCGACTATGACCCACAGCGAAGACCTTTCCCTAGCTATAGAGCTGGCTGACATTGCCGATGCGATTTCGCTGGCAAGATTTCGCGCGCAAGATCTTTTTGTTGAGACAAAGCCAGACGCCAGCCCGGTGACCGACGCCGACCGATCGGTTGAGCAGGCCCTCAAGGCAAAGCTGGCCGAGGCGCGACCAACCGATTCCCTAATTGGCGAAGAGTTTGGAAACACGGATGGCTCTGCCACCGGCCCAAAACGCACCTGGATCATCGACCCGATCGATGGCACTGCCAATTTCATGCGCGGAGTTCCGGTCTGGGCAAGCCTGATTGCTTTGGCGGTCGACGGCAAGGTCGTACTCTCAGTTGTTTCTGCTCCCGCATTGGGCCGCCGATGGTGGGCTGCTCCTGAGATTGGGGCTTGGACTAAAGACATCGATGGCTCAGAACGCATGCTGAAGGTGTCGGCAATCAGCGACCTGGCACACGCATCCTTGTCTTATAACAACCTTCAACTTTGGGATCAATCGGGCAAGTTGCCAGAGCTTCTGGAACTTTCGCGAAAGATCTGGCGCACCCGCGCTTACGGCGACTTTTATTCGTACATGCTGCTTGCCGAAGGGGCCGTCGACATTGTTACGGAACATGACTTGAAGATTTACGACATCGCAGCGCTTGTCCCTATCGTTGAACTTGCCGGTGGCGAGTTCAGTGCGCTGAATGGACCATTGACCGAGGAATCCTCGAGCGTTCTCGCTACCAACAGAAAGCTGCACGAAGCCGCTTTCAAGGCCTTCAACTAAAGGAACATCATGCCGATTCTTAACGACATCACCGCAGCGTTCGGAAACACTCCGCTAGTCCGAGTTAACCGCCTCTACCCGGCGTCCAAGGCAACCGTTGCAGCGAAGCTTGAGTTCTACAACCCGACTTCTACCGTCAAAGACCGCTTGGCAATCGCCATGGTCGATGCGGCTGAAGCATCAGGTGAATTGAAGCCTGGCGGCACCATCATTGAAGCAACCTCAGGCAACACCGGCATCGCGCTTGCCGCAGTGGGCGCCGCTCGTGGCTACAAGGTCATCTTGACCATGCCTGAGTCGATGTCAAAGGAACGTCGCGCACTTCTTCGCGCCTACGGCGCAGAACTTGTTCTAACCCCAGCCCCAGAGGGCATGAAGGGCTCAGTCACTCGCTCACAGGAGATCGCGGCAGAGACCGGCGCGATCCTGGTCAAGCAGTTCGAGAACCCAGCCGGCCCATTCATCCACGCAACCACCACCGCACAGGAAATCTGGAACGACACCGATGGCAAGGTTGCTGCGGTTGTTGCAGGAATCGGCACCGGCGGAACCATCACCGGCGTTGGCGAGGCTCTAAAGAAGCTAAACCCTGAGATCAAGATCATCGCCGTTGAGCCCGCTGCCTCACCGCTATTGAACGGCGGATCACCGGCTGGCCACCCTATCCAGGGCATCGGCGCAAACTTCATCCCGCCAGTTTTGAACACCGACATCTATGACGAGGTTCTAGACGCTCCAAACGAAGAAGCATTCGCTTGGGCACGTGCGGCTGCAACCCAGGAAGGCATCCTTGCTGGAATCTCTGGAGGTGCGGCTCTTTGGGGCGTAAACCAGATTGCAAACCGCCCAGAGTACGATGGCAAGATTATTGTTGTAATCTTGGCTTCATTCGGTGAGAGATACCTCTCGACCGCTTTGTACTCTGACTTGATGGACTAAATGCCCCGAAAGAACGTATTTTCTCGAGTAATCGAGGACATTGACGCAGCTCTAGTGCGTGACCCGGCAACAAACACTCGTTTCGAGATGTTTATGAC
>JBEDKF010000002.1:0-3464 GCA_041172305.1 Actinomycetota bacterium | reverse complement strand
GCAATCACGATGTTGCATGCCTCAGAATGGCAGATCGGAATGATGAACGCGGCCGGGATGAGCATGTTCCTATTGATTGGTTTGCCAGCTGGCGCCTGGGTTGACCGCTGGTTGAAACGGCGAGTCATGATATTTGCCGACTTGGTACGCGCGCTGGTGTTGCTTAGTGTGCCGGTGGCCTGGTGGGCCGGTGTGCTAGATGTTACGTACCTCATCGTGGGCGCAGCAATCATCAGCGCTGCCAATGTGTTTTTCGATGTGGCCTATCAAAGCGTGTTGCCAATCATGCTTCCGAAAGATCAACTTTCAAAGGCCAACTCGGCACTTGAAACCACAAAGCAAACATCCATGCTCGTTGGCCCGGCTGTAATCGGATTCTTGTTAACCATTGTCAAAGCTCCGATTTTGATGGTGGCCGACTCCATCTCGTATTTTGTCAGTCTGTTTTCGATCGGCTTGATCAAGATGGATGAGTCGACAATCGCGAAGAAAGACCGCGGTCGCCTTCGAGATGAAATCGCCGAGGGGGTGAAGTTTGTCACTAAGCATCCGATTATTGGGCGGATCACGGCGTCGACTGCAACCTTCAACTTTTTCAACTCTGGAGTGAACACGCTGGTGCCAATCCTCGTTCTTAGAAACATGGATGTTTCGCCAGCGCTCTTCGGTCTCGTCTTTTCAATCGGGGCTGGAGCTGCTCTCGTTGGCGCGCTTTCAGCGGCAAAGATCGGCAAGTTGATCGGTCAAGGTAACACTGTTATCTCTGCGCTAATGCTCTCTGCTGTTGCCTCATTCGGGTTTCCGCTTGCTGCAGTTATTGGCGACGCTAGTGCTCTACCTATAGTGATGGTCACGGGCTCTTTGATTGGTTTTTCCAGCCTGGTCTTCAACATCACCCAGGTGAGTGCGCGCCAGGCGCTATGCCCAGAGCACCTGCTGGGCCGCATGAACGCGTCGATTCGCTTCTTCGTTTGGGGTGTGATGCCGATCAGTGCTTTGTTGGCCGGTGCGTTCGCTACCTGGTTCGGCCTCGCACCAGTTTTGCTTGTCGGCGCAATTGGTGCGGTGCTTTCAACCTGGTTCATTTTCGCTTCGCCACTGCGGGGTCTCAAAACAATCGTCCCTCAGGCTGAATAAAACTAAACTTGAGGCATGACTAACACTTTCGCAGGTAAGCACGCTTTCGTTTCAGGTTCATCGCGCGGCATTGGCGCTCAGGTAGCGGGCATGCTCGCCGCAAAGGGCGCAACCGTTGCCATCAACTACCGCGACAAGGTTGTGCGTGCCGAGAAGGTAGCCAACGGCATCATCGAGGCCGGCGGCAAGGCGATTGTGGTGGGCGCAGACCTAACCGACTACTCGAGCATCGATGCGTTGGCAGCGACCCTGAAGGACCAGTTCGGCAACCTTGATCTTCTAGTGCTCAACGCATCGGGCGGCATGGAAGCCGGCAAGGGCGAAGACTATGCCATGAAGCTAAACCGCGATGCCCAGGTCAACCTGGTCAACACACTTCTTCCGCTTCTTGGCGAGGGTTCGAAGATCGTTTTCGTCACTAGCCACCAGGCGCACTTCATCCGTGAGGTTGAAACCATGCCTGAGTATGTTCCGGTCGCGCTCTCGAAGCGTGCCGGTGAGGACGCTCTTCGCGACATGATCCCAGCGCTAACCGCCAAGGGCATCGAGTTTGTCGTGGTCTCTGGCGACATGATCGAGGGCACCGTGACCGCGACCCTGCTTGACCGACTAAACCCTGGCGCAATCGATGCGCGCAAGGAAGCTGTTGGCAAGCTTTACAACGTCGAAGAGTTCGCTGCCGAGATTGTGAAGGCTGCTGAGGCTCCGGCTCCTGCTAACAACACCGTGCTCGTCGGTGACACCGGTTACTTCACCAAGTAATCCGCTTAGGCTTTAGGCATGAACAGTCGAGAGCCGCGAGATAAGAAGGGCAATCTTCGACGCAAGCTCTATGAGATGCCTGGCTACATCAAGGTTGCACTCGAAGAGAACGCGGTTCGTGCGGACTACGACCACCGCCCTCCATACCAGCGCAATGATTACGTGGCATGGATCGACCGTGCCGAGCGACCAGACATTCGTGCGAAGCGCCTGAATCAGATGATTGATGAACTCAAAAAGGGCGGGGTATACATGCGCATGGACCACCCGGCATCAAAAAAGTAGGGATAACCATGCAAGACGAATACCTTGGATTGTTCACCGTCATGAGCTTCACCGGCCTTAGCATCGGTGCGGTTTTGTTGAGCATTCTCACGAGGTACAGCAAGGGAAATCGAGCCTTCGCCGTCATCCTCTCCGCGGGGTCAACGGCCTTCGGCTTGTATGTCTGGATGAACATCACCGAGGGTGGAATTCTGTCGGCACTGATCGGGGCCAGTGCTCTCGCGATCACCCTCTGGCCGCGTTCAAAGACCCGCGACTAGGCGCTACTAAACTTCAACCATGTTTGCTTTCGTACCTGGGTTCTTGACCGGACTGTCACTGATCATCGCCATTGGTGCTCAGAACGCTTTCGTCATTCGCCAGGGGCTGAAGAAACAGCACGTCTTCCTTGTTGTAATCATCTGTTCCGTGATTGATGCGGCGCTGATCGCCCTTGGAATCGGTGGCTTGGGAGCAGTTATTTCGGGCTTGCCTTGGCTGCTTGAAGTCATTCGCTGGGTCGGCGTTGCCTATCTAGCCTGGTTCGGAATCAAGTCGATCATCAGCGCCACCAAGACGCAATCCCTGGATGCCAGCGGCACCGAAAGCAAGTCGGCAGGCAAAGTGGCCGCGACAATCGTCGGCCTAACCCTGCTCAACCCGCACGTCTATCTGGACACAGTTATCTTCGTGGGCGGCATCGGCAACACTTTCGGCGAAAACCGGTGGTTTTTCGCATTCGGCGCGATGCTTGCCAGTGTTGTCTGGTTCTTTTCGATTGGCTATGGCGCAAGAGCTGCCTCGCGATTCATGTCGAAGCCGGTGTTCTGGAAGGTTCTCGACAGCATCATCGCCGTCATCATGTTCACCCTCGCCGTCAGCCTTGCCTTTCTAAAGTTCTAAGAATCGGAGAACACAATGACCCAATGCCAGGTAGTTGCAATCTTTCAGCCCAAGCCGGAATTCTCGGATGAGGTGCGCTCACTTCTTGCCGAGGTGGCGGTCGAGGTTCGAACCGAAGAGGGCTGCGTCTTCTACGACCTGTTTCAGGAGATCGACGGCCGACTCTGGTTCATCGAGGCTTGGACCAGTCGCGAACTATGGCAGGCACACAACGATGCGCCAAGCGTCGCAAGAATCACAGCGGGCATCGAGGGAAAACTTTTAGTTCCTGTTTCGGTGCACGAAATGTACTCCGCCAATTAGTGAGCTGAGCCGGCACCCTTAGTGTTTCCGGCTCCACTGGCAAAGAAGATTGCTGCGGCAAGGAACAGGGCAATCACGTAGAACATGTTCGTGAC
>JBEDKF010000001.1:0-4974 GCA_041172305.1 Actinomycetota bacterium | reverse complement strand
CATCCGTGGCGGAGTCGGAGGGATTTGAACCCTCGAGGGAGATTTAACCTCCCTACCCACTTAGCAGGCGGGCGCACTCGACCGGGCTATGCGACGACTCCTCGGACTGGTCTAGTTTAGTCGAAACTTGGCAACACCGAAAGCCGAGCTTGAATCGCCGACAGCTGAGCGGGGATTAGCCAGAGCAGGTGGTGGTGGCCGCGTTGGTTCCGCGCGCCCAATCAGGCAAAGCGGTGGCAGTTGGAGTTGGGGTCGGGGTTGCCGACTTTCCAGGAGCCGAAGACTTGGATGGAGTCGGCGTCGGCGAGGCGGTCGAGCCGCCCTGGGCTACAGCACCTGAGCCGGTGTTTGCCTTGTCGATAATGATCGGCTCGTCGTTGACTAGCTTTTGGAAGATCAGGTTGGCCTGGTCGTAGTTAGGCATTACGCGACCCGAATATGGGGCAGGCAATCCACCGTGAGCTGGAACCTGAAGGAAGGTCATCTTGTCTAGATCGACAGACTTCAGAGCAGAGGCGATGCCAATCATCACGTTGACGTCGGTTAGTGAAGTCGAAAGCTGCATGTTGCGAGCCGCAGCATTCGCAAGTGAATAAAGCTGAATCGGGTTGTTGAGCACACCCTCGCTCTTGATCTTGCGAAGCAGCGAGGTTAGGAACACCTGCTGGTTTGAGATGCGACTTAGGTCTGAACCATCACCAACACCGTGACGGGTGCGCAAGAACTGCAGCGCCTCCATGCCCTTGAGGTTGTGGTTTCCTGCCTCGAGGTTCAAGAAGGTGTATTGGTCGTGAATCGGGCGAGCAACACAGACGTCGACACCACCGATCGCGTTCGACATCTCGATGACGCCCGAGAAGTTGATCGTTGCTAAGTATGGAATCTTCACGCCGGTGAGCTGCTCGATGGTGAGCAACGAACATCCTGGCCCGCCGTTGGCGATGGTCGCGTTAATCTGGCCGAGGCTCTGCGGGAGGTAACCCGAGCCGCCAGAGGTGCTCGGGCATGCAGGCCACGGCACAAGCAGGTCACGAGGGAAGCTCAGCGCAACGGCGTTCTTGCGGTCGGCAGATATGTGAAGCAAAATCTGGACGTCGGCGAGCACGGATGTTTCGTTGCCGAAGATCTTCTTGTCTTGACCGGCGCGGCTATCCGAGCCGATGAGCAACATGTTGATTGGGCCATCTAGGTCAGCGGCCGTAATCTTCGGGCCCTTTAGCTCAATGCCGTTCGCACGGATGGTGTTTGAGATATCCCAAACCGAAATGCCAGCAATCGCGATAACGCCGCCAAGAGCGGCTGCCAAACCCTTGAATACGAGGCCACCGAGAGCGCTTCGCTTTGACTGCACGCGGATGCGGCCGTGGCGAGCAAAACCCTTTGGGGCTTTGTTCAGGTCGGTCGTCTTCTTGCGCGCAAATGGATTTTTCATGAACATCTAGTTTAAGTCAGCCGCGTTGGTGAATCCAGACCTCACAGGAAACTCGGAGTAACTGGGCCACCACTCGGGTAAAGAGAAAACCCCAGCCTTATAGGGCTGGGGTTTCATCTGGAGGAAGCGGTGGGATTTGAACCCACGGTAGCTATTAACTACGACAGTTTTCAAGACTGTTCCGTTCGGCCGCTCCGGCACGCTTCCGTGCATTCAAGTTTAGAGGAAAAACTTCGACCTGTCGAATGGCGAAAGCTGGCAGCCGAACTAGCGGGCTTCGTGTGTAAACAAGATGCCTTCGAAGGCGGCAAGCACTTGGGCAACTCCGTCATCCTCGACCGATGCCGTCACAGCGGTTGCCGCTTCTTTGACCTCATCTGGGCCCTGGCCCATGGCAAAAGCTAGGCCTCCGCCGGCACGCGACCACTCAAACATCGAGATGTCGTTGCGACCGTCACCGATGGTGATGACCTTGTCGGGGGCGATGCCAAGAGCCTGGCGTCGAGCCTCGAGAGCCGATGCCTTGCTGATGCCCTCTGGTGAGATGTCCAACCATGCGGTGTATCCGATTGCGTAAGAAACGGAATGCAGGCCGACCTCGGCAATGACGTCCAAGAAGTCTTCGACCGATTGACCAGGTGAGAGCACAACAACGCGGCTGACCGGCTCGCCAATCAGGTGCTCAAGCGGGGTCTCGATGTTGTTTGCGCCAAGCGCATACGCTGGGAAAGCCTTGTGAAATTTATAGTCGCCGTTGGCGGTCTCAACGGCAAAATGCGCGTCCGGCAGGTGCTTGATTAGGCGCTCGAGAACCGCGGTCGGGTCAAACGTGATTACTTCAACCGGCTTGAACCCTCGAGGGTGAATTGGGTCGACCTCGATAGTGACCGCACCGTTAGAGCAAACACTGTGACCGTGCTTGATGCCCACCGAGTTAACCACTGGGATGGCGTTTGCAGCACTGCGACCGGTGGCCACGACGATCTCGTGACCGAGTGCGCGAACTCGTTCGACTTCGGCAACGACTCGAGGTGACAGGTAGCCGTTGTCGTGCACCAGCGTGCCATCGATGTCGATGGCGATTAGCCAGCGGTCATCCCCGGTTGCTATTGGCGTTGAACTCATTTGGCCTTTGGCTCGATAACTTCGATGCCGCCCAGGTATGGGCGAAGCGCGGCTGGGATGCGAACCGAACCGTCAGCCTGCTGGTGGGTCTCAAGAATCGCAACCAACCAACGCGTGGTGGCCAAGGTTCCGTTGAGGGTCGCAGCGGTCTGAGTCTTGCCGTTCTCGTCGCGGTAACGCACATTGAGGCGGCGAGCCTGGTAGGTGGTGCAGTTCGAGCTCGAGGTGAGTTCGCGGTAGGTCTGCTGTGATGGCACCCAGGCCTCAGAGTCATACTTGCGCGCAGCGCTTGAACCTAGGTCGCCGGCTGCGGTGTCGATCACGCGGTATGAAAGCTCGCAGGCCTGAAGCATCGCCTCTTCGAGTGCAAGCAATTTGAGGTGTTCGTTCTCGGCCTCTTCTGGCTTGATGTAGCTGAACATCTCGAGCTTGTTGAACTGGTGCACGCGAAGAATTCCACGGGTGTCTCGTCCAGCCGAACCGGCCTCGCGGCGGTAACAGGTTGACCAACCGGCATAGCGAAGTGGGCCAGCCGAAAGGTCGATGATCTCGTCGCGGTGGTATCCGGCGAGCGCGACCTCAGAGGTGCCGGTTAGGTATAGGTCGTCTGCAGGCAGATAGTAGATCTCATCCGAGTGCTCACCTAGGAACCCGGTGCCGGCCATAACCTCTGGGCGAACCAGGGTCGGGGTGATCAGAGCCGTGAAGTCGTGCTTGCTGGCTAGGTCGAGTGCCATGTTCATCATGGCTAGCTCTAGGCGTGCGCCCCAGCCCTTGAGGAAGTAGAAGCGTGAACCAGAAACCTTGACGCCGCGTTCGATGTCGATGATGTCTAGCAATTCGCCAAGAGCTACGTGGTCGCGAGGCTCGAAGTCGAAGGTCTGCTTGGTGCCGACCTCCTTGATTACGGTGAAGTTCTCTTCGCCGCCGGCGGGAATGCCTTCGATGACTACGTTCTCGATCTTCCAGATCAGGGTGTTTAGGTGAACCTCGGCCGCGTTGGCAACCTCGAGGGCGGCCTTTACCTTCTCGGCAAGAACCTGGCCGGCTTGGATGAGAGCTGGGCGGTCTTCCTTAGACGCGGCACCAACCAACTTGGCGGCAGCGTTCTGCTCGGCGCGAAGTGATTCATACTCCTGCAGGCACTTGCGCCAGTTAGCGTCGGCCGCAACCGCGTCGTCGACAATCGACTCGTCGTTGCCGCGAGCGCGCTGGGATGCCTTGATGGCGTCTGGGTTTTCACGAAGAAGGTTGCTGTCAATCACGGGTTAAGCCTACCCGAGGGGTGTGCTCGAGCGTCGATTCGACTTAGGCTAATGGCATGGGGACAACGCCGAAGAATACCAACGCTGCCAAGCAACGCGTTGCCGTCATCTTCCACCCGGATAAAACCACCAGGCGCAAGTTGACCGCTGCAATCGAGCCCGCCGTCATGCCTCTAGGTTGGGAGCCAACTCTGTGGCTTGAGACTTCGGCCTCCGAGCAGGGTGGCGAACAAGCGCTGCGTGCAATCGCCCAAGGCGCGACTCACATTCTGATTTCGGGTGGCGATGGCACCATCCGTGAAGTTGTTGAGGCACTGTGCTTGAACCGGCTTGGTGACCGCGTAACGCTGGGCATCCTTCCGGCCGGCACCGGCAACGTGCTCGCTCGCAACCTGAAGATTGACCTTTATGACCTTCGCGGGGCAATCGATCGCGGGTTGCATGGCAACCGCCACCCGATTGACCTAGGGCTGGTGCGAATCATCCATGAAGATGGCACTCGGGCCGAACGCGTCTTCTCGGTGATGGCCGGTATGGGGCTCGACGCGAAGATCTTTCAAAAGACAGACCCGAAGCTCAAGAAGGCGATCGGCTGGTTCGCCTACATCGACGGCGGAATCAAATCGCTGCCGACTCTTTTCGAGCGCATGGATGTTTCGGTTGACAGTCGCGAACCCCGCAATCTAAAGGTCGTTTCACTGATCATCGGCAACGTGGGTTGGCTACCTGGCCGCATCACGCTAATGCCCGACGCGAGCCTGGATGACGGCATCCTGGATGTTGCTGCGGTTGGCCCGCGCCGCTTCTGGAACTGGATCGATTTTTGGGGTCGAGTGACCTGGGTGTCAAACCTCCGCGAGAACCGCCAGCTGCGTCACCTGATTGACCAAACCGCCGATGTGAAGACCCTCGAAAACTTGAACGGCAAAAAGATTCGAGTTCGTCCGGAGAACCCGGTGTTCATTCAATTGGATGGCGACCCAATGGGAAGCGTGCTCGAAGCCGAGTTTGAAGTGCAGCCTAGGGCTGTGACTGTTCGTCTCTAAAACGATTGCGAATGGCGTCCAGCTCAATCTTGAGAAGTGACTTCGCCTTCTCGGCGGCAGCCTGTGCTTCTTCAACAATTCGCGCGGCTTCGGCTTTTGCCTGCTC